>JAITNJ010000040.1 GCA_031290545.1 Rhodospirillaceae bacterium | reverse complement strand
GGTCCGCATCGCTTATTCTGTAAGACGTTTAGTTCCATATCCGGCTAACCGGCAAACACAATGTATCATGATTATAATTAAAAGCAATTGTGAAAATGATATAGTTGGAAGTAATTCTTGATGAAATTTATTGAAATAAAAAAATCAAATAATGTGCGATAGGATAGCTTAACAAATCACTATTGTTACTACGTTAAACTGAGGGAATTTACTTTGTAACGTAATAGTTTTCATAACTATGGTACTTTTAATACAGCTCCACTAGAGGCACTTGTAACGAATGTTGCATAAGCACGAAGTGATTTTGATACATGACGTTGACGATCTATTGGTTTCCATGCATCACTACCTCTAGCTTCCATAGTTACGCGACGATTGGTTAATTGTTTATCAGATAGATTGACGTTGATTTTACGTTTTGTAATATCAATTTCGATAATATCACCAGTTTCAATTAATCCAATAACTCCGCCTTCGGCAGCTTCAGGAGAGACATGACCAATAGATAAGCCAGATGTACCGCCTGAAAATCGACCATCTGTTATTAAAGCGCATGTTTTATCGAGGTGGAAACTTTTTAAATAACTAGTTGGATAAAGCATTTCCTGCATTCCTGGACCACCTTTTGGCCCCTCATAACGAATTAATATAACGTCACCATTTTTAATTTCACCTCCTAGTATTTTTGATACTGCAATTTCTTGACTTTCACAAATTATTGCAGGGCCAGAAAACATGAGATTTTTTTTATCGACACCAGCTGTTTTGACAACGCACCCATCTTCTGCGATGTTGCCAAATAACACTGCTAATCCACCATCTTTGCTATATGCATGATCTATATTGCGAATCGTTCCTGTTTTGCGATCGGTATCTAGATTTTGATACCGTGAAGATTGGCTAAAAGCCTTAGTGGTACGCACTCCTCCTGGAGCTGCACGATAAAATGTTTGTACATTATGATTTTTAGATTGGTAAATATCCCAATGTTGAAGCATGCTATTTAGGCTAGTTGAATGAACTGTATTAACATCGCGATTTAAAAGACCAGCACGATCTAATTCACCAAGAATAGCTACTACTCCACCAGCTCTATGAACATCTTCAATATGAATATTAGAAATACTAGGAGCTACTTTACATAAATGAGGAACTCGTAACGATAATCGATCAATATCTTTTAGGACAAAATTAATTTTACCTTCTTGTGCTATTGCTAATAAATGTAACACTGTATTAGTTGACCCGCCCATAGAGATATCTAATGTCATAGCATTTTCGAATGCTTTAAAATTAGCAATGTTGCGCGGTAATACTGAAATATCATCTTGTTCATAATATCGTTTAGTAAGGTTCATGATCTGACGCCCGGCCTCAATAAACAGTTTTTTACGATCGATATGTGTAGCAAGTAATGTGCCATTGCCTGGCAAGGCTAAGCCTAATGCTTCTACAAGACAGTTCATTGAATTAGCTGTAAACATTCCAGAACAAGAGCCACATGTAGGACAAGATGATCTTTCATAGTTTTCAACATCTATATCGCTAATTGTTTCATTTGCAGCAACAATCATCGCATCAATTAGATCGACGGTATTAATTTTATTAGATATCTTAATTCTTCCAGCTTCCATTGGTCCACCTGAAACAAATATAGTTGGAATATTAAGACGCATAGTGGCCATAAGCATACCTGGTGTTATTTTATCACAATTTGAAATACAGATCATTGCATCGGCACAGTGAGCATTGATCATATATTCTACAGAATCAGCGATTAATTCACGCGACGGTAATGAATATAGCATTCCAGAATGTCCCATAGCAATGCCATCATCGATTGCAATTGTATTAAATTCCTTAGCAATGCCACCAAAGGATTCAATTTCGTGAGCAACTATTTGCCCAATGTTCCTAAGATGAACATGTCCAGGAACAAATTGTGTAAATGAATTGACAATGGCAATTATTGGTTTGTCAAAATCACCATCTTTCATTCCAGTAGCACGCCATAATCCGCGTGCACCAGCCATATTGCGACCATGAGTGGAAGTGTAAGAACGATATTTCTTCATTTTAGTCATTATTTCCATTTAATCTATCAACGAACGATCATATTCAAAATATGACAACGCAATTTGATCGGCAATGTATCATTAAACAAAATTTATTTCGTAAGACAAATTAATTTCGATTAGTCGGAGAGATTTCTTTGGTAAAGTATCAATAATCTATATTTGTAATTTCAATAACTAAAAGTAACTAATAATAATTACTATTAAGTTCACACCAGACCGGAGCGTGATCTGAACATTTTTTATTGCTACGTGGACTATCGTCAATATCAGCAACTACTAGCCAATCTGTTATCTGTGGTGATAGTAATAAATGATCGATTCTGAGACCGCGATTGCGTAACCAAGAATTTGCCCTGTAATCCCACCAAGAAAAACGTCGAATTTCATTATTAGATGCGCGAAAAGCATCAGTTAGCCCAAGATGAAGTAGGCTGCGAAATCTCTTACGTTCTTCATGATGGAACAATATGTGATCTTTCATTTTTTCGGCATCAAAAACATCTCTTTCATCTGGCGCAACATTGTAGTCACCGCCTAAAACAAATGGTTCTTCCATGTTTAGCAAGTGTATTACACGTTCACGAATGGCATCTAGAAATTTTAATTTAAAAACAAAATGATTTGACTCAACGGATTGTCCCATAGGTACATAAATCGAAATAACTCGAATGCCATTTTGCAATTTAGCTTCAATATAACGGGCTTCTCCATTATCACCAACTATTTTACATATTTCTTCTATTATTGGCTGACGAGACATTATAGCTACGCCGTTATATGTTTTTTGACCTCGTAAAGCCAAATGCCAGCCTAAATTCTCGAATTCGAGCCTTGGAAATTTTTCGTCAATACATTTAGTTTCTTGTAGCAAAATAACATCTGATTTGGTGCTTTGCGCCCAATTAATGACAATATCAAAACGAACTCTTATCGAATTGACGTTCCAAGTAGCGATTCGCGTGAACATGTATATTAATGAATTACAAAAGCGGCATATTTTCAGCATATATGCTACCTGCATTATATGCATATATGCACAACTCATTATGGAGTAAGTAGTAAAACATGAAAGATTATATATCTTAATTCCTTTATATAAAAAGGAAAATTGTAATAGAATCAGATTTTCTTAAAAAGAATTAAAGATTAAACAGAAAAAGAGTTTCCGCAATTACAAGTCTAAACGGCGTTAGGATTTTGGATCGAAAAAGAACTACACATCAGATCTTCAACGAAATCGACGGTAGATCCTGAAAGTAAATTTAGTAAGGTAATGTTGATGACTATGAAAGTATCGTAAAATTCGAATGTTAAATCATCATTCATTTTTTGTCATCTAGTGAAAATTTATAAGAAAGACCAGAGCGGCCGCCGTCATTAACAGAAATGTGCAACATGAATTTAGGGTTTCTATTATCTTTGCCTAGTTTAGTATTTGATGTGCAGCTCTTTCTGTTAGAAAAATTCTGTCAAATAGCATTTTCCCATAAAATTAATCAAGATAGCATTATTTATTCACTAAATAAATTTTAACTAGAGTTTTCATAATTAATTATGTAATCATAGGTTTCTAATTTGCAATTGAATGTCTATTCTTAAATTAAACTAATGTTGATCAGTCTTTGATTTAACTTAAATACTTTGATAGATTAGTTCAGCGCTTTGGCTTGCTGTAAATGTTACAATAACGACCAAGGGTCATTTAAAACAGTGTGACGTGTGTAAATTATTTTGAAAATTAGTTCAAATTAATACTTAACTTAACAATTTATGATCGATAATTACCGGTATTAAACATTTTGCGACTAATAATAAACTAATAATCAGTTAAATTGAATTGAACATCAATCTAGTTAAATATTCAAATTAATGTTAGTCAATTGTACTCTCGTTCCATATGCTTGTCATTCAAGCAAAAGTCAAGGGCGATACTATTCAGAACCTTTGAGTGAAACGCGATCTCCATTTCAACGAGATCGTGATAGAATTATTCACTCTGAGGCTTTTCGCAAACTTAAATACAAGACACAAGTTTTTATTTATCATAAAAGTAATAATTTTCGCACACGTCTAACTCACAGTCTAGAAGTATCACAGATTGCTAGATCAATTTCACGAGTTTTGGGGTTAAATGAAGATCTTACCGAGGTTCTATCTCTGGCACATGATCTTGGGCATGCACCTTTTGGTCATGCCGGAGAATGTGCTTTACAGGATATGACGAAAGATATTGGTGGATTTGACCACAATATTCAATCTGTGAGAATTGTAACTAAATTGGAACATCGTTATTGTCAGTTCGACGGGCTAAATCTTTCGTGGGAAACGATTGATGGTATGATTAAACATAATGGTCCATTAACAAGATTTGTTGATATTAAATCATTGCCGTTAACAATTGCAGATTGTGTTATAAAAGGAAATTTAGAATTTAATAGTTTTGCCAGTGCTGAAGCTCAGGTTGCTTCGCTATCAGATGATATCGCTTATAATAATCATGATATCGACGATGGTTTACGCGCAGGCTTGTTTAATATTGATGATTTGAAAAATATTCCATTTGTTGGTGAAGTTTTTTCTTCAGTGAAATATGAATTTCCTAATATCAGTCAATCACTTCATATTCATGAGGCGGTACGTAGATTAATAGGTCTAATGGTTTCTGATTTGATTAATGAGACTCGTCGACGTATTGCAAAATTCTCTCCTGTTGATTGTGTGGCTATATGTCGTTTAAATGAACCGCTTGTAGCTTTTACACCAACTATGCGAGAGAATAATGCCACTATTAAAAAATTTCTATTTCATAATATGTATCGTCATTACAAAGTTAATAAAATAGCTAGCAAAGCACGTCGTATTATAAAAGATCTTTACTCTTTGTTTATTGAAGAGCCTGAATGTTTGCCACCAGAATTGCAGATTTATTGTGATGGTAAAAATAATAAGGAAACTGCTCGTACAGTTACTGATTACATTGCAGGAATGACAGATCATAATGCTATTGAAGAGCATAATAATTTGTTTGGTTTTCAAGAGAAATTATGAATCTGTTTAAAATCTTTCGTGCCGATATTATTAACACTGCCATTAATTTGGTCAAACAGAATAAATTACCACCCTGTCTCGATTACTCAAAAGTTACTGCTGAACCACCACGTGAAGCTATTCATGGTGATATATCAACTAATATTGCCATGGTGTTAGCTAATGTTATTGGAATGAAACCTCAAAATATTGCGGAAATGTTGATCGTTGATTTAAGAAATTTACCTTGGATAGCCTCTATTGAAGTAGCTAAACAAGGATTTATTAATTTACGTCTTACTAATGATTTTTGGTATGAACAATTGGTAAATCTTTTGAGATCTGGAATTCATTATGGTGATTCGAACTTTGGGTGTGGTATCAAAGTAAACATCGAATATGTCTCAGCAAATCCGACAGGACCAATGCATATTGGTCATGCTCGAGGTGCAGTATTTGGAGATGTTTTAGCTAGATTGCTTGAAAAAGTTGGGTATGATGTTGTACGAGAATATTATATTAATGATGCTGGCATACAGATTGATATTTTGGCACGATCGACTTATTTACGCTATCGCGAGGCTTTAGGTGAGACAATAGGTGAGATTCCTGAAGGATTTTATCCTGGGGAATATTTGATTCCTGTTGGTCAAGCAATTGCTATTAAAGACGGTACGATGTGGCGAAATGTTAATGAGGATCATTGGTTATCTGAATTTCGTAGTATTGCTATTGATGCGATGATGAAACTAATTCATGATGATCTTGCTATGATAGGTGTGCAACATACTGTCTTTACTTCAGAACGCGAATTGATTGACAGCGGTAAGGTTAATGACGCTTTTCATTTTTTGTATAATCAAGATCTGATTTACCAAGGTGCACTTGAACAACCTAAGGGTAAGGTTTCTGAAGATTGGGAGCCTAGAACACAAACTTTGTTTCGAGCTACTAAATTCGGTGACGACATTGATCGACCGTTGAAAAAATCTGATGGCAGTTGGACTTACTTTGCTTCGGATATTGCCTATCATTTTGATAAATGTTGTCGTGGTTTTTCTCAGATAATAAATGTTTGGGGAAGTGATCATGATGGCTATATCAAACGTATTAAGGCTATTGTTAAAGCAATAGCTGGAGATGATGTCTCACTAGATGTCAAGCTTTGTCAGATGGTAAATTTTTTGAAAAATGGCGTTCCTTACAAGATGAGTAAACGATCTGGAACTTTTGTTACTATGCGTGATGTGGTTAATGAGGTAGGCAAGGATGTAATTCGTTTTATTATGTTGACCAGAAAAAATGATGCACAGCTTGATTTTGATCTTGTAAAGGTATTAGAACAATCTCGTGATAATCAAATTTTCTATGTGCAATATGCCCATGCTAGAGCACATTCTGTCTTACGGCATGGAATAGAAATGTTTCCAAACATTGATTGTTCTCAAGATTCGTTAGTCAATGCATCGTTTTATAGATTATCTGATCCTTTTGAACTAATCTTAATTCGATTGATTAGCAAATGGCCATTTTTAGTGGAAAATGCTGCTAGAGCACATGAACCACATAGAATTGCTTTTTATCTTTATGATGTGGCTGCGGCTTTTCACGAATTATGGAATAAAGGAAAAGATGATGCTACACTGAGGTTCTTAATAGAAAAAGACAAAGAATTGTCTTTTTCTCGATTAGCTTTAGTACGTGCAGTTGCGCTACTTATCGCATCTGGATTAGCAATTTTTGGCGTAGAGCCTGTTGAGGAAATGAGATAAGTGTATTTGAGTGATAAAATGTCTTATTCAATCAAATAAAGTCAAATAAATACTAAGATGTTTAAATTTAAATTGAAATCAAACTTCTATGAAAAAGTTCATATGCGATTCATTTTAATAGTTGCGTTGGTTTTATTTATAGTTTTTAGTATTATTGTGCTCTGCATTATTTTTAGCGGATCACTAAGTAAAAATAAAACTGCTGTCGTTCAAGTAATTAAAGCCGACGATCGTCAAATTAAGATTAAACCGGAAAGTCGCGGCGGAATGAATGTACCAAATCGAGATAGATTAATTTACCACAACATGATTTCACAAAATGATAATCGACAGCAAATTGAACGTCTATTGTCGCCAATCGAACAACCTCTCGAACTAAATGAACAATATAAGTTATCGATCGATCCGAAATTAATAGTGACATCGTCTGATAAAAGTATAGCCAAATCAATTACTAATGCTAATACTGATGTTACTAATACATTGTCTAATAAAGTAATAAAAGCAGCAAATGATTGGACAGTACAACTAGGATCTTTGAAAACTGAAGAAGATGCTAAAAATGAATGGTTGCGTATTAAAAAATTTAACAAAGATGTGCTGGGTAGTTTTGATGGCAATATTGTTCGTATAATGTTTGCGAATAATGAAATTTTTTGGAGAATACGTATTGGTCCTATGACTGAAGAACAGGCACGTAATATTTGTGACAATCTATCTAAACGATCACAAGTGTGTTTTTTTGTTAAAAAATAAAATTCCTTCAGCTGTTATTTATGGATGTGCTGGATTATCATTGAGTGATGAAGAAAAGTGTTTCTTTAATAATACTAATCCATTCGGATTTATTTTGTTTAGCAGAAACATTGCTACACCTATTCAAGTTATGAAACTAGTTAATGAGTTGCGTAATTGCGTTGAACATCATGCTCCAATTTTAATTGACCAAGAGGGTGGTGCAGTTCAGCGGTTGAAAGAACCATATTGGCATTTGCATCATCCTATGGAGATATTTGGTAAAATGGCAGAAAAAGATCTGTCATTGGCACGTCGAGCTACTTGGCTTAATGCACGAATTATGGCTAATGAATTATCTGAATTGGGAATCAACGTCAATTGTGCCCCAGTACTTGATTTAAAGATCAATGATGCTTCAAATGTAATTGGTAATCGATCTTTTGGTAACGATCCAGTTTTGGTGGCTGATCTTGGCAGATCTGCAATGGAAGGGTTGCTTGATGGAACAGTAATATCAATTGTTAAGCATACGCCTGGTCACGGTAGAGCATTAGTTGATAGTCATAAAGAGCTACCGGTAGTTGAAACTAATCTTAAAACATTAGAGCAATCAGATTTTTTACCGTTTCGAAGTTTGAGAGATGCGCCATGGGCAATGACTGCTCATATTGTTTATAAAGCGATCGATTCAAAACGTCCGGCAACTATTTCTAAAATCGTAATTAAGCAAATAATTCGCGATGCAATTGGGTGTGAAAGCGTTTTATTGTCAGACGATATTTCAATGAAATCACTCAGCGGAAGTTTTTCAGAGAGAGCGCAAAACAGTCTTGATGCTGGTTGCGATATTGTTTTACATTGCAACGGTAAAATAATTGAAATGCAGAACATGGCGTCAGCACTACGACCGTTAAGCGATAATGCTCAAATACGATTATCACGTGCAGATTCTATGTTACGTAATTACCAATTACCAATTGATGCAAATATAACTTTAGAGTCTTGGATTTCAAAAATTTGATATATTAATGTAATAATAATTATTCACGAATTAAACTCATTGAAATTAATAATAATGAATTTTGATCACAACAAAAAATTTAGTTCAATATATTATTAATTTCTAGAAAATTAAAATATTTAATTTTTACTAAAGTTATTTTAAATAAATTTTAATAAAAAAATGATCCAACAACTCTATTATTAAAATTATTTCAATTAAATTGATAATAAAAGATTGGAAAATTGTTAAAAGTTTGTGTTTAATTTCTAATTACTGACATGGTTTAATCTTGTGCTAAAGTTAAAATCGTTAAAATGACACTGTTCTGATTTACTACGAATATTGATGATCACAAATAGAATATTGATGATCACAAATAAGATTGCAATAGGAGAAAATATGGGGACTTTTAGTATTTGGCATTGGATTATTGTTTTAACTGTTATTTTATTGTTGTTTGGTGTCGGTCGCATATCCAACATCATGAGTGATCTAGCTAAAGGTATTAAAGCCTTTAAGAAAGGTTTACAAGACGATGAGATCGAATAGGCATGGAATAGTTGTAAAATAAATTCCAAAATATTGATTAATTTTTAAATATGATTAATATCTCTTGGTCTAAAGTTGTCATTATTTGTACTGTAATGTTGATCGTTCTTAAACCAAATGACTTATTGAAGGTCATGTATATGTTTGGTCAATTGATACGCAGAGTGCGACGAATGACAGAAGGATTTCAAAACAATTTAAATGAGATATTGGATCAAACTGAACTCGATGAATTGCGTCGTCAGATTAACCTTGATATTACAAAAGTTAATAATAATTCAAAGACTACAGATAATACTTTGCAAATAAATTCGTCAACTGATCAATCTTTACCAGCAAGCTTATCTTCAGACGAACAGTCATTAGTATCAGTAGATAATGATACTTCTCCATTAGATATATAGAAAACAAATCAACGCTGTGAATGACGATCCAAATAACAATAAAATGACTCTGCTCGAACATTTAATCGAGCTTAAAAAATGTCTAACGATATCAATTATAGCTTTTGCTGTTGCTTTCGCTATATGTTACTTTTATGTGTATGAAATTTACGTGTTTCTTGAACGACCATTAGCTAACGTTCTTGCGACGCACGGCTCTAATAGAAGAATGATCTACACGGCCCCAACAGAGGCTTTTTTTACTTTTCTGCAGCTTGCTGCATTTGCTGCTACTTTTTTATGTTTTCCAGTTTGGGCTAATCAACTTTGGATTTTTATTGCTCCTGGACTTTATTCTCAAGAAAAACATATATTTGCGCCAATAATAGTGGCTACACCAATATTATTTTTAGCAGGAGCGGCGACAGTTTATTTCTTAGTTTTACCAATAGCGCTTAGATTTTTTCTGTCATTTGAAACAATAGATACAGGAATTATAGATGGTGAATTGGCAATTCAACTTGAAACTAAAATTAGTGAATATTTATCTTTTGTGATTAAGTTGATATTTTCATTCGGCGTTGCCTATCAAATGCCTGTATTTCTTACATTGCTGGCTCGTGTCGGTATTGTCAGTTCAGCAGATCTAAAGACTAAACGACGATATGCTATCGTAGTTATTTTTATTGTTGCAGCTATATTGACACCACCAGATATCGTTAGTCAGATAAGCCTTGCCTTACCAATGCTGATTCTCTACGAAATTTCGATATTTTTTTGTCACTTGATTGAAACAAGACGTCAGAAAATTGATTAGAAACATGTTCAATGAATTATATATTTGATATTTTTTTGATAGTTATTCTATTCTAACTGTATAATCAGTAATTTTAATGATTGTTTAAAATCTATTCCTATATAAAACATGCATGATATTAAATTAATCCGTAATGATCCAGAGGCATTCGATTCTGGTCTCGTTCGCAGAGGTTTGAAGCCTGTATCGTCGCGCATTATTGAATTAGATCAAAAACACCGAATGTTACAAACTACTTCTCAAAAAATTCAGTCAAGACGAAATGAAATATCTAAACAAATCGGAGATATCAAACGAACTGGAGGCGATATCAAGATTCTGATGGATGAGATGATGATGCTCAAAGAAAAACTTATTATTGTCGAAGCAGAAGATAAGATTTTAGCTTATAATATAAATGATCAATTGATGATTATTCCAAACTTACCTGACGACAAAGTTCCTAGTGGTTTTGACGAAATGGATAATGTTGAATTGCGTAGAGTTGGTACAGTAAAGCAATTCGATTTTTTACCACTTGAACATTATGTTATTGGAGAGAGGCTAGGGATGATGGATTTTCAAGTAGCTACTAAACTATCAGGAGCTCGCTTTGTAGTTCTAAAAGATAAATTAGCGCATCTTGAGCGTGCTTTAGGTGCATTTATGCTAGATTTGCAAACTAGAAAACATGGATATATCGAAGTTAACCCACCACTTATAGTAAGAGACGACGCGCTTTATGGTACTGGTCAGTTGCCAAAATTTGGTGATGATTTGTTTCATACTAATACTGGTCATTGGCTAATTCCTACAGCGGAAGTTCCATTGACTAATTTGTTCCGTGATGAGCTTCTTGATGAGGCTTGTCTGCCTATTCGAATGACTGCGTTAACAACTTGTTTTCGTTCTGAAGCAGGTGCTGCTGGTAAGGATACTCACGGTATGATTCGTCAACATCAATTTAATAAAGTTGAATTGGTTAGTATTACGCATCCTGACTCTTCAACAGAAGAGCATGAGAGAATGATTTTTTGTGCAGAGGATGTATTGAAACGTTTAGATCTTCCTTATCGCGTTGTTGTCCTTTGTGCAGGAGATATGGGATTTTCGTCGTGTAAGACATATGATATTGAAGTTTGGTTGCCAGGTCAAAATGCATATCGTGAAATTTCTAGCTGTTCGAATTGTGGTGAATTTCAAGCTCGTCGAATGAACACTAAATTTCGAAAAAATGGAAAAAAATTAAAACGATTTGTTCATACGCTTAATGGTTCTGGACTTGCTGTTGGACGAACTCTCATAGCTGTTCTTGAAAATTATCAACAGGCCGATGGTAGCGTATTAATTCCTGATGCTATTAAATCATACATGAATAATCTTGATGTCATAACATGTTAATTTTTTGATAAAAATACATGATTATTGAAGAAAATAATGCTCACTGTTCATCATTGGTATTTAATGTAATATTTCAATAATCGATCTAGGTATGCTAATAATTGGAGACAAAATTCAACCAATCACAATAATTAAATATATATAAATTCATGATATTTGTTCAGTATTTTTTTTTTAGATTTTATCGCTGTACGTGTACGACATTATATTTTTTATTACTAGTACTTACAGTTGGATGTACAACGAAAGTCCCAATGAGATCATCTGTTAGCGAGCGTAGTAACAGTATTTCACGAGATAATGAACAATCAAGGTCATCTATTTATAATGTTCAGTCTGGTGATAATATTTATAGTATAGCACGTCATCTTAATATTTCAGTGCGATCATTGATTATTGCTAACAATCTTCAACCACCATTTAAAGTTAGTGTAGGTCAAGTTTTAATTTTACCAAATGATAGAAATTATGTAGTGATAAAGGACGATACATTGTTAGGTATTGCTCGTAAGATTGGTGTTCCATTTTCCACTTTAGCAAGAATTAATAATTTATCATCACCATATATATTATTGATTGGGCAAAAACTTAAATTACCAGAAGTTATTGATAGTACAAGCGCTCAAGATTCATCGAATAATACAGCTATATCTACTAAAGAGCCGACGATTAAAGAAACTACTGGCAACTACAATTCATTGGCAAAACGTGAGGCTACTGAGGTCAAACAAGAAGCACAAGAATATATCAAACAACAAAATCCTGAATCATCAAAATCTGAAGTTATTGATAGTACAAGCGCTCAAGATTCATCGCGTTCAATCAATAATACAGCTATATCTACTAAAGAGCCGACGATTAAAGAAACTACTGGCAACTACAATTCATTGGCAAAACGTGAGGCTACTGAGGTCAAACAACAAACTAAGAATATACAGACTTCATCTGACCCTTTAGGTTCAAATGGTTTTATTTGGCCAGTTCACGGTAGATTATTAGTGGAATTTGGTACTACAGGAAAGGGTCAACATAACGATGGTATTAATATTGCCGTATCACGTGATACTCCAGTGTTAGCTGCACAAGATGGTGTGATTGTTTATTCTGGTAATGAACTACGTGGATTCGGAAATTTACTTCTTATTAAACATTCTGACGGATGGATGACTGCCTATGCACATAACGATGCGCTTCTTGTTAAACGTGGTGACAATGTAAGGCGTGGGCAACAGATTGCTAAATCTGGAGATTCTGGCGGTGCGACACAGCCACAATTGCATTTTGAAATTCGTCAGGGAACGAGAGCTGTAGATCCTATGATTTACCTAATGAGATGAATCCATTTTAAGTGATAAAAAGTAAAGTTAGTTATTTATTAAAAATATAATTACAGATAGTTGGCTTTTCATATAGAAAAGTTTCTTTACATTAGAGTGATTTATCTAATCTGCCAGCTACATCTTGAATGAATTGCCACGCGACTCTTCCTGAACGAGCGCCTCGATTTATCGACCATTCTATTGCTTGTTTATGCAAATCATTGATAGCAATCGGTAAACAAAAAGCTTTTGCATAGTTTTCTATTATTGCCAAGAATGTCTCTTGGTTAATTTTATGAAATCCTATCCATAGACCGAATCGATCTGATATCGAAATATTTTCTTCTGTTGTTTCTTCTGGATGAATGGCTGTTGAACGTTCATTTTCGATCATATTACGAGACATTAAATGACGACGATTTGAAGTAGCATAAAATACTACGTTTGATGGCCTACCTTTAATACTGCCATCTAACGCTGTTTTTAAAGACTTGTAACTATCATCTATATGTTTATTAAAAGAAAGATCGTCACAAAATAATAAAATCCTACGAGAGCTGTTACATAACATTGTAAGTAAGCATGAAAATGAAGTAATATCCTCACGATGAATTTCTACTAATGCAAGAGCATGTGGAATTTCTTCATTGATTTTTGCGTGAACTGCTTTTATTAACGATGATTTTCCTGTACCACGCGCTCCCCATAATAACGCATTATTTGTTGACAAGCCTCTAGAAAAACGTCTTGTATTATCAAGTAAAATATCTCGTTGTACATCTATGCCATGTAATAATGAAATATCGATACGATTGATTTGAGTAATAGCTTCTAATTTCTCTGAGTTAGCATTCCAAACAAAGGCATCAGCAACATCAAGATTGATATTATTAGAAATTGGTGGGGCCAAACGATCAAGAGCGTCGGCAATGCGCGTTAACAATAAAAAACGATCTGATCTATTATTCATTTTGATTATACATTAAATTTGATCAAAAATTGTGTACTATCCGTGCCTGCGTTTATTTATTTAACTATGCAATATGATTATTTGAACTTTTAAATTTTGATTCTTACAGGCAAATTTATATCAAAATATAATCAAAATCATAATATTTATTGTGATTTAACATATAAACATATGCAATATTATTTATTAATAATCTTCAAATATGAAAATTGATATAAATTATTATTTATAATTATTAATAATAATGTTGATGAATGAATACAATTAATATTGTTGTTGTAATGTGATCAGATATGAAAAGTTATAATATTATAATATTATAACTTACGCGAGTTTGTTAAATTTCCATAATAGGAGATTATTATGTTTATTTTAGATGCCTACGCACAATCAACTAATACTTCGACTAGCAGCACGTTTGAATCTTTACAGCAGTTCCTTCCGCTTATTCTTATTTTTGTAGTTTTTTATTTTTTACTAATACGTCCGCAACAAAAGAAAACTAAGGCGCATCGCGAGTTGATTTCGCAACTTCGACGTGGAGATCGAGTGTTGATTCAAAGTGGTATTATAGGTCAAATTAACAAAGTGATCAATGATACTGAGGTATTAGTAGAAATTGCTGATGATGTTCGTGTTCGCGTGGTTCGCAGTGCCATCTCTGAGGTATTGGCTAAGACCGAGTCGGTTTCTGATTCTAATAAAGAATCTAAAATTAAAGACGAAATTTCTGACGATAACATTGTTGAAACATCAAAAATTAAAAAAAAGAAATTGTCTGTATTTAGCAGGATATCTGATAAGAAATGATTTTTTTGTTTAAGTATTGTCAATATTTACTAATATTTTTGAGATTTGTTGCAATCTACAGTAATCAATAATTGAGAAAGTTATATAATATGAACCATTATCCACGATGGAAATATTGCATTATTTTCGTCGCATTGGTTTTGGGATTGATCTATTCAATGCCTAATTTTTTTGGTGAAATTCCAGCTGTACAAATTTCTTCAGCAAATTCTATTGTGCAAATTGATCAGGAGTTATTGTTAAATGTAGAAAATAATCTTAAACAACAACGGATTCCATATCTTGGAATTATTTCTGATGCTTCAGGAATCAAAATTAAACTTCCTAATACTGATATTCAACTTAAAGTTAAAGATGAGTTACAGCATATTCTTGGTAACAATTATATGATCGCACTTAATCTTTTATCATCATCTCCAGATTGGCTTTCTAATATTGGGGCATTCCCGATGTATCTTGGATTGGATTTGCGAGGTGGTGTACATTTTCTTATGCAAATAGATATGATGACAGCAATTAATAAGCAACTCGATCGTCAAATCAACGAGGTGCGTAGTTTGTTGCGTAATGCTCAAATTCCACTTGGAGGTGTCAATCATGATGGACAAACACTGATTGTTAAGTTTCGTAATGATAAAATTTGTTCTCTAGGCATGGAAGAATTACGTAAAAAATTACATGAAATGACATGTGTTCAATTAGATGAAACTAGAATTGCTCTAACTTTAACTCCAGAGTCTATAAAGAAATTTCAAAATACAACTCTTCAGCAAAATGTTCTGACTTTGAAAAATCGTATAAATGAACTAGGTGTTGCTGAACCAATTATTCAACAACAGGGGATCGATCGCGTAGTTGTTCAATTGCCAGGAGTGCAGGATACGGCTAAGGCAAAAGATATTATAGGACGTACTGCTAGTCTTGAAATTCATATGGTTGACGAAGAACATGCAGATCAGCAAAGTTTACAAAATGCAGCACGTGGTTTAATACCTCCTGGTGACGAATTTTATTTGAGTGGCCGTGATAATAATCCAATTTTAGTTAAAAAAGCAATAGTGTTGACTGGTGAGAATATTTCTAATGCTTCTGCTGGTTTTGATAGTCATAACAATGAACCTGCTGTCAATATTAATCTTGATGTTCGTGGTGCTAGGATTTTTTCACAAGTAACTAGAGATAATATTGGTAAACGAATGGCTATTCTTTTGATCGAAAAGGGCAATGGTGAAGTTGTTACTGCCCCTGTTATTCGTCAACAGATTGATGGCGGTCGCGTTCAGATCACAGGACACATGACAGTCAAAGAAGCTAATGATGTGGCGTTATTATTGCGTTCAGGCGCACTAGCAGCTCCAATGAATATTATTGAAGAACGGACTATCGGCCCTAGTTTGGGTTTGGAAAATATTGCAAAAGGCGTGCATTCAGTACTCTGGGGATTTGTTACTATTGCTGTATTTATGTCAATTTATTATCGTATTGTTGGTATATTTTCAACTTTGGCATTAGCTGCTAATGTACTGTTGCTTATTGCTATGTTGTCATTGATACAGGCTACATTGACGTTACCTGGTATAGCAGCTATTGCATTGACTGTAGGTATGGCTATTGACGCTAATGTATTGATTAATGAACGTATTCGTGAAGAACTAAGATCTGGTTGTACTTTTCATGCGTCAATTCATGCTGGATACGAACATGCTTTTGGAACAATTCTTGATACTAATGTTACTAGCTTCATCGCAGGTGCTGCTCTATTTGCTTATGGTACCGGCCCGGTACGTGGTTTTGCCGTAGTTCTTTGTTTAGGTATTTTAACTTCGATGTTCAGCGCTATTCTTGTTTCGCGTGCCATGATTAACTTGACTTACGGTAGACAACGCAAAATTACTAGTTTGTCTATTTGATTTGATTGGATTGGTAAATAATGGAATTTTTTCGGTTTAAACATGATATTCAGTTCATGACTTATGCACGATCGACGACAATAGCGTCTGCAATTATGTTCGTTATGGCAATTTTCTTTCTTGTTGTTAAAGGATTGAATTTTGGTGTGGAATTTACCGGAGGTACTGTTATTGAAGTACATTATCAGCAAACTGCGGAACCGATTCGAGCGCAAAACGCATTGGGAAAAGCTGGTATCACGGATGCAACTATTCAAAATTTTGGTACTTCGTCAGATCTAATTATTCGTATGCCACTTAAGGAAGGTATATCTTCGGCACAATTGTCAGAAACTGTACTGAATGCTTTACGTGCAGCTGATTCTAATATTGAATTACGGCGTGTCGAATTTATTGGGCCACAGGTAGGTGAAGAATTGGTTTCTGATGGATCGATCGCATTAGTGTTAGTTTGTGTTGGTATGATGATCTATTTAGCATTTCGTTTTGAATGGCGTTTTGCTGTCGCTGCAATCATTGCTAATATGCACGATGTAATAGTTATTTTAGGATTTTTTGCTTTTTTTCAATGGGAATTTTCCCTTACTGTATTGGCTGCAGTCTTATCAGTGTTAGGATATTCGGTTAATGAGTCGGTAGTTGTTTTCGATCGAATTCGTGAAAACTTTCGTAAATACAAAAAATTTAGTGTTGCTGAGAACATAAATAATGCGATTACAGCGACTATGTCTCGAACTATTATTACTCACGGGTGTACGGAAATGGTGGTGTTATCTATGTTATTGTTTGGTGGAGAAACTTTACATTATTTTGCTATGGCACTGACTATTGGCATCATATTTGGTATTTATTCATCAGTACTGGTTTCATCACCATTAGTTATGTGGATGGGAGTAACTCGCGCTCAGTTTATTAAAGCAGATACAGTCAATATTAAACAGTGAAACCCGCCGTATACAAAATTAATACTCTTCAGTTAGTGTTATTTATTGGCTAAACATATACTAATTATAAACGAGTAGTTTTAATGATTTTTATATAAATTTATTTATCTATAATTAAGATGAAAATGATTTTCTGACAATCAAAGGAAAATGTTTTATGAATAAAAAAATAGCTACCAAACGTATTACTACACGTGATCTTCTTTTGAAGAAGAATGTGGAACCGATCGTTGTTTTAACTGCCTATACTACTCCGATCGCTAAATTACTTGATCGTCATGTTGATATTTTACTGGTTGGTGATTCACTTGGTATGGTTCTGTATGGTATGGATACTACTATTTCCGTTACCATGGAAATGATGATTGCGCATGCAAGAGCTGTGATGCGTGGTTCTGAACGTGCTTGTGTGATTGTTGATATGCCATTTGGTAGCTATCAAGAAAGCCCAAAACAAGCTTTTCGTAATGCAACAAAAATTATGGCTGAAACTGGCGTTAGTGGAGTGAAAGTAGAAGGTGGCATCGAATTGGCTGAGACTATACAATTTCTTGTTTCTCGTGGCATTCCTGTGCTTGCTCATATTGGCTTAAAGCCACAATCAGTGCATGTCTTTGGAGGATTTCGTACACAAGGTCTGAATGAAAAGGAAATTGTGCAAATTAATGCTGATGCTGATGCTGTAGCTTCAGCTGGTGCTTTTGGCGTAGTTTTAGAAGGGATGGTTGAATCTTTAGCTCGTGCTATCAGTCAAAAGATCGTTATTCCTACAATTGGTATTGGTGCATCACCATCTTGCGATGGTCAAGTTTTAGTTACAGAAGATATTCTTGGTATATTTAGTTCATTTACACCAAAATTTGTTAAACGTTATGCTGAACTTGCTGTTTCAATTGAAGATGCTGTTGAACGTTATGCAATTGAAGTTCGAAAGCGTAGTTTTCCTGGACCTGAGCATTGTTTTGGTTTGTAAAGATTATCAGAATTCTAAATTAATAGAATGTAAATATGATTCAAGATAAATTATTAATTATTAGAACGATTAGTGCGTTGCGCAGTACCGTCTGTAAATGGAAAAGTAGGGGTTTACGTGTTTCTTTGATACCGACTATGGGCGCACTGCATGATGGGCATATGGCTTTGATTTCAAGTGCTTTAAAAATGTCTGATCGAATAATTGTTAGTGTTTTTGTTAATCCAAAACAATTCAGTCCTCAAGAAGATTTTCTTAATTATCCAAGGTGCGAATCTAAAGATGTAGAATTATTACAAATAACAGGAGCTCATGTACTTTACTCTCCGACTATAAAAGAAATGTATCCAGATGGATTTGTGTCAATAGTTACTGTAGACGGCCCATCGAAAGGTTTGTGTGGTGATTTTCGGAAAGGACATTTTTCAGGCGTAGCTACTGTGGTAACCAAGCTTTTGTTACAATCTGATGCTGATTTTGCCTTTTTTGGCGAGAAGGACTACCAACAATTGCAAATAATTCGTAGTTTAGTGAGTGATCTAAACATTCATGTCGATATCAAGTGTATTCCAATTGTACGTGAAATTGATGGATTAGCAATAAGTTCAAGAAATTCTTATCTGACGATCGATGAACGTATTGCCGCACCAACACTATATAAAATTTTAGTATCAATGTCTGAGAAATTGACTAACGGTGAAAAAATATCCGATCAAATAGCTTGGGGTAAGCGACAATTGTTATCTGCTGGTTTTAAAGCGATTGATTATCTAAGTGTTTGTGATGCAGACAGTTTAACTCCTATTAATACAATTATTCATCCAGCTCGAATTTTAGTGGCAGCAATTTTGGGTAAGACGCGGTTGATTGATAATGTATCAGTTCCATTAACGTTATAATTTTGCTATTATTGTAAAAATATTGTTTGTCTTTTTGAATATATTTTTCACACAAACTTTTGATATAAATACAACATATCGTTTTGATGATTAAAAAATGGAAATAACCACCAATACTAACCGTTGTAGTTAATAATTTAAATTATTTAACTTTTAGAAATCTTTATAAAATTTAGTGAATAAGTTTCTTTGTATACATAATGAGAAAGTTGCGGCCGTACAATTGATCACAAGACGATAATGGTTAAAAACAGACCTTCACTTATTTGTGTAAAAAGAGATGCATGATAAATGCGCCCGTGGCTCAATTGGATAGAGCATCAGATTACGGATCTGAAGGTTGGGAGTTCGAATCTCCCCGGGCGCGCCAAATCACTATTTAGCTATATTTTCTGACCTTCACTTATTTGTGTAAAAAGAGATGCATGATAAATGCGCCCGTGGCTCAATTGGATAGAGCATCAGACTTCGGATCTGAATGTTGGGAGTTCGAATCTCCCCGGGCGCGCCAAATCACAAATTCTTACGTAAATTTCAGCGACATTATAAATAATTTATTATATTGATATGCTGATTGTATACTTAAATATACAATCTCTAACTGCTGACTAACTTTTTGATTTTTTTGATTAAAAACTTTTTGGTACGAAGCTATTTAAATCATCAATAGTTACTGGCCAAGTTTTTTTTCCTTGTTGCAAGTAAGAGCAGATCGCTTTTGCTGCACGACGTCCAGCTCCCATTGCTAATACAACAGTTGCGCCTCCAGTAACAATATCTCCACCTGCAAAAATTCCAGGCAAGTTGGTTACTTGAGTCTGTTCATCAGCTATAATATAACCAAATTTGTTCAGCTTAAGGTCTGGGGTTGATTGACCAATGATTGGATTTGCATTGTTACCTATTGCATAGATAACTGTATCGCACTCAAGATCAACAAATTCGTTAGTATGGATCGGCTTTCTACGTCCACGATTATCTTGTTCTCCTAATGTCATTTTTTGAACTTTCATACCGCATACATTGTCGTTGTCATCTACAACTATTTTTACTGGTGCATGTAGAAAATAAAATTCGATTCCTTCTTCTCTGGCATGACGTAATTCCTCAATACGAGCTGGAACTTCTGTTTCTGAGCGTCTATAAACACAGCGAACTACTGAAGCGCCTAGTCTTTTAGCTACTCTTAAGCAATCCATTGCCGTATTACCGCCGCCGATTACAACCACACTGTTGCCTAGACTAATTGGTGTGTCTAAATAAGGGAATTTATTACCTCCCATCAAATTGATTCTTGTAAGAAATTCATTTGCAGAATAAACTCTCCCGGAAAATTCACCAGGAATTCCAAGAAAAGATGGTGATCCAGCACCAGCAGAAATAAAAATAGCATCAAAGCCTTTATTTTCCATTAGATTTGGAATAGTAAATGTTTTACCTATCACTATATTAGTTTCGAATTTAACACCAGTGTCTATTAATCTCTGTACTTCACGATCTATAATATCTCGTGGTAATCGAAATGATGGAATTCCGTAACGTAGCACGCCTCCAACAATATGTAACGCCTCATATACAGTAACGTCAGCTCCAAAACGTATCAGATCGGCAGCTGCGCTGAGACCTCCTGGGCCAGATCCTACAATTGCTACTTTACCTAATTTACCTATAAATTTATATGGTGTAACCTTTGTAGGTATAGCATTATCACCAATGAAGCGTTCTAAACGACCAATAGCTACTGGCTCCATATTTCGCGAAAGTACGCACTTTGCTTCACATTGTGATTCTTGTGGACATACACGACCACATATTGATGGAAAAATACTAGATTCATAAATTGTTTCAAGTGCTGCGTTGACATTTCTTACTAGTAAATGACGAATAAATTGAGGAATATCGATTGATACAGGGCATTCTGACATACAAGTTGGACGATGACACTGGATACAGCGCTCGGCTTCTTGACAGGCATCGTCCATTGAATAGCCTAAATTGACTTCTTTGAAATTAGTTGAACGTTCAGCTGCATTGCGCTCTGGCATTTTGTGTTGATATGGTGAAAGCTCTGATATTTTTTTATATGTTCGTTTACCATCAGTAAAAAGTTTTTTTTCTAGATTGCATATATGCGTCAAATTTTCATTTGCGCGAATTTCTTCTTTTTTAAAACGTTTCTGACGGGCGTGTAATTCTACGAAATCTACTTTGTGTCCGTCAAAATCTGGGCCATCGATACAGGCAAATTTAATTTGACCATTAACTGTAACTCTGCATGATCCACACATACCAGTTCCGTCAACCATAATAGTGTTTAGTGATACCATTGTTCTAACATTATACGGACGTGTTGTTTCGGCACAGGCTTGCATCATAGGCAATGGCCCAATAGCAATTATTAGATCTGGCTTATCTGTATCGAGAACATCTTTTAATGCTTGTGTGACAAATCCATGTCTTCCGTAGCTACCGTCATCTGTACATATAATTAATTTATCGCTTTCTTGGTAAAATTTGTCTTCCCAGAAGACCAGATTTTTGCTACGAAATCCCATGATACTAGTTGTGAAATTACCTGCTTTTCTGAATGAACACAATTGTGGATAGATCGGCGCTACCCCTAAACCGCCGCCGATCAATACTACATGACCTACTTTTTCAATATGTTGTGGTAATCCAAGGGGCCCTACAAAATCGCTGAAGTTTTCTCCTTCTTGATAGTTGTCACGCATTTCTCTTGTTGTTTTACCGATCGCCTGAACAACTATAGTAATAGTGTTTTTATTTCGATTATAATCAGCTATGGTTAATGGAATACGCTCACCTCCATCATAAAGTCTAATCATGACGAAATGTCCAGGTTGGGCTGACTGAGCGATATCAGGAGCAAGGATTTCCCACAAGAATAACGTTTCGGAAAATAACTCACGACGAATGATTCTATACATATTATCTCTCTGATGTAAAAGTGGTATTAGTTTTGTTTTAAATTTTTCATTATAGTGTTCATAGCTTTAACGTCATTTATTAGAAACGAATAATTGTTTTTCTTTTATATAAAACTTCTAGTGTCTATAAAAACACAAATCTTATTTGTAAGTGAAAATGATTAATTTAATGTTTATACTACTTTTGGAGATTATTTAAGTCATGAATCGACAAATAAATAAATCTTTTGTAGCTATTTCACCATTACTATGGAGTGTTAGTAGACGTTTGGCTATAGCAATTTTGATAGCTACTGTATTGTGGTTAGCAGTCGGATGGGCTTTAGATTGGTGGAAATAATGACTATAGATTCATTGATTTCCATGAATAATGTTACACTTGCTTATGATCGTCATCCTGCGATTCACCATGTTAGTGGTGATTTTGTCAGGGGTAGTCTTACGGCCGTGATTGGTCCGAATGGTTCGGGAAAGAGCACGTTGGTCAAAACTATAGTCGGATTGATTAGGCCAGTTGAAGGTAGATTGCAGATTCATGGAATTAATCATCGAGATATTGCATATTTACCACAGGTAACTAATATTGATGATAGTTTTCCTATTTCAGTCGAAGATGTTGTGTTATTTGGTTTGTGGCGACGTACAGGAGCTTTTTGTAAAATTACAAGATCAATGTGCGAAGAAGCGTCACAATCTTTATATACGGTTGGACTTGAGGGTTTCGAGAAACGTGCTTTTAGCTCAATGAGCGCTGGTCAACGCCAGAGAGTTCTTTTTGCACGAGTTCTTGTAGTTGATAGTCAGTTGATTCTACTTGATGAACCGTTTAATTCTATTGATAGTCGTACTATTAATGATTTGATACAGTTGATCGAGCATTGGCATTACGAAGGACGAACAGTGATCGCTGTGTTGCATGATTATGATCAAGTGCGTAAGTATTTTCCAGAAAGTTTACTGTTAGCTCGAGAATTGATTGCTTGGGGGGTAACTAAAAATGTTTTGACTTCTGCGAATTTGTCACGAGCGCGTGCCATGAGTGAGGCTTGGAGCGATGATAATCTAGATGTTTGTCATGTTGGCATATGAATATATTATATGATTGGTTGATCGGACCATTCTTTGATTTTAGTTTCATGAGACGCGCATTAGTTGCTTGTTTTGCTTTGTCATTTGGATCTGGAATAATTGGAGTTTTTTTAGTATTAAGGCGAATGAGCTTAATTGGCGATACTATGGCTCATTCAGTATTGCCTGGAGTAGCTATTGGCTTTATGGTTTCTGGTATTTCAGTTCCAGCTATGAGTTTAGGTGGATTTTTAGCAGGGTTTTTGGTAGCGACATTTTCAGGTTTTATTTGTCGTTTTACATCACAGAAAGAAGATGCAAGTTTTGCTTCTTTATTTATGATTTCTTTAGCGTTTGGTGTGTTATTGGTTTCGATTCATGGAAGTACTGTCGATCTGATGCATATATTATTTGGCAGTATTCTAGCAATTGATGATATGTCGTTGATTCTTATGGCGTCGGTAGCCAGTGTAACGTTGTTGGCACAAGCTGTGATTTTTCGTGGTTTAGTTGTCGAATGTTTTGATCCGCTATTTCTAAGAGCACTTAATGGATATGGTGGATTTTATCATGTGTTATTTTTAGTTTTAGTTGTGCTTAATATGGTTAGTGGATTTCAAGCTCTCGGAACTTTAATGGCTGTTGGTCTAATAATGTTACCTGCAACAACTGCACGTTTTTGGGTTAGAGAGGTATGGTCACTCATTTGTTTAACAACGTTAATTGCTTTTATTTCAGGGTATGTTGGCCTTGTAATATCATATCAATTTAATCTACCATCAGGACCTACAATTGTTCTTATAGCCGGAATGATCTATTTATTTTCCCTGACAGTTGGATCGATAGACGGTATTTTTCTACAATTGATGACACGACGTCATTTTCGATCGTAATTTACAATACTATTTGTCTGTATGTAATTATTTTTTAATACTGCTTGTTATTTGATTTTCAAGTTATCCAAACCATTGCGTTCAGTGCAAAAAAGTTTTCTTATGAATTAAGCAATTTAATAACTGTATGTGTATCAAAACAATTAAGATTTTAGCAAGTACAAGGATTTATATATGATTATTGATTTTCAAAATTGTCTGAATCTTAATTCTTAATTAAAGAGATATATAAATCTTCTTGCATAACAAAAGATAACAATAATCTGGTTAATAAATTAGTCATTATAAAATTTCATCCTTAATAGAAAATTAAAATTTAGTTTCATTTTATTAATTATCTATAACTGTGTTAAATCAATGATTTGTGAATTAATAATTATCCATTAAACTTATTGAGATATTGTAATAAGCAAATGTTATTTACTGAATGAAAATATGTGAAGAGTTTTTTGTCATTTAGATCATTTTTGAATAAAAATTATCATTTTGACAAGATAGATTTTTTTTCACTAATTGTTGCTATAATAATTTCGTCTTTCTTTGCTACCATATTATGGTTCTTCTGTAATCTACCAGTGGAAATTGATACTGATGAATTATTAAAACAACAGAATGAACGATTAATTCTAAATAGCGTATCTTTCGCACCATTCAGACGTGATCAAAGTCCGTTGATTAAAAAATATCCCACTTCGATGCAAATCGAAGAAGATCTTTGTAAATTAGCAGAGTTCACTCGCGGCATACGAACGTATACTTCTCGTGAGGGAATGGAAATAGTTCCGAAATTTGCAAAAAAATACGGAATGAAGGTTATTTTTAGTGCTTGGCTAGGAACTAAACTTAATACAAACGAATTGGAAATTGAGGCATTAATTAAAGCTGCTAATACTCATTCTACTACTATTGAACGAGTGATTGTTGGTAATGAAGTACTGTTACGCGGCGATCTTAAAGTAGATCAGTTGATCTCTTATATTCGCAGAATAAAAGCTGCAATTAAGCAGCCAGTGTCTTATGCTGATGTTTGGGCTTTTTACTTAAAATATCCAGAGGTTGGTCGTGAAGTTGATTATATTACAATACATATTTTGCCATTTTGGGAGAATAAGCCGATAGCAATTGAAGATACTGAGGAGCATTTTCTTAAGATTATTGATCTTATTCGAAAAACCTTTCCAGATAAAAAGATCCTTATTGGTGAAACAGGATGGCCGTCATTTGGACGCAATCGTGGTGCGTCGATAGTTAGTACTATTAACGAAGCTCGTTTCATTCGTTATGTAGCTGCTATTGCTAAACGTCATGGGTTTGATTACAATATAGTTGAGGCTTTTGATCAGCCGTGGAAAGTAGCCCTAGAAGGTACTGTAGGTTCCTCATGGGGTATATTCGACGTTGACCGTAAGGCTAAATTTGAAATGAAAGGACCTGTTGTTGAAATAGCCAATTGGTCACTTAGAGCCTGTTGGTCAATATCGATTGGTATTATGCTTGGGCTGATTTTTGGCCTAAATGTATCTAGCTTTGTTGGTAAACTTAGCATTGCAACAATTTCTCAAATTTTATCGTGGTTGATGGTTACTACTATTTTTCATGTTGAAGCTTGTAGTTTTTATTGGTGGCAAAATATATTAGCTATTTTTCGATGTGGTATATCAGTTGTAATTACGATGGTAAGTATTGCTTATTGTGCAAACTTTCTAGTTAATAAAAATGTTATTTTTATTAACTATGTTTATTCTAATTTAATTAGATTCATCGGTTGGTATGCTATTGCTTGGAATATTCTGTTAATATTTGATGGACGTTATCGTGATATTCCTGTAATCGATTTTTCAGTACCAGTAGTTGGTTTAGTCCATATGTTTATATTGCACAGTTTTTTTCGTTATCGACAAGAAAAATCTATATTAAATGTTTTTGCCTGCGGCAATCTGTTTAACAACAATACAACATTACGACATACTATTTGCCTTGGTGTTTGTCTGTTACTTTCTGCGGTTATGGTAATTATTAGCGAAGGATTAGTAGTTACTGACGAGTTAATTGACCCTTTAGCACTTGGCAATAGGATATTTTGGATCTTTAATCGTGAAATGAATCTATGGTCAATTATGATTTTGATTTTAGCAATACCTTATGTATCTAGCAGTATATTGCGACGAAGAGCAAGGTTGGTTTTGGGGAAAACATCATATTAAACTTAGTCGGAATTGTATTTTATCGTGAATAATCATGTGTTAAAGAATATAACATAATGTTGCTATTTTATTTGATTTAGACGGGACTTTGGTCGACAGTCTTCCTGATATGGTATGGCTATGAATCATGTATTAAAGGAAATAGGCAGGCAACCAATAACTCTTATAGATATGCGTACCTGGATCTGAGATGGTGTTAATGTTCTTATTGAGAAGTGCTTAAGGGCTACTGTAGATATGTTGCCAAATTTATCTGAAATGGTTGCAAGATTTTTATTGTTTTATCAATCTCATATTGCCGTTGATACGTGTCCACATGTTGATGTTCCTGAAACTCTGGAGATATTACAAGCTTCTGGATATCATTTTGGTGTTTGTACTAATAAACCAACCGATCTTTCGATTGCTTTACTTGAAACTATAAATCTTCGTAATTTTTTTTCAGCAGTAATTGATGGTGATAGTGTACCTAAGTAAACCACATCTAGATCATTTGCATGCCACTTTAAAAGAAATGAGAATATCAAATTGTAAAACATTGATGGTAGGAGATAGTAAAAATGATGTATTGGCAGCTAAAGCTGCTGGGATTCCAGTAGCTTTAGCTAATTTTGGTTATGCAAAAATACCAGCTTGGTGTTTGGGTGCTGACTTAGTACTTACTGGGTTCAGAGACTTACTACTAAATGCTAAAGATTTTCTTTGAAAAAGATGAATGATTTAAATAAGTAGTAATATTATATTTTAATAATGTTATTGCTAATAATAATTATTATTAGCAATAACATCTGACCACTATTCCTATTAATAAATAGGAATCATTTTTTTACTAGTCATTTTTATTAAAACAATTTATACATGTTACATGCAATTAATGTCTTTTTATAATCATCGACGTACAATAATAATCGCTTTATTGGCTATTGGATGTGTTATTGGCACAGTTAACGCTAAAGGTGTTAACTGTGTTC
>JAITNJ010000017.1 GCA_031290545.1 Rhodospirillaceae bacterium | reverse complement strand
TTCAAGACCAACATATAAGCCTTCAGCTTGAGCAACACTTGCCATACCTGCTAGTAGACTAATAGATAGTAGACGCTTCATGATTAAGATCCCTTTAAATGGTTATATGAATTAATCATGCAAGTAATGATTAATTCATATAATTGATGTGAAATACATATTTCGATGTTAAATACATATCCATAATGACTATATGGTTATATTCATAATGATTACGGTTATTATATCTGTATGATATACATATCATTATCGTTACTTATATTAAATGATTATAGAACTCACAAGATGATTTTGATCTAGATATGTATTTTTATTTGATGTGTGATAAATAAGTTACATATTTAGAGTAAAGGAGCAACAGCGATCCACCATGAAACATGATTAATGGCGATCTGATTAGCTGCAATTTCTGCTGTTTTTTGATTGGCAAAAATACCAAAACAAGTTGCACCACTACCAGACATACGTGTTAATAAACAATTATCACTAGCAGCAATTGCATTTAAAACATCATTAATTATTGGAGATAATTGTAGTGCAGATTCTGTTAAATCATTACGACGTCTGTTCAAAGCTTTGGCTAATGTAGCAGCATCTATAGGTGATTCAATAAGTGGCGATGGTTTTGAAAAAGTTTTTGAATTAATCTTAAATACTTCCGAAGTTGACAATTTAATTCCTGTATTTACTAAAACTATCCAAGCTGTCGGTAAATGTGATGCTGGCGTCAAAATTTCACCAATACCGCTAACTTGAGTTGGTATTCCTGCCAGACATACAGGCAGATCAGTACCTATAGATAATCCGATTCGAGCTAATTCTATTTCATTTACAGATAGTTTCCACAGATGACATAGTCCACGTAGAGTTGCCGCACTATCAGCTGAGCCACCACCTATTCCAGCAGCTACTGGTAAATTTTTAGTCAAAGTAATCGCAACTTTTGCTGAAATACCAAAGCTTTTAGCAAAAGCATTGGCGGTTTTTAGAACAATGTTATTTGATATTTTCAGTGCATTAGCATTTGGTCCATCTATTTTAAGTGATAGTTCATCAGAACTATGAAGAATTAAATGATCACCAATTCCAGCAAATGCAACTAGACTGTCTAATAGATGATAGCCATCATTTCGACGATCAACAATATGAAGATAAAGATTGATTTTTGCAGGTGCAAATACTTCAACAATATTATCTGTAGTCGATATAACGAAAGATTTACGATTTACATCAGCCTTGAGCACAGGTTTATAATTTCTGATTAAAATGAACGTTATTGAATGTATAATTCTATACTTTTACTTATAAAATTATACTTTAGGTCGTTATTATTTTATAATAATTAGATAACAATTTTTAGAAGTTTAAATTAATGGTTTTACAAGAAACAACATTTAACTTAGAGCAACTTTTACGTTGGTATCTTGAAGTAGGTGTTGATGAAATGATTGGTGAACAACCACTTGATCATTATACAAATGACTCAACATTTTTAACTCCTGTTACTGAAGTTAATAAAATTGTAACAAAACAGACTAATAATAATTCATCAACACAATTGGCTACAGCAAGTAAAACTCTTGAAAGTCTAAAAATGGCAATTGAAAGCTATGATGGTTGTAAATTAAAAAATACTTGTAGAAATTTGGTATTTGCATCTGGAAATCCAAAAGCAGACCTAATGTTAATAGGAGAAGCGCCTGGAGCGGAAGAAGATATTCAAGGAATTCCTTTCGTTGGTGCTAGCGGAAGATTGCTTGAATGTATATTGAAATCGATCAGATTGCACCGTAAAGACGTTTATATAACTAATTTGATTCCATGGAGACCTCCTGGAAATTGTAAACCTGATCTGATTACAATTGAACTTTGTCTTCCATTTATTATACGTCACATAGAATTAGTCACTCCTCGTATTATAGTGTTTCTTGGGGGCACATCGGCAAACGCTCTACTTTATAAACATGATGCTATCAGTAAAATGCGTGGAAAGTGGTATAATTACAAGTCGACAGGATTAATTAATTCAATTGTAGCTATGCCAACATATCATCCGTCATATCTTTTACGAACTCCACAACATAAACGAGAAACATGGCATGACTTTTTATCTATTCGTAAAAAGCTTGATAATCTTGATAATTAATAAATTGATCATAAGTTAAATGTATTTAATATAAATATTTTCAGTTAATTATTTCGATATTTGTAATAAATAACGATGATTTTTCATTCATATATAAGTTGTGTTAGTTTATTTATGCTAGATTTTTTATTTGAACAATCTTTTTTAAAAAGAACAGTCTGTGGTATCGATGAGGTTGGGTGCGGATCGTTAGCTGGGCCAGTAGTTGCTACTGCTGTGATCCTGCCTGAGGTTTTACCAAAAATACTTTATGAACAGCTTAATGATTCAAAATTGCTTTCTGCAAGAAAGCGTGAATCGTTATTTAGTATTATCCATTCTTGTTCTTTGATCGGTATTGGTCATTCTAATGTTGATGAAATCGATCGGTTGAATATTTTACAGGCAACATTTTTGGCTATGCAGCGCGCTTTCAAAAAATTAAACAAAATAAAAGTTATTGATTTGGCCTTGGTTGACGGTAATCGAGATCCATTACTTTCTTGTCAAGTCAAATGTATTGTTAATGGAGATCGTCTAAGTTTATCGATCGCTGCAGCTTCAATAGTCGCTAAAATAACACGCGATCGATACATGCACACAATAGCTAAAATAATGCCTGGATATGGATGGGAGCGAAATGTTGGATATGGTACTTCTGAACACTTAAAAGCAATTAATCGATTAGGGGTAACTGTGTATCATAGGCATAGTTTTGCCCCTATTGCTAAAGCAATATCACAAACAATTGCTTTAGATTAACCAGTAATATCGTAAAATGTTTATAGTTAAATTTCATTTATCAGATTAACTAGTTGATCAAAAAACGCAAGTTACTTTAAAATTAGGCGGTCTACATGATTTGTTAGAGGCAAAATTTATAACTACAAAAAATGTTCAAGAAATAAATGGATAACTATCAGAAAGAGCTAGATGCTTGGGCTGAAGAAATAGATAACTTTCAAAAAAAATCTTAGTAGATTCAAAGATAGTGTTGATATTGAGATATTCCTGAGTATAGATGTTGGAAATAATTATCAACGAGCAAAAATAAAGCTGTAGTTGATACAATAGTGTCATTAATAAGATGATTTTGCTACAATAATGCAAGCTCAATACATGCATCCTGATTGCAGTAGTACAAAGTACTAACATTAATTTTTGTTGTGTTGCTATTTATTGTGATGTTAACGTCACCGTTGAGCGTTTCATGTGAAAATATAGTGGTGTGTAAAGTAGCAACGGTGTTAGTTTTTCTGAGCTAATTGCCGTGTGTTCTCTAAACATTTGCTCGATTAATCAATGTACTGTTGTTGGATGCATTTCAGCAACAAACAGCAACGTGTAGTAAATTTCTATAAGTGAATTCTTTATATAGATCCATTTATTAGTACTTACTGAAATAATAATTGCACGAATATTTATGAAGATTGATGGTTGGCTATACTGTCTTGAAATGATATACATTGTCATTCATACGTAATCATAGTGCTTCTGCTAATAATAAAAAAAGAAAACGAAATACAGATAAGTAGTTTGATAGAAATATTTTGATGACGTAAATGAAGCAATAATTCTTGAAAATGTAATAAGAATGACAGAAAGAATCTTAGTTAGTACTAATCAATACTTACCAAACTTTACAGGAATTTTGACGTATCATAGCATCATTTGGCTTACAAGAAAATGCGTTAGCAAATTCTGGTAGATTTGAAACTACACCATTGACACGATACTGCGCTAAAGAGTGTGGATCTGTTTGTATCTGTAATTGACGCGCTTCATGTCTTTCTGAACTACACCAAGTACGAGCCATACCTAGAAAAAACTTCTGTTCTGGAGTCCAATCATCGATTTTTGTGGCTGATTCAGTGTTGTTTGATAAATATTTTTTCAATGCCATATAAGCTATACGAACCCCCCCGTTATCAGCAATATTTTCTCCTAGAGTTAAAATTCCATTAAGTTTTATATTATTATCGATTACGAAAGACTCATATTCATCGACTAAACATTGAGTCTTAGTTTTGAATTTCTCGTCATCAATGGTAGTCCACCAATCATTCAAATTGCCATTTCCGTCATATTGACGGCCATGATCATCAAATCCATGTGTAATCTCGTGACCAATGATCGTACCTATAGCTCCAAAATTAAGTGCTTCATCAGCATCTTTTTCAAAAAATGGGAATTGTAAAATACCAGCAGGAAAATTGATACTGTTATCTTTGCTATCATAATAGGCATTTACTGTCGGCGGTGTCATTTCCCACTCATTATGATCTACAATTGTACCTATTTTATTTATATCACGCATTACCTCGAAAGAGCTAGTGTTCAAAAAATTACTCATAGCATCATTACGATTTATTTTAATTGTAGAGTAATCAATCCATTTTTCAGGATGACCAATTTTTAATCTCATAAGTTTTAATTTATCAAGTGCCTTTGCTTTTGTTTTTGATGACATCCAATCAACATCAGAAATCATTTGACTAAAAGATTGATGTATGTTTGAAACAAGATCGATCATACGATCTTTCGTTGTTGATGGATAATATTTATCAACGAATAGCCGTCCAAGATTCTCACCTAATGAACGATCAGTCATTTTAACGCACTGTTTCCATCGTGGTTGTAAATTTGGTGTGCCAGCTAAAATTTGTTCATAGAAATTGAAGTTTTCTTCGACAAAAGATTTAGGTAATAATTGTGTTGATGCATGTAGTGTATGCCATCGCAAATAACTTTTGATATCATCGAGATGGCTCATGGCAATAACAGCACCAACTTTTCCAAAGTAATCTATAGATTGATTGTTTATACGATTGAATGTTGGAGCTTTTATACTATGAACATATTTAATCCAATCAATTCCTGGAGCCATGGTAATGAACTTAGAAAAGGATATTGGATTATTAACACGTTGCGGATCTCTACGTGTAACTAAGTCTAACGAAATTTCTGCTAAATTGCTTTCTAGAGCTAAAATTGCCTTAGCTCTTAGTTTAGCAGTTTGAATTGAATCTCCAGCAAGAATTAACATTTTAGAAATATGTTTTTTATAAGCTTTGCGCTGGTGTACAGTTTTTTTGTCGTCACGAAAATAAAAATCGCGATCAGGTAATCCCAATCCATCTTGATCAATTCCAGCAATATATTGATCTGTAGCAATTGGATCTCGAGTACTACCAAAAGCAAAAAATACTGAAATGCCAAAACGATGTAGTGTTGCTAGTAAAGGAACTAGATCTTGTTTGTTGATTAATGCATCTATCTTAGATAATAGAAAATTAAGTGAATTTGTTCCTCTGATTTCAATGTCTTCTTCATTCATGCATGCTGCATAAAAATCGCCGATCATTTTGTTTTCTAAAAACATTGTATTCGAATCAATCTCTTCAAGTAAGATACGTAATTTGATCAAATTAATTTCACGTAAAATAGAGAATTGTCCCCACCGAGATTGATCGTCTGGAATAGGATTGATCATTTTCCAATTGTTACAGACGTAATGAAAAAAATCATTACATGGTGAAATTGTAGGATCTACCATTTCTTTTAAATTTATTGATTGTTGTTGTTCATACTTTGAATTAATAATTGTTGCTCGTGCGAGAGAAACTAACTCTAATGACACATAACAAATGGTAATTACTAGAAATAACCATTGTTTTTTCATTCAAATTTCTTTCTGTGATTTAATTATACTACTATCATAATGGTTACTAAATGAGATCTTTTTAAATTTTTATTTATATCACTAACAACGATGATATAGAAATACCATGATCTTATTTTGTAACTAAAACTAATGAGTTTCATTGTCAGTAAATTATTTTTAGTTCATTTTTATTTAATAATAATTGATTATGATTTTTGACTTTCATAAAACGAAGACTAATATTACTAATAATTAGTTACGCGAGGTATTTATTTATACATTATGTGCGTCCCAGTAGCTAAGTTGGATAAGAGCACTACCTTCCGAAGGTAGAGGTCGTGAGTTTGAATCTCGTCGGATGTGCCAAAATATTTTTTATTAGAAAGATTTATTTTTGATTAATGAGTTCTTCATGCAAAAAATTCTTTTTGCAATCATATCAACCACTACAAACATATATATTTTAATTAATAAAGGAATCATATCATGAAACTAAACTTGAGTTTGCTATATATAGGCTTGCTGACAGGCATGGCATCAATAGCCCAAGCCGAGGGTCTATACGTTGGTGCTCAAGCTGGTCTTTCTATGTCATCAAAAGACAACGTATTCAACTCAACAGCAACTGTTGAGGGTCACCCAAATACTATTACTAAAAGCTCTTATCGCACTACAAATAAGTCTGGATACTCTCTCATATCAACAATTGGTTATGATCTAGATTTTAATATGTTTGGTTCTATAAGACCAGAACTTGAGTTAGGTTATCGTTATAATTCTTCTGATAAAGCTAAAAATCTCTCCATAATTTCAGATGTTGACACAGATATTAATTCAAAAATAGATAAATTTTGTGAAAAAATTTTGCATTACAAGAATGTTGAAGATAAAAAAAATAATGAATCAATAATACTAAATGCACTACAACAAATACCATCAGAACTACTTCAAGCGCAAATACGAGCAGCAATTGCAGCAGATCCAGGAATCACTTCAGAAATGTCAGTAGCAGGAGGTTCTGGTATAATAAATATATTAACATCAATATTAAATGGCGCACCAGCTAAAGACATAAGTGCATGGAATGTAGGAAATAACATAATATCTGGAAGAACTGGGTTGCCAAACAAACCAGAAGAAATATCCAAACAAAAAGAAGCAGTAAAAGAGAGGATCATTGAAGGTATATCACGAGCAGACTTACTTGGTGGAATGCTTGCAAGATTTCCGATAGAAGCTATTGATGCCATACCAAAAGAAGGACTATTGGAAGGAGCAAAAGAAATTGAAATGGCTGGTAGTAACTTACATCAACTACGACTAGCCATGCAAATCTCAAGCGCAATCACCAATGCTACCGCTATAGAAGCGGCAGGAATAGATGGAAAATATGCAGCAATGCAGGGAATATTAGTTGGTGCTAATGCAAATCAGATTAATAAAATTATAGAAACAGGAGTAATAAATTCAAAAGAGTATGCCTTAGCTCAAACAAAAACAGTAGCTACAGCACCACTACCAACAGTTGTAGATGCTATTAACTTATTAGCTTTAGGAGCAACACGTGAAAAATTAAAAACAGCAAGCTCAAATGACATAATAGCAGCTCTGATTTCTGGATATGATAAATCAGGAATTGAAGCCTTACCGGCAAAAGGAGATGGACCACCAACAGTAAAAGCACGAATGCTATTATCAGAATCAGAACAAAATAATCTAATTACTACTGATAGTCCAATAACTAAAGAAGAATTTTATATATATAAACCTATACCTAATATTGATAACATTGATTATAAAGACTCTGGTGGTCTTGGCGTTACTTCAGGAATGTTCAATGTTATATATGACATTCCAACTGGATTCTTTATAAGACCTTTCTTTGGTGTTGGTGCTGGTATAGCCCATATATCTGATAAGATGAAAACTGAAATTTTAGGTGAACACAGATTAAATATTAATTCAATGGCCTATCAAGGCATTGCAGGTATATCAATACACCTAACACCTACAATCAGAATTAATGCTGATTATCGTTATTTAAGTACAACTAAAAAAGTATTAAGTGGAAAACCTCTTTCAAGAACTCTAAACTATATTATTACCACAAATAATAATAAAGATATTGATACTGCAAAGAATAATAAAAGAATGACTCCAAATTTTATCGAAGGAGTTCATTCTTCAAAGAAGCTATATACTTCAAAAATAGTAATGCTTGGCTTATCATATAGTTTTGGTGTTAATAGAAAAAGATAGATATAAGAAAGAGAGAATATAAATAATTATAATTCTCTCTTTCTATTAATTAAGACGTTCTGTTGCCCGGTGTCTAATTACCGCGAATCAAATACTTATGCAGCGCATAAGATCTTTTCGGTGACAGCGATATTATCGTTGGCACTTAATTTTTGAGCCTGAAAACGGTCGTACTCATACCGGGAACAAGTCTGACTTTTATTACGCACGTCGATCCTATTTCGCCCCCATAATATGGTGGAGGCGCCGGGTACCGCCCCCGGGTCCGCATCGCTTATTCTGTAAGACGTTTAGTTCCATATCCGGCTAACCGGCAAACACAATGTATCATGATTATAATTAAAAGCAATTGTGAAAATGATATAGTTGGAAGTAATTCTT
>JAITNJ010000002.1 GCA_031290545.1 Rhodospirillaceae bacterium | reverse complement strand
TTACTAAGTTCAAGTTTATTATCACATGTAGTTTTATCTATTCCAAACTTATCAGCAGTAACACTTGCAAAGCTACGTCCTCCAAGTACATCTTTAGCAGTACTAAAGTAACGATAGTTAGTGTTAAGCTTTAACCTAGGTGTTACTTGGTAAGAAACACCTAGGATACCTTGATAATGGCGTTTCTTACTTTAATACAATTGAATAGTAGTAAAAAGACTTAGATAAATAATATAAAACTAATCAATTTTAGATTGAACTTGATAATAAAGCTTGCTTTTTTATAAATAAATGCTAATTACAAAACAGTACATTGATTTATCACGTTGTTGATAGTGATTGTTCTTTTATTTTAATTAGAAAATTAATACGAGAGAAAATTGACAGCATATAGAGTCGATCTTGGCTAAGGAAGATTTAATAGAGTTTGAAGGTGTAGTTAACGAGGTATTGTCAGATGCTCGTTTTCGTATAACTCTAGACAGCGGACATGAAGTGCTAGCTTATAGTTCTGGGCGTATGAAAAAGAATCGTATTCGTGTTCTTATAGGTGATCGCGTAACTGTAGAAATGACACCGTATGATTTAACTAAAGGACGTGTTAATTTTCGTCATAAAAACGATGATGAACAAGCATCACAACATGGTCGTCGTCCTCCATTACGCCAACGACGCCATTGATAATCAAAACATATATCAATAAAACTGCAGTATATTTACTGTTTATATCAAGATTAAGTTTGATAATAGTTTTTATTAAAAAATCACTAAATCCTGTAATTCAATTTAACGAATAATTATTAAAGTAGATAAAAATCTACATTAATTTTATATATTTAAGCTAACTTAAAAAGTTTAATAGACGTACTAGCAATTTAAGGTTAATTAATTTAAAGATTCTTCTTTTGAAGATTCTTAAACTTTTAATTGATTATAATTTGATGGTGGATTATTTTCTAATCGAGCTATAATTGTTTCAATCAAGTTATTTATATTTGATTTTTTATAATTAATATTACTGATAGCTACTTTAATAGCAATTAGATAAATTAATGATAAGTGTATTTTTGCAAAAAATTTCAATTCAAAAAATTTCAATTCATATAACCGCGATAAATTTTTCATGAAAAAAAATAAAAAGAATTTTATCAGTGAGACGATTAAAACAATCACTTACGCTGCTATCATTGCTATTTTCGTTCGAACTGTTGCTTTTGAGCCATTTAATATTCCATCAAAATCTATGATGTCTACTTTACTAGTTGGAGATTATTTATTTGTTTCAAAATATTCTTATGGATACAGTCGTTATTCTTTACCATTAAGTTTACATCTGTTCAATGGTAGAATCTTTGAGAAAAGCCCACAACGTGGTGACGTATCTGTGTTTAAGATACCGTCTGACGATAGCATAGCATACATTAAACGTGTTATTGGATTACCAAACGATCGCATTCAAATCATTCATAGAGTTATATATATAAATGGTGAGCCGATCGAACGCAAAAAGATTGACGATTATATTGAATACGATAATCACAACAATGTTCAAACATATAATAGGTATATTGAAACATTACCAAACGGTAAATCTTATTCTGTTTTGGAATATCTTGGTGCTGAAAGTCAAACTGATAACACACCAGAATATATAATTCCTGCTAATCATTATTTTATGATGGGTGATAATCGCAATAATTCACAAGATAGTCGCTATCTGAATGTTGTTGGTTATATTCCAGGAGAAAATATGGTTGGTAGAGCAGAGTTTATATTCTTTTCTATCAAAGAATTTTGGAAGTTTTGGAAATTGCCATTGGAAATTCGCTGGAATCGTTTTTTCAGCAAAATTCACTAATTTATGAACCATCATCTAAAAAATCTTAGTCATGTACTCGGTTATAAATTTAATCAACAAAAGATTCTCGAAGAAGCCCTTACTCATTGTTCTGTGCGTGGAACTTTTAAAAATTTCAATTACGAGCGATTAGAATTTATAGGCGATCGTGTACTTGGTTTGGTTGTTGCAGAAATGTTATTTTCTCATTTTCCAAAGGAGAATGAAGGGGCGTTAGCGAAGCGTCATGCGGCTTTAGTTCAACGTGATGCTTTGGCTCGAGTGGCAATAAGTATTGGTCTTAATAATGCCATAATAATGTCAAAAGATGTAGAAGAGAATGGCGGAAGACAGAACCTTAGCATACTAGCAGATTCCTGTGAGGCTGTTCTAGGAGCTATTTATATTGATGGTGGGTTTGATTCTTCTGTTTTTGTTATCAAAAATTATTGGAAACCATTGATGATTGAATATGCTCTTCCTCCAAAAGATGCTAAAACAGAATTGCAAGAATGGGCACAGGGACTAAAAAAATCATTACCAGTTTATCAGACATTAAGTATGAATGGATTACAACACGATCCGACATTTATGATATCTGTCACTGTTGAAAATCATAAACCTGTTATTGGAAGTGGAACTTCAAAACGTATTGCAGAACAAGTGGCTGCAACAGCTATGTTGAAAAAAATAATAAAAACGAATGAGAGATTGTGAAACGGTGCGGCTTTGTTGCTGTGATCGGTGCTCCTAATTCTGGAAAATCGACACTAGTTAATCAATTAGTAGGAACTAAAATTTCTATAATCTCACCAAAAGTACAAACAACTCGTAACAGAATTCTAGGAATTACTATTGTTAAAGATAAACAAGCCCAGGTAATTTTTATTGATACTCCTGGAATTTTTATTCCAAAACATCGATTCGATCGTGCTATGGTAAATGCTACTTGGAATGGTGTTTATAGTGCTGATTTAATAGCTCTTATGATTGATGTTAAATTTGGATTAGATAGCAATAGTCAGTTAATCATAGATCGATTAAAAAAAAATGATCTTAGAGCTACCCTAGTATTAAATAAGATCGATTTAGTTAAACGAAGTAGTTTATTGGATTTAACTACTATAATTAATGAAATTGGTATATTCGATCGCGTGTTCATGATCAATGCACGAGCTGGTGATGGAACTAAAGATCTCCTAGATTTTTTTGCACAAAATTTACCAGAAGAACAATGGCATTTTCCAGAAGAACAAATTTCAGATGTACCTATGCGTCAATTTGCATCAGAAATTACTAGAGAACAAGTTTTACATCAATTGCATCAAGAGATACCTTACGCAATTATGATCAAAACCGAGCACTGGATGGAAAATAATGATGGTAGTGTTCGTATTAATCAGATCATTTATATTCAAAAAAATAATCAAAAGGCAATTATTCTTGGAAAAGCTGGAAGAAAAATCAGATCTATAGGAAATAAAGCTCGAATTGAACTTGAGGAACTTTTAGAACGACGAGTTCATTTATTTCTTTATGTAAAAGTACGAAATGATTGGTCTAATGATCGTCAATATTATAAAGAATTAGGACTAGATTTCGAAGCTTGAGAGTGCCAAATGAATTGGACAGATAAAGGGATTCTGTTATCTCTGCAACGATATGGAGAGACTGGTGCTTTAGCATCTGTTTTAACTCGCGAACATGGTCGTCATTCTGGATTAGTTAAGAGTAGTAATAATATGCGCGCTATTTTGCAGACTGGTAATAGATTACATGTAACATGGAGTGCGCGTTTGACAGAACATCTTGGTAGATTTTCTTTTGAACTGATTGATGCTTTTGGTAGTAATTGGTTACATGATTCATCATGTCTTGCTGGATTATCTGCGGTTTGTGCAATGGTAGAGGTTTGTTTACCAGAGCGAGAGCCACATGTTATGACGTTTGATGGTTTATCTATGATAATTGAGGCACTAGGTGATAAAGATTGGATCAATCTTTATGTTCATTGGGAGGTGAGGTTATTGAGCGAATTGGGGTTTAGTCTTAATTTGTCCTCTTGTGTAGTAAGTGGTGTTACAGAAGATCTTGTGTATGTTTCACCAAAAAGCGGTTGTGCAGTTAGCAGGACAGCTGGTGTTGCTTATCATGATAAATTGTTAACTCTTCCTGCTTTTCTTATTGACACATCAAAAAGTAGTCATGGATGCATTGCTTCTGGTTTTGCTCTGACTGGTTATTTTCTTAAAAGACATGTGTTATCACCGCAAGGAAAGGCGTTACCATCTGCTAGATCGCGTCTTTTAAATCATTTTTTAATATAAATTAATGTGGTGATATGAATAAAACTATTATTGCTGGTGAAATTAGAGATACGCAACTTATTGATATTTTAAGCGAGCAATATCTTAATTATGCTATGTCAACTATAGTTTCCAGATCCCTACCTGATGTGCGTGATGGATTAAAGCCAGTTCATCGTCGTCTTTTGTATGCTATGCACCAATTAAAATTAGATCCAACAAAGGGTTTTAAAAAATGCGCAAGAATTGTTGGAGATGTCATTGGTAAGTACCATCCGCATGGTGATATGGCAGTTTATGAAACAATGGTGCGTCTAGCTCAAGATTTTGCTGTGCGATATCCATTGGTTGAGGGTCAGGGTAATTTTGGCAATATAGATGGTGATAGTGCTGCTGCGATGAGATATACAGAAGCACGATTAACTGCTTTTTCCGTCGCATTGATGGTTGGAATGAATGAAAATGCAGTTGATTTTCGTTCAACTTATGATGGCGTTGAAGAAGAACCAGTAGTAATGCCAGCGGCAATTCCAAATCTATTGGCTAACGGCGCTGCTGGAATCGCTGTTGGTATGGCAACAAGCATTCCACCTCATAATATGAGAGAAATTTGCGAAGCACTAATTTATTTGATTAATCATAACGACTGTTCTGTTGATGATTTAATCGACTTTTTACCAGGACCTGACTTTCCTACTGGTGGAATTTTAATTGAAACCAAAGAAGTAATTAAAGAAGCATATCGTACTGGACATGGAAGTTTTCGATTGCGATCTCGTTGGTTTGTAGAGGATCGTGATTCTTACAAAATTATAATTACAGAAATTCCATACCAAGTTCATAAGTCAAAACTTATTGAAAAAATAGCACAACTTATTGAAGATAAAAAAATACCATTCCTTCTAGATGTTCGAGATGAATCAACTGATAAAATACGTATTGTATTGGAATTACGTAATCGTTTGGTTGATATAGAGATGTTAATGGAGCAATTGTTCAGACAAACAGATCTAGAAACTCGTATTTTACTTAATGTGAATGTTCTTGATTCGGAATCGATGCCAAGGGTAATGACGTTAAAAGAAGTGCTTCTGGCATTTCTTGATCATCGTCATATAATTTTATTGCGTCGATCAAATTTCAATTTAGAAAAAATAGAAAAAAGATTAGAGATACTTAGTGGTTTTCTTAAAGTTTATTTTAATATTGACGATGTAATCCGCATTATTCGTCAAGACGATGATCCAAAGCAGAGTTTGATGGTGACTTATGATCTCAGTGAATTACAATCAGAAGCTATTCTAGATATGCGACTTAGATCATTAAGAAAGCTTGAAGAGTTAGGGATTAAAGATGAATATTCCAAGCTTTTGAAAGAATGTTCTAACATCAAATTACTACTTACAGACGAAAAAAAGAGATGGTCTTATATAGCTGAAGAAATAGTCGATATTAAGACACATTTTGGAAAAGACGATCAGTTAGGACGACGACGAACTGATATTGACAATACTTATTATACCAAGACACTTGAAGTTTTTATTAAACCTGAGGACATTACAGTAATTCTGTCAAAAAGAGGTTGGATTCGCGCTGTTAAAGGTAATGTGATTAATTATGGCGAATTTAAATTTAAAGATGGTGATGATTTAAAAATTGCTGTTCATGCAAAAACTACAGATAAGTTAATATTTTTTGCTACCAGTGGTCGATTTTTTACTATTGGCTGTGATAAACTTCATCTTGGGCGTGGTCAAGGAGAGCCATTACGTTTGATGATCGATCTAAATAATGATGCAGAAATTATCACTATGGTTTTGTATCATTTTCAAATTAGCTTTTTGATATCTTCATTTTATGGATATGGTTTTTTAACAAATGGTGAAAATGTAATTTCTAAAACTAGAA
>JAITNJ010000048.1 GCA_031290545.1 Rhodospirillaceae bacterium | reverse complement strand
AATCAATCGCTCATCTTTGCAGGATTCTTCAATCTGTTCCTTAAAACCAGCAGCTTTTGTTCCATATCTAGGGCTGTATTTGAAAGAATAAGCTTTTGCAAATCCAATATCTTCGATCAAATCTAAAGTAGCGATAAAATCAAGATCGCTTTCACCAGGAAAACCAACAATAAAATCAGAAGACAAAGCTATGTTTGGTTGAACATAACGAAGGCGTTCTATCAAACGACGATAATCATCAGCCGTATACCTTCTATTCATCTTAGCTAATATCTGATTCGAACCAGATTGTACAGGCAAATGAAGAAATGGCATCAATTGCGGAATATCACGATGCGCCATAATTAACTCGTCACTCATATCTTTAGGATGAGAAGTTATATAGCGAATACGTTCTAACTTAGGAATATAGGAAATAGCCCTGATTAAACTCCCTAACCCCCACTCAACGCCGTTAATGCCCATACCATGATAACCATTAACATTTTGACCTAACAAAGTTATTTCATGAACTCCGCGATCAACTAATTCTTTAGCCTCTATTAACACAGCAGAAGCTGGGCGTGAATATTCAGCACCTCTAGTATATGGAACAACACAGAAACTACAAAAATTTTCACATCCTTCTTGTACTGATAAGAAAGCAGATGATCCATTTACTGAAGGTGTTGGTAAATAATCAAATTTTGATTCATTATTAAAATCTGTAGCTACTACACGATTACCGGTACAATTTACTTTAGTTATCATTTCTGGTAGTCTATGATAAGTTCGAGGACCAAGTACAATGTCAACAAAGGGTGCTTTGGAAAGAATCTCTTTTCCTTTAACTTGAGCAACACACCCTGAAACAGCAATAATAATTCTATCTGTTCGTTTTTGTTTTAGCAAACGCAAACGCCCCAATTCAGAAAAAATCTTATCTTCAGCATGTTCTCGAATATGACATGTATTAAGTATGACTAAATCTGCTTCTTCGATTTTTTTTGTCACACTGTAATCAATAGATTCTAAAACGTCTGCCATTCTCGCGGAATCGTATCCACTCATCTGACAACCGTAAGTTTTAATAAAGAATTTTTTTTTCAAGATTAATCAATAATAAAAAGTTATTAAAAACACACTCTAAATTAATTAGACATTCACTATAAACAGATTATCAATTACTATAATTTTGAATGTTTTCTTATATTTATAATATTCCATATTGAATGATATTATCAAAACGATCGTCCTTTCTTAAATCAATTTATATAATTATTAATATCAAATAAATTACTTGGAAATAATGCTACCTGTGTTTATTAATCTAATAAAGCAATAATAGATTACTACAACATCATCTTAAATTGGTTTATTCTATCTTACGTTTCAAATTTCGCTATCTAAATTAGATCTTTATTTAACTCAAATTACATTCAATTTCTTATTAAAAATAATACACGATCTAATAATTTCGATAATTTTAACTAAGTAACTCATCACAATTGATGATTAGTCACATACTTCTCGAAAACATACGCCGCTAAAATTCAGAATATTAATTGTTAATCATCAAGTGCATTACTTAACATTATTATAATAAATAATGATAAATTTATAAATTTAAATGATTTAAAAATCATGTAAGACTCATTTGTAAAACTCTTATTAAGACAATTTGATAATTTAAATAAATTAGATCAACATTCATTTGTTGATAGCTAACTACACATCATTTATATTCCTAGTACCAAAACCAATCTTTTTAGCTAGCATACTACGTTTCTTAGAATAATCCGGGGCAACCATTGGATAATCAGCTGGTAGACCCCATCGCTCTCTATATTCTTCTGGAGATAAATTGTAAGAAGTCTTTAAATGACGTTTCAGCATTTTTAACTTCTTACCATCTTCTAAACATATAATATAATCAGGAAATATTGATCTTTTTGTTGATACGGCCGGATGTGGAGGATCTACTGTATCTGTAATATCTACAGAAGCTAAAGCGTGAAATACCTCTCGAATAAGTTGAGGCAACTCACTCAATGTCACGTAATTTTTACTAACATGAGCCACTACGATCTGTGTTGTTAGTGCTAATAATTCATTTTGAATAGATCGATCAGACATCTGTTAAATGACTCTTACTATAATTAATACTCGTGAATTAATACTCGTGCTATACAGCCGTTTTACAAAACAATATTTAGGAAGATCTTCAATATAATTTTATGAATAAAAAAGCAAACTACTATCTCGATATCAGCAATGATCTTTGTCCGATAACTCTTGTTAAAACAAAATTAGCAATTGAAAAAATGCAATCTGGTGATACACTAGAAGTTAGGTTAAGAGGTCATGAACCTATACGAAACATACCACTTTCAGTACAAGAATTGGGTCATTCTATTTTGTATCTGACTCCAGAATTAAAATCTACCAGTGGCATTCATAAATTATATATCAGAAAAAATTAATATTAAACCAGCATCAAAACTTTAATGTTTTATTTATATTTAAATTGAAAATTATTGTTTTTAAAAAAATTCAAAAGTTTTTATTTTTAAGTTGAATAATTCTATTCAGATTATTTAATTACAATTAAATATTTCAGATTATATATGCAAGTTAGTATGATGTTTATTATTAAAATAATTAAATTTCTATTTTTAAGAATCGAGAAAACTTCGTAGTTTACGAGATCTGCTAGGATGTTTGAGTTTTTTGAGCGCTTTAGCTTCAATTTGCCTAATGCGTTCTCGCGTTACCGAAAATTGTTGACCGACTTCTTCTAGTGTATGATCTGTATTCATACCAATACCGAACCGCATACGTAATACACGTTCTTCTCGTGGCGTCAGGCTAGATAGGATACGAGTTGTAGTGTCACGAAGACTATTTTGAATTGCCACATCTATAGGTAAAACTGCATTTTTATCTTCAATAAAATCGCCCAAATGACTTTCTTCTTCGTCACCAACTGGAGTTTCAAGAGAAATAGGCTCTCTGGCTATTTTTAATACTTTTCTTACTTTTTCAATTGGCATAGAGAGTTTTTCAGATAATTCTTCTGCTGTTGGCTCGCGTCCAATTTCATGAATCATTTGACGACTAGTTCTTATCAATTTATTGATTGTTTCAATCATATGTACTGGTATACGAATAGTTCTGGCTTGATCGGCGATCGAGCGCGTGATTGCTTGACGAATCCACCAAGTAGCATATGTTGAAAATTTATATCCACGGTGATATTCAAATTTATCAACAGCCTTCATTAAACCAATATTGCCCTCTTGAATCAAATCCAAAAAATGTAAACCACGATTAATGTATTTTTTAGCAATAGAAATAACAAGACGAAGGTTAGCCTCAATCATTTCTTTTTTAGCTCTAGTTGACTCTCGCTCTCCTCTTTGAACCATTGAAACAATTTGTCGCCATTCGGAAATTGGTAATCGAACTTCTTGTGAAATCTGATTGATGTTATTACGAATAACTTTTATTTCGTTAGCATATTTGATCGCGAAATTTTTCCAACAATTATCAGAATTCTTACTAATATATTCAAGCCAATTTGGGCATAATTCATTGCCAAAATAACAATCTAAAAAATCTTGTCTTTTAATTTTGCAAGACTCGGCTAATCGCAATAACTTACCTTCTAAATCAATAAGTCTGCGATTTAGTTTATTCATATTATCAATTAATTGTTCAATACAAGCATTATTAAGATGAACGCTTTCCATTACACGAGTCATTTTATTCTTCAGTGTAAGGTATTTTTTTTCATTAACTTCAGGGATGCTTTCACCATTGCATATGGTTGTAAGCCGTTGTTCATGAAACTTTTTCATTTTAAAATCAATTTTAACGATATTTTCAAAAGTTTTTAATATTACCGGTTGCAAAACAAGTTCCATGGTAGATATGGAGGCAATATTATTTTCTTCAATATCATCTTTTATTTGTACATTTTCGCTTTCATAATTTTTATCATCACTCTCAACAGCCACAAATTCTACATTATTTGTAACATTGACTGATTCTTTTCCTAATAATTTTGATTCTTCTTTTGAGATTTCTTCATTATATGTAGCTTCCAAATCAATGATATCACGCAACAACATTTTTTTTTCGATCAATGCAATATTCCATTCAATCATTGTGCGAATAGTTATTGGATTTTTGTAAATACCACAAATCATCATTTTACGCCCGGCTTCAATTCTCTTGGCAATAGCAACTTCACCCTCTCGTGAGAGCAGTTCGACAGAACTAATGTCGCGCATATACATTCTAACTGGATCGTCTGTATGTCCTAAACTATCTTCTCTACTACTGTTAGTAGTATCAGTATCAACTATTTTTTCCTTCTCTTTATCAATAGACTTTTCATCACTGACATGAGCTTCATAATTCTCTTCGTTTTCAATAAGATTGATCCCCATATCAGAAAGCATAGTAACTATGTTTTCGATTATCTCAGAAGATATCTCGTCATTAGATTGCAACGCAGAATTCAATTCGTCATATGTAACATATCCACGCTCTTTACCACTAGCTATAATCTTTGTTATATTCATGGCTTCAAAAAGTGAATTATCAGGATGATCTTTCTGCAATTTAGAAAAAGTTTTACTATTAGTCATTTTATTAGCCATAAATCCTGCTTTTAAATCTGTTATTATTATTTTTTTGTAAGATTAGCTAAAGTATTACTAAATAATATAAATTTAAATTAATTCCAAAACAAATCATACATCGTTACAATTTCTAGTCATAGCTGACAATTGAGCATTAATATATTCTAGAGTTTTGGTAGAACGATCGAGATTTTTGACCCTTAGATCATCTGCAACTTGCTGTACAACCTGTTGCAATTCAACTTCTAAAACTCTTTTAAGATGATATTGATTAAAAATATCTTCCCATATTTCACGTACATGATCGATAGATGGACTGGGGCCTAACTGAATACTCAAATCCTGAATCTCTGCTTTAATAATACAGTCCAATATTTGCGAGAAACCACAAGATCGTAAATAACGATACACGTCTTCAGGATTAATATTGTCACAATTACCACAGTGATTTAAGACTTCCAATCGAAGCTTGTCAAGATCAGAATCATCAAATTTTAGATTTCCTAATCTTTCCGCAATATCCTCAATTTCAAACAATTCTTGATAATTAATTACAAGTAGTAAAAGTTGTCTCTCTTGACTGCGCCAAGCTTGTGGTCGTAAAATTGGCAATACTTCTCCCGAAATAGTACGACTAAAAATATCTTTACGATATTTTTCTCGTACCAAACGATCAGTAATACCGTTAACTTTCTTTATTAAATCATCCTTTATTGCAGCAAGTTGTTCTGGTGTACCATTCGTCGATCGACTAAACAATTCTTGGTATCGAAGTAATTTTGATAAAGAAACAGAACTGCTCAAAACACGTTGCATTGCTATAGATCCTTGTGAGCGGATCAGACTATCAGGATCTTCTAACACAGGTAACGTAGCAAATCGCAAACTGAAGCTAGGCTTCAACAACGGTAAAACACGGTTTATTATTTTAGCAGCAGCCTGTTGACCAGAGACATCACCGTCTAAACAAATAATTGGCTCATGTGCCATTTGCCAAAGCAGTTCAATCTGCTGTTCAGTCACTGCAGTACCCATAGATGCAACAGCATAATCAAACCCAGAAAGATTCAACGTAATAACATCCGTATAACCCTCACAAACAATAACTGTACCAGCCTTAACAATAGATTCTCTAGCCTGTATCATACCATAAAGCACTGTTCCTTTATGATATAGAGTTGTATCTGGAGAATTCAAATATTTTGGTTTTCCATTTTTAATAATACGTCCGCCAAACGCTATAACTCGACCACGTCGATCTGTAATTGGAAACATCACTCTACCACGAAAAAAATCAGAAGATTCACGATTTCCCTGCGCCGAAACTTTTGGTGCAATCAATAAACCAGTTTTTATAGCCAAAGTTTCTGATACACCGAACCGTATCAAAGCTTGTTTCAAAGCACTGCCTTTGTTTGGAGAAAACCCAATTCGAAATCGCGAGATCGTTTTATCGTCAATACCACGCTGTTTTAAATATTCTAGCGCATACCTACCAGATAAACTATACAATTCCTTTTCAAAAAAATCACAAGCTTTTTCCATAACATCGTAAAGAGATTTAGTTTCTTTTACTTGTTCACGATCTTTTGAATTTTGAACAGGAATTTTAATTCCAGCCTCAATAGCTAAACTTTTAACAGCCTCTGGAAAATTTAAACCACGGGCATGCATTTCAAAGGTTATTACATTGCCTTTTGCTCCACATCCAAAACAATAATAAAAACCTCTATCCTCATTAATAGTAAAACTCGGAGTTTTCTCATTATGAAATGGACATAAGCCCAAATAATTCCTACCCCTTTTAATCAATCGAACTCTACTATTAACTATCTTGACTAACGAAACACGTGAACTTATTTCGTCCAAAATCGATTGTGTAAAAAGTGCCATATTCTACTTTCGCTTTATTAAAATGCTTTATTAAAATAACAACACTGTTATATAAAAATCATTTAGCATAAAAGATTCTTATCATTTAAAATGGGATTGATTTTTTATAAAAATCTTAAATATTTCTAATATGTATTCTAATATGTAAATTATTTATTTTATACCACATTACTTTACCAAATATGGTTAGAAGTTGTAATACAGACATCAAATCAATAAAATAAATCAGAATTTTAAAACTCTATGATAAGATGAATCTATATTATAGATAAATATATTGGTAATTTTTATTACATGCATTCTTTGAAGATCGTTTTGAGAATGAATTTATGGTTCATAGTCGTATATCAATCATATCATCAGTTCTAATCATTTTAATAACATTCTCGATACACCAAGAGATTTTTCATGCAAAAAATGTCAGATTTTCTAAATTTCAACAGACAACCACCAAATACTACAGCTGTTCTTATACTAAGCGACGGAACTTCTTTTTGGGGTAGTGGTTTAGGTGCAATTGATATAGCTGTTGGTGAAGTTGTATTTAACACTGCGATGACAGGATATCAAGAAATAATGACAGATCCTAGCTACGCTGGTCAAATTGTTACTTTTACTTTTCCACATATTGGTAATGTTGGTACTAATTTAGAAGATATTGAAAGTTCAAGGTCAGCAACACGTGGTGTTGTTTTTTGTGCTAACGTCACAACACCATCAAATTGGCGATCTAATTGCTCATTAGAAATTTGGATGGAAAACACTGGTATTATTGGTATTTCTGGAATAGATACACGAGCTTTGACACGTCATATTCGAAAAGTCAATTCATTATATGGAATTATCGCTCATTCTCCTAATGGTAAATTCGATACTGATGCATTATTTCATCAACTTACAGAATGGAATGAAGAAATAGGTTTAGATTTAGTTAAAGATGTTACATGCAATCATTCTTACAATTGGACTGAAAGTAGATGGAATCTTGAAACTGGTTATTGTCAACAAGAACAATCGAGATTTAATATAGTTGCTATTGATTATGGTGTTAAACACAACATCTTACGATGTCTATCTGATGTTGGTTGTAAAATAACTGTCGTACCAGCACGATCAACAATAGAAGAAATTCTTGTTCATAGACCTGACGGAATATTTTTATCAAATGGTCCTGGAAATCCAGAAGTAACTGGAATTTACGCAGTTCCTACTGTCAAAAAAATATTAAAAATCGGATTGCCACTATTCGGAATTTGTTTAGGTCACCAAATATTAGCCTTGGCACTTGGTTGTAAAACACATAAGATGGAGAATGGTCATCGTGGAGCTAATCATCCTGTTAAGGATCTGATTACTGGAAAAGTTGAAATTACCAGTCAAAATCATGGATTCGTAGTTACTGAAACAAGTTTACCCAAAGAAATTATAATATCACATCGTTCACTATTCGATGGATCGATCGAAGGTTTGATGATCAGAGATCATCGTGTTTTTTCAGTACAATATCATCCAGAAGCAAGCCCAGGACCGCAAGATAGCTATTATCTATTCAAACGCTTTATTTCAACAATGGAAACATAAAAACAATGGAGACATAAATAATTTTTCAATTATATTTTATGTTTTGACCTTATTACACAGATAGTATGATTAAAGTTCTAATCATAAAAATTCATCCTAATATTGATCACAACTTCATTTCGGAACTAAAAATGCCAAAACGGACAGATCTCAAATCCATTCTTATAATAGGTGCCGGACCGATCATTATAGGTCAGGCTTGTGAATTTGATTATTCTGGTGTGCAAGCATGTAAGGCGTTAAAAGAAGAAGGCTATAGGATCATTTTAATTAATTCAAATCCAGCTACTATCATGACTGATCTCAACCTAGCTGACGCAACATATATAGAGCCAATCACTGTTGAAATGATAACTAAAATCATAGAAAAAGAACATCCTGATGCACTGTTACCAACTGTTGGTGGTCAAACTGCGCTAAACATGTCTATGATTTTGGCTGAAACAGGTATTCTTAACAAACATGGCGTAGAAATGCTTTCGGCAAATCACGATATCATTGCTCTAGCTGAAAATCGTTTTAAATTTCGCGATACTATAAATAAAATAGGACTTGAAACACCACGTTCATACGTAGTCTGTAATTTAGAAGATGCAAGAAGAATCATGAATTCTATTGGGTTACCGTCAATCATTCGTCCTAGCTTTACTTTGGCCGGTAGTGGTGGTGGTATTGCTTATAATCTAGAAGAATTCGAACAAATTGTTATCAACGGCTTGGCTACCAGTCCAATTCATGAAATCCTAGTTGAAGAATCTGTTCTAGGTTGGAAAGAATATGAAATGGAAGTTATTCGCGATAAGAATGATAATTGTATTATCGTCTGTTCTATAGAAAATATCGATCCAATGGGTGTACACACCGGAGACTCAATAACAGTCGCCCCTGCACTTACACTAACCGACAAAGAATATCAGATCATGCGTAATGCTTCGATTGCAATATTACGTGAGATCGGAATTGATACTGGTGGTTCAAATGTGCAATTCGCGATCAACCCAAAAGATGGTAGAATGTTAGTCATCGAAATGAATCCACGTGTGTCGCGATCATCAGCTTTAGCTTCAAAAGCAACAGGATTCCCAATCGCTAAAATTGCCACCAAATTAGCTATAGGTTATACACTAGATGAACTACTCAACGATATTACAGATATAATCCCAGCATCTTTCGAACCAACTATAGATTATATTGTAACAAAAATTCCACGCTTTACTTTTGAAAAATTCCCAGGTTCCAATCCAATACTAACAACATCAATGAAATCAGTAGGTGAAACTATGGGTATTGGCAGAACGTTTCAAGAAAGCATACAAAAGTGCTTGTGTTCTACTGAGACAGGATTGACCGGACTCAATGATTACGAAATCCCTAATGCTGATAACGGTAATAATAGAGATGCGATTAAAGCAATACTTTCTCAGCCTAGAGCTGATCGTCTTTTAATTATCGCACAAGCACTACGCTATGATTTTTCGATCGATGAAATTCATTCTTGTTGTAGTTATGATCCATGGTTTATCAAACAAATTAAAGAAATCGTTGAAACTGAAAAGTGTATACGAACAACTGGTTTACCAATTGACATGACTGGATTATTACGTTTAAAAAAAATGGGTTTTTCTGATGAACGCCTAGCTGAATTATCATCCAAAACAACAGATGAAGTAACTCGCTATCGTGAAACATTAAATGTTAAGCCAGTCTTCAAACGAATTGACGCTTGCGCTTCTGAATTTCCATCCAATACGCCTTATATGTATTCTTGTTACGAAGGTGATGGTATTAAACCTGCTAATTGCGAATCAGATCCAACTGATCGAAACAAGATAATAATTCTAGGCGGAGGTCCTAATCGAATCGGTCAAGGTATTGAATTTGACTATTGTTGTGTTCATGCGGCTTATGCGCTTTCAGAAGTCGGATTTGAAACTATCATGGTAAATTGCAATCCAGAAACTGTTTCAACAGATTATGATACTTCAGATCGTTTATATTTCGAACGACTAACCTCCGAAACAGTTATAGAGTTAGTTCACAAAGAACAATCAAAAGGTCATGTACTTGGCGTTATTGTGCAATTCGGTGGACAAACACCACTTAAGCTAGCAACAGCTCTGGAAAAAGCCAAAATCCCAATTCTAGGAACATCACCAAATGCCATAGATCTGGCAGAAGATCGTCAACGGTTTCATTATCTATTACAAAAAATAGGCTTGAAACAAACTGATAACGGCATAGCACAAACGCTAGACGACGCTAAAACAGTTGCTAACACGATCGGTTATCCTGTAGTAATTCGACCTTCTTATGTTCTTGGAGGTCGCGCCATGCGTATCGTATATGATTCTGATGGATTAACACATTACATAAAAGATGCTATGGCTGTAAATGAAAATAATCCATTACTTATTGATCGTTACTTGTCAGATGCGATTGAAGTAGATGTAGATTGCTTAGCTGATACTAATGATGCTTACGTTGCTGGAATTATGGAACATATCGAAGAAGCTGGTATTCATTCCGGAGATTCAGCTTGCTCATTGCCACCATATTCATTGTCATTAAACATTATTTCTGAAATCAAACGTCAAACTAAATTACTAGCTCGCTCTCTTAATGTTATTGGTCTTATGAACGTTCAATTCGCTATCAAGAATGGTGATATTTATATTCTAGAGGTAAATCCACGAGCCAGCCGTACAATTCCATTTGTCTCTAAAGCAACTGGTATTGAGATCGCTAAAATCGCATCACGGATCATGTCTGGAGAAAGTTTAGCTTCATTTAAACTAAGAGATCGTTCAATTAAGCATGTTGCAGTAAAAGAAGCTGTATTCCCCTTCAAAAGATTTCCAGGAGTAGATATATTGTTAGGTCCAGAAATGAAATCTACTGGAGAAGTAATGGGCATAGATAGTGATTTTCCACGTGCTTTTGCTAAATCGCAACTTGGTTGTGGAATTAACTTACCAATATCAGGAACAGTTTTTCTTTCAGTAAGAGATCCTGACAAACCGTTATTAATTGAAATTGCTAACAGATTAATTCTTATGGGTTTTAAAATTATTGCCACTAATGGAACTGCAACACTACTTCTTAATAAAAACATAAATGTTAAAAAAATCAACAAAGTTCTTGAAGGTCGACCGCATTGTGTTGATGCAATGCTATCAAATCAAGTACAATTAGTAATAAATACAACAGAAGGATCGCAAGCTATATTTGATAGTCTTTCAATTCGCCGAACAGCGTTAATTCATAACATACCACATTACACAACAATCGCCGGTGCCAATGCCGCAGTTGGTGCTATCGAGGCTCTACGCATAGGAACACTTGATGTTGCTTCGTTACAATCGTATTTTATAAATCATGTTAATATTTAATATGTAAGTATGTCTAATTATTACTAAGATGTTAAAATAGCTCATAAAGGAAAATATACCAGATGATAAAAAAGATCCCGATAACACCAAATGGACTTGAATCCTTAAAAGATGAACTCAAAAAACTAAAGGGCACAGACCGTAGAACAGTAATTAAAGATATAGCTGAAGCTAGAGAACATGGTGATCTATCAGAAAATGCAGAATATCATGCCGCTCGCGAACGTCAAAGTTTCATCGAAGAACGTATTTCCGAATTAGAAGATATTATAGGACGAGCTCAAATTATCGACACATCTAATTTATCAGGAAATACAGTTCTGTTCGGAGCAATTGTCACTTTGGCAGATGAAAACAACGATGAAAAATCAGTTTATAAAATCGTCGGTATGCCTGAATCTAATATCAATGAAGGTTTGCTTTCAATTGATTCACCACTGGCCCGTGCTTTAATTGGCAAACACGTTGGTGATTCTGTAGAAGTTAGCACACCGAGTGGATCGAAATTTTATGAAATAATAGCTGTTCGTTTTTGCTAAATTCTACATTTACATACTAGTTAAATAATTAAAATTATCAGTATCAGTTTATGATTTCGATCTGCGCAAAGAAGAAAGCGATTTCATTTGTTGCGTTTTCAGGAGAATCGGATCCATGAACTGAATTAGCCTCTACTGATTCAGCAAAATCAGCTCTTATTGTTCCTGGAATAGCGTTAGATGGATCAGTTGCGCCAATTATTTTACGATTTAATGAAATCGCGTTTTCACCTTCAAGAACTTGAACTACTATCGAGCCTGAAATAATGAATTCGCAAAGATTATTAAAAAAAGATTTTTCAGCATGTACAAAATAGAACTTTTCAGCTTGCTTTCTGGTTAATTGCAGTTGTTTTTGACCAACAATTCTTAATCCAGCATCTTCAAAACGAGCGATTATTTTCCCAATTAAATTACGACGAGTAGCATCTGGTTTTATAATCGATAAAGTTCGTTCAATAGACATTTATTTTGTTCCTGATTACTATTTAATTATAAATTCAATATCTGAAATATAATTTTTTTAATTATAAAATCAAAATATATTTTTATCTTGGTGGTTTTTATTAATGATTAATATAAATCATCTAACATATCGCATTGGAGACAAAATTCTTTTTAACAATGCAGGCTGCCATATTTCTAAAAATCAGCATGTTAGTTTAGTCGGATGTAATGGATCATGTAAATCAACTTTATTCAAACTTATTCGAAAAGAATTATATTCTGATGCTGGTACGATTACAGTACATTGTTGTGCATGCCTCGATTATGCCGATCAAGAAGCGCCAGATACCAATGAATCGTTAATAAAATATGTATTTCCCGCAATAAAGAACTAATAAGATTACTAAATGATGCTTCTATAAGTACAGACGCTGAGCAATTAGCTGAATTATACGAACATCTAGAAATTATTAAGGTTATACAGCATCTTCCAGAATATCAATAATTCTATCAGGCCTAGGATTTTCAACTAAAGATCATAAATTTCCTGTGAATAGTTTTTCAGATGGGTGGCATATGCGTACTGCATTAGCTAGCGTTTTATTTACATGCCCAGATATATTATTACTAGATGAACCAACTAATCATCTCAATCTCTAGGCCAGTCTATGGCTCAAAAGGTATTTAACTCATACCAGGAACACTTATTGTTATCAGTCACGATCGTGATTTATTAAACACAGTAATTGATCGAATCATTAATATAGAACAAAATAAATTGCTTTCTTATGGAGGGAATTATGATTGTTTCGAGCAGATTAATAGAGAAAAATAGAATTGAACTCTAAAATTACAAGTAAGAATTTGAAACAACGTCGTAAAATACAGAATTTTATCGATCGTTTTCTCTATAAAGCAAGTAAAGCATCGCAAGCACAAAGTAAAATTAAAATGTTAAAGCGATTAGAGTCTCCAACCTCTATAATAAAAAATCAACAAATAAAATTTGAATTTATCAATCCAGAACTAATATCATCGCCAATAATTTCCATAGAAAATGGCACTGCAGGATATAAAGATAAATAATATTTCAAGATCTTAATTTATTATCGATACAAGTGATCGTATCGCACTACTTGGAAGTAATAGCAATGGAAAATCAACTTTAGCCAAGATTATATCTGGCCGTCTGATTCTAATTAATGGCAAATTATATCGTTCATCAAAATTGCGTATTGGTTATTTTGCACAACATCAGATCGAAGAACTAAATATCGAATATACTGCTTTTGATCATATGCAATCAATAATTCAGCAAGATTCTGAATCAAAGTGAGACCTCAATTAGGGCGATTTGGAATTAGTCAGAATCGTGCCAATGTCAGTGTAGATAATTTATCAGGTGGTGAAAATCGCGACTATTATTTGCTTTAATGAGTAACAATATACCTAATATGATAATTTTAGATGAACCAACTAATCATCTAGATATTGAAAGTAAAAAGCTTTAGTAACGGCACTTAGTGCCTATGCTGGATCAATCTTAATAATAAGTCATGATCTAAATTTAATTGAATTGGTAGCTGATAAACTATGGATAGTAGAAAATGGTCAAGTATTGATTTTCGATGGTAATATTAACA
>JAITNJ010000009.1 GCA_031290545.1 Rhodospirillaceae bacterium | reverse complement strand
TGGAAAAGTAATGCACACAATTGGTTAATTTTACTAGGACGATATATTTGCAAAGCTAAAAAACCAAATTGTCCTATTTGTCCAGTTGTTAATCTTTGTATGTTTTCAAACAAAATTGTATAATTACTACAGATTCACTCTCTTATGTAATTAAAGAAATAGATCATATTTATTTTTCTGTAAGAATTTTATATACTTATTTAATCTATGTATTGATTTTCTTAATATTAATTTTAACTGTTGAATGTCAGTTAATAACTGTTAAACATCGATTAATTTTTAAACTATCGTTTTTGCATTGTTATTTATGTTGTTTTTGACCAATTCATCAGTTACTGATGAATTATTTCGACAGGTACGCACCACTTAACTTTTTTGAGTCTGTATTTGTATTTTGTTTTAAATTTGTAATTTAATTGTAAAACTAATTGTTGCTCTAAAAAGAATCTTATATTAGAAACAATTGCACATTGAGTTGTGGATTTTGTTTGCTATCATTTATTTCGAATGGTCAACTGAATATATTAATATTATAGAATATATTCATGATATTAACGTATGTTAATGTGATCGTGTTATGATTGAAACTAACAATTTTACTAAGTTTTGAACCAGAAAATTTACGTTGCTGGTTTGTTGTATCTTTCACAAAAGATACATATTTATTATTTAAAGTTATTCGTTAATTATTGGCAATTTTACTGATTGCATATAAAATTTTCTTATACGGTTTAAATTATGGAATTTCGTAATATAGCTATTATCGCCCATGTAGATCATGGTAAGACAACATTAGTTGATGCCATGTTACGTCAATCTGGAACATTTCGCGCTAATCAACAAGTTGTTGAGCGAGTGATGGATTCAAATGATCTAGAAAAAGAACGTGGTATCACTATACTCGCTAAATGTACATCAGTGCAATGGGAGAAAATTCGCATTAACATTGTTGATACACCAGGTCATGCCGATTTTGGAGGTGAAGTAGAACGCATTTTATCGATGGTTGATGGTGTTGTTGTATTGGTAGACGCTGCCGAAGGTCCTATGCCACAAACAAAATTTGTTACTAGCAAAGCATTATCTCTTGGTTTGAGACCGATTGTTGTAATTAATAAAGTTGATCGTGGTGATGCGCGACCACATCAAGTATATGACGAGATTTTTGATTTATTTGTTACTCTTGATGCTAATGACAACCAGCTGGATTTTCCAACATTATTTGCTGTAGGTCGTGATGGTTGGGCCGATGATAGTTTGAATGGTTCTCGCAAAGATTTATCAGCACTATTTGAACTTATTATTAATTATGTACCTGAACCTAAACATGATCTTATGGCACCATTTTCTATGTTAGCTACTACACTTGAAGCCGATCCTTATCTTGGTCGAGTTCTAACTGGAAGGATTCATTCAGGAACTGTTAAACTTAATCAAATAGTGATATCGCTTTCGAGTCACAATATACAGATTGAGCAGTTTCGTATTTCTAAGATTTTAGCTTACCGTGGCATCGAGCGAACTTCTCTGAATATCGCTGAGGCAGGTGACATAGTAGCTGTCTCAGGTATGACGAAGACAACAGTATCTGATACTATTTGCTCACCTGAAGTAACTAAAGCACTTTATTCTCAGTCAATAGATCCTCCGATTTTGGCTATGACTTTTTCTGTTAATGATAGTCCACTTGCAGGTCAAGATGGAAACAAAGTAACAAGTCGAGCTATCGGCGCTCGTTTGATGCGTGAAGCAGAAAGTAATGTATCGATTCACATTAAGGAAACTGAAAATAGTGATTTTTTTGAAGTTGCAGGTCGTGGTGAATTGCAATTGGGTATTTTGATAGAACAAATGCGTCGCGAAGGATTTGAATTATCAATTTCTCGACCACGTGTGCTGTTCAAGACTGATGAAATTACAGGTAAACAATTAGAGCCGATCGAAGAAGTAATCATTGATGTTGATAAAGAGTATTTTGGAATTGTTGTTGAAAAAATGAGTAATCGTAAATCGGAAATGATCGAAATGAAACCTTCAGGTGGTGGTAAGGTACGCATTATTTTTTTAGCGCCATCACGAGGACTGATTGGTTATCATAGTGAATTTCTTACAGATACTCGTGGTACAGGTATGATGAATCGTATATTTCACAGTTATGCCTTATATAAAGGATCTATCGAAGGACGACGTAATGGCGTTATGATTTCTAATGGTCAGGGCGATGCTGTTCCTTATAGTCTTTGGTATTTAGAAGATCGTGGACCACTGTTTTTGAATGCCGGTACTAAAGTTTATAAAGGTATGATTATTGGTGAACATTCTAGAGGTAACGATCTTGAAGTAAATTGTCTAAAAGCTAAGCAACTTACCAATATTAGAACCACTAGTAAAGACGAAGCCGTACGATTAACACCACCACATCGTATGAGTCTCGAACAGGCCATCACATATATTAATGATGACGAATTGGTGGAAGTAACACCGAAAAATGTTCGACTGAGAAAGCGTTTATTGGATCCTAACGATCGCAAGCGTGCAACTAGAAAAAATAATTGATACTAAAAATATATAAGAAAGTATTAAAATTGAGTGTACCAAAAAAAACTATCGATTGATTCATGCATGTGTGTATCATACGATAATTTAATTCTTATTTTTATTAGAGCGATAATTATTGAAAATTTTAGCATCACGTGCAGTGAATGTATTGTTTACTTAATTTATTTAAAGAATCAAAAATTGCTTTAAATAAATAAAGCAAATTGCAATTATTTGATAATACTAGACTATAATGCATGGTTCTTTAGAAGGATTGATGTTCTATATGATCTAGAAGAAACGAACATTAATTTATTACTATGATAATCTGTAAGTAATAAGAGTAATTATCGTTGTTACTATGAGTTTGTTTATAAAAAAGATATTGTTATAATTCATCAAAATGGACATGAAACACGTTTATTTGATTGATGGTTCCAGCTTTATATTTCGTGCTTTTTACGCCATACCATTGCTTAATAATTCTGCTGGTGTGCCTGTTAATGCTGTATTTGGTTTCGTCACAATGTTGATGAAATTGTTGACCAAATTTGATGCTGATTATATGGTGGTGATTTTCGATGCAGGTAGAATCACTTTTCGAAACGAGATTTATCAAAAATATAAAGTAAATCGCTCAGATCTTCCTGCGGATCTAATTCCTCAATTTGCATTGATTCGTGATGCCGTGCGTGCTTTTAACATTTCTTATGTAGAGCTATCTGGATTTGAAGCAGATGATCTTATTGCTACCTATGCAAAAAAAGCGACGATTATAGGCGCTAAAGTAACTATAGTTTCTTCGGATAAGGATTTAATGCAATTAATAAATGATCAGATCGTTATGTTTGATCCTATACGAGATTGCGTTATAGAGTCGGATGATGTGTTAAAAAAATTTGGTGTGCCACCAAACAAAGTTGGTGATGTTCAATCTTTAGCTGGAGATTTGAGTGATAATATTCCAGGTGTTCCTGGAATTGGTATTAAGATTGCCGCTCAACTTATCAACGAATTTGGTAATTTGGAAAATCTTTTGGACAGAGCTGGAGAGATTAAGCAATTGAAACGTCGCGAGAACTTGCTTGCTAATATCGAGACGATTCGTATCTTTAAAAAACTAGTATGTCTTCGTACCGATGTTCCTATAACTGAGGATTTAGAAAATTTCACTGTAAAAAATCCTGATAAAGAAGTATTGCTATCTTTCTTAGATAAACATGGATTTAGTAGTATTCGTGATCGATTGATAAATAAATCTGTAATCAAAATTGAAGATTCATATAAAACATCAAATGTTGTATCAAAATCTAATCATGATGCTGATTTTTTCGATGTTAATTGTGAGTTAGTATTTGATTGTTATCAATTAGATTTATTAATTTCTGAAATTAACAAAATAGGAATTGTTGCTTTTACTATCAAGATTGATTCATCAAATCCTCGACAATGCAATGGTATATCACTAGCACTAACTTCAGATAAGTCTTTCTATATTCCAATTTCACAAGATGTTGGTGTATGTAAGAGATCTCTTAATATGGATTTAGACGATAGTCATAAATTTTTAACCAATGTTGAGATTATTAGTCGACTTAGAATTTTATTCAAAGATCAAACGATTCTTAAGATTGGATATGATATTAAATTTGATTTACAGGTGTTGTCCAATTACGATTTCTTAATCACACCGTTTGACGATATCATGTTATTATCATACGTACTAGAAAGTGGCAAACATGGTCATAGCATGAACGAATTGTCTGATCTTTATCTTGGATATAAAATTGAAACTCATTTTAAAGTTTGTAGTAAACACAACTCTCTATTGAGAGAAAAATCATTCAATCAAGATATGAATTATGTTTCTAAAATTTCTAGTTTCATACTAAAAATACATAGTGAATTGAAATCTAGATTGATTACCGAACATATGATGTCAGTCTATGAGTTAATAGAACGACCATTAGTACCAATTATTACAACTATGGAGCGGATAGGTATAAAGGTAGACAAAAATGAATTGCAACGCATATCAACGGAATTTGATTGTAGGATGACTGATTTAGAACATGATATTTGTTTACTCGCAGGTGTTGATTTTAACATTGGATCACCTAAACAATTAGGCGATATCATGTTTAATCGATTAGGATTGCCTAGTGGAAAAAAAAGAACAAAAACAGGCGCCTATGAAACAGGAATAGATATTCTTGAGAAATTAGCACCTTTACATCCATTGCCAAGAAAAATTTTAAATTGGCGTCAATTGTCTAAGTTAAAAAATACATATGCCGATGCTTTAATTGACCAGATTAATTCTATAACCGGACGAGTTCATACTAATTATGCAATGGCTGTTACTAGTACTGGACGATTATCATCATTAGATCCTAATTTGCAGAACATTCCAGTTCGTACCGAGGAAGGTCGTCGTATCCGTCGTGCTTTTATTGCTGAGGTTGGTTTTAAATTATTATCAGCTGATTATTCACAAATTGAATTACGTTTAATTGCTCATGTTGCAGGAATTAATGGATTTAAACAAGCTTTTCATGATGGTGTTGATATTCATAAAATTACCGCAAGTCAGGTTTTTAATTTACCAATTGAAAAGTTAAATTCATCAATTAGACGTAAAGCTAAAGCGATCAATTTTGGTATTATATATGGAATTAGTGCATTTGGTCTTGCTAGACAATTAGGCATTTCAAATATCGATGCAAAACATTATATTGATGCATATTTTGAGCAGTATCCTGAAATATTAAATTATATGAATTTTACTAAAAAACAGGCACAAACAAAAGGATTTGTTTATACTCTGTTCGGTCGTAAATGTTTTGTTCCTAATATTATCGATCGTAATTCAAAAATACGCTCTTTTTCAGAACGAGTGGCGATTAATGCACCAATTCAGGGTAGTGCAGCTGATATTATTAAGCGTGCAATGGTTAGGTTGCCATCTATTTTTGCTGTTAAGGGATTAACAGCTAACATGTTATTACAAGTACATGATGAATTAGTATTCGAAGTCCCGGAAAATGAGATCGAAGAAACTAAGACTGTGATTAAATCTGTAATGGAAAATGTGGTTACGCTTGATGTTCCGCTTCTTGTAGAGATTGGTGTTGCTGATAATTGGGCTGATGCACATTAAAAATCAAATTTATGATATAGAAATAGAAAATTAATAATTTTTATTAATTAGATTGCTGATAATCATGCTATCACTTTAATTTTATTTAATACTAATATGTCCTGAAAGAATTCAATACTAAATGGATTTTTTTAAATTTGTCCATTATTGGTTCGTTAGACATTTATCTATTATTTCTATTTTTACAGAATTGTGTACTTTTAGTATATAAAACTAAGAGATCGTTTTTTGGTTTGTTATAGTTAATACAACCAATTAGTTGATTAAAGTATCGATTATTTTTTTATGAAATAACTAAGTACTATAAGACAAGAATAACAGATTGCATGGATAAGTACTGTTTAAACAAATATTATTTTGATTTTATCCTTAGGTTTAATAATTTGATTCATTTGGTTTTTTGATTGTTTATATTAATTGCGTTATAAAAATAAAAAATCTTATATTCATATATAGAGATTAAAACTTTGAGCACTCCGTCAGGGTTATTGTTTATTACTTCAAGTTATATCGGTGACACTGTATTGTATTCAGGTGTATTAGCGCAATTGATAGAAAATTATCCTGATGACTTAGTGACGATTGCTACCGGATCAGCAGTAGTAACACTTTTTTCGGATCTTCCAAATTTAGAACAAATTTATTCGTTAGTAGAGCATAGGCGTATAGATCGTTGGTGGAATTTATGGTGTAAAACCAGATCTAGACATTGGCGTGTGGTTGTTGATCTAAGAGGTTCATTGTTTAGCTGGACATTAAAAGCTGAGCAACGACTAATATTTATTCAATCAAAAAGACGTCGTGAACATATTATTGAAGAATTGATGCGGCGATTTAAATTAAAAAAAATACCATTTCCATGTCTATGGATTAATCCTGTACGACAAATTTGGACAGAAGAATATTTCAGTGATGATTTACCTATTATTGCTATTGGCCCAACTGCAAATTGGAGAGCTAAACAATGGCCTACAGAACGTTTTTTTGAAGTTATTCATAAATTAACAGAAATTGATAGATCATTATTAGGATCTCGCGTTGTTGTGTTAGTAGCTGAAAAAGAAAGATCAATGATGTTATCAGCTCTAAAAACAATACCGATAGAGCAACATATCGATTGTATTATAATAAGCGGCGCGCATTTACTCGATGTTGCGGCTATGTTGCGGCGTTGTGTTCTTTATATTGGAAATGATTCTGGATTAATGCATTTGGCAGCAGCTACAGGAATTCCAACATTAGGTTTATTTGGTCCAAGTCCAGAATGGCGGTATCATCCATTTGGAGCTAATACTGCTATAGTGCGTACTTCTGAAAGTTACGAAGATCTAACTAATGCGCATAATTATGATTATAGCAGTCAAGATAGTTTAATGAATAGCATTAGCGTTGATTTAGTTGTTAGAGCAGCTACAATGCTTTTATCAAAGAAGTAGATAATATAACTTACATAATATATAAAGTAATTATAAAGGCATTACTAAATGTAGGGCATTTCATTTGGCTTTCTTATTTACTTATTACGATTTTTAGTCATAATTAATATCAATGATTTTTTATTATAGATTTCAACGAATAATTTATTATGAATACAATAATGCATTTCCTAATCTAAAAATGCGGACTTAAAACAATTTTAATGGCGAAAATGCCTAATTCCAGTGAAGGCCATTGTCAAATTAGCATCATTAGCAAATGCAATTATCTCGGCATCGTGCATTGAACCTCCAGGTTGAATTACTGCTGTTACACCTGCTTTAATAGCAACTAATAGAGCATCTACGAATGGAAAGAATGCGTCGGAAGCAACTACTGAGTCGATAATTTCTGATTTATCTAGACCAGATTTCTTAATCTTTTCATTTGATTTCCAAGTAGCAATATGTGAAGAATCTACACGACTCATCTGACCTGCACCAATACCTACAGTTACGCCGTATTTGGCATATACAATAGCATTTGATTTTACATACTTACAAACTCTGAAAGCAAATAAAAGATCATTCAATTCTTGTTGTGTAGGTTGACGTTTAGTGACGATCTTAAGATTTACCATCGTTGTACTACCTGAATCTCTACTTTGTAGTAAATAACCTCCAGAAATTGTACGGATTGTTAACGTTTTTTCATTTGGATCTGGTAGACTGCCAGTTACAAGTAAACGCAGGTTTTTTTTCTTTGCAAAAGTGATTTGAGCAATTTCATTTATTTCTGGAGCTATTACTACTTCAGTGAATGACTCGATTATTTTTTCTGCAGTTATTAGATCTATCGGACGATTGAGTGCAACAATACCACCAAAAGCACTAATTGGATCACAAGCCAGTGCTTTGTCATACGCTTCGAGTAAATTGTGGCCTATAGCAACACCACATGGATTAGCGTGCTTAATTATTGCTACTGCTGGACTATTAAATTCAGATACTAACTCAAAAGCAGTATCTGTATCATTGATATTGTTAAAAGATAATTCTTTACCCTGTAATTGTTTAGAATTAGCAACTCCCGGACGTGATGATGTTGACAAATAAAGTGCTGCATCTTGATGTGGATTTTCGCCATAACGAAGAGTTTGTTTTAATTTGGCGCTAATAGTAATGCGTCGAGGAAAAGAATCGTTAACTCGATCTGAAAACCATTTAGAAATCATTGAATCATATGCACTTGTATGTGCATAAGCAGTTGTTGCCAGGCGATAACGCAATTCTAATGTAGTTGACCCTTTACCCTCAATCATTGCGTCAATTACTTCTTGATAATCGCTAATATCGACTACGACAGCAACATATTGATGATTCTTGGCTGCGGCACGAATCAGTGCAGATCCACCGATATCGATATTTTCAACACAATTTTCAAAAGTAGAATTTTTAGTAATTGTTTTCTCAAAAGGATAAAGATTAACTATAACTAGATCGATTTGCGAAATATCATGTTTGATCATATCTATTTTATGTTGAGAATTATCACGAATGTTTAAAATTCCACCATGTATTTTGTGATTTAATGTTTTAACTCTACCATCAAACATCTCTGGTAATCCAGTATGATCTGATACTTCGATAACGGAAAGGCCAGCATCACGCAAAGTCTTAGCTGAACCTCCGGTTGATAAGAGTTCAACGTTTTTTTTTATTAAAAATTTTGCAAAATAGATCAAGTTTGTTTTATCTGATACAGAGATTAATGCTCGACGAATAATTGGTTCATTCATAAATTTGTTACCCCATAAATCGTTTTATTGAAAAATAGATAAACAAAATTTTATACTTCTTTTGTTTTATCACTGTTAAATTGTAGCTATATTAATGAATTAGTTGATAGATCCATAGATATTGTTTCTGTATGATTATGTTTAGAACAGAGTTCTTTTAATTAATTTAATGAAGTAGTATTTGTGCTTACTGCTATAAAAAATTTCTTGGATAATTTTTTAACAAGTAAGATAGCATGTATGATGATATTTTTATATCACGATCTATATGGTAGTACTTGTAAAATATATAGGCAAAATGAACTGGTCATATTGATTGACCAAATGAATGATTTATATGCTCCAGATGTTTATCATAAAGATGTTTATTGGTATTGGATACTTAAGTAGATTACTTATTTGAAGGAACGGCTTAGCATAGTTAATTGTAATAAAAGTAGTGAGTCATCTCTTGATAGATTACAGGAAATATAAATTCTGACAATTCTTTGGGTTGGTGTCTCCGGTCATATCTGATGATAAATTAGTACTATCAAATTTACAAAATAGGAGTAATAATATTAATTACTAGTTCCTGTTGTATTTATTAGATATTATTCTAAGTGAATTATTTTTAAAAATAAAACATGATTTAAGATCACAGCATGAAAAAATTCTAATTATTCTTTTGGTTAAATTGTAATTGAACACGAATACTTAAAATTAGAGATTGACTAATCAGACTAATATTGATCTTTCTTTTGGAAGAACCTACTGTTTTAGTATGTTATATTTTGATCAAAAAACTATTACTATCTTTTCTAATTCATAGTGTTCAATTTAGATCCTTGATTCTTTTTGAATATTGTGCTGACCAAATCTTGATTTTCTGATGGAAAAACAATCAATATATATATTTGTATAGTTATTTTTATAGGTTCTATCAAAAAAAAGAGATCAATTCAAATGACAATTTGTTCTAATACAGAAATTCAACTCGTTGTTGTTTGATTTTATTAGAAAATTTATCAAATCTGAACTAACTAATAATCAAGTTCATCTGTGATAATATAAAAGCTATGTTACTGAAAAATATTTAAATTACAAATTTACCACAAGTTTTATTATAATAAGTCTATAAAAACAATAAATAGATATTATACAATCGTTTACTTAATGATACTTCAAAATGCATTTAAAAATAATGATGTAAAAATTAATCACACACTTTTCACGAAGCTTTTTTGAAAAACGTCCAGTTATTTAGTTAAAATTATATCAAAATAAAAGTATTTTATTAGGTTTTTAAAAAGTATGATTATGCAGGTATTTACTCAGGTTTCTACTTGTATTTATACAATACAAGAAAACATATGTTTAGAGTGTTTTATGTTAAAATTGAGTAGAAATTAGAAGGCGTTATTGTATCAAAATCAGTTGCTTTATTTACATAGCTCTATGAAACTTCATTCGCTCAGTACTATTGTTATTTTCTGTACAAATTAGTATTTACTGGCAATTGCTAGTTGATATTGAGTTGTATAGATGATTATGATTAATGACAGATCACCATGAATTATTTAACAAGATTAGAATAAAGTAAGACAAAAATTACTTTAAGATAAATACAATTTATTAGATATATCTTTTAAAATAATTAAAAAATTCTTCCGTATGTAACTTAATTATGTAATTATAATTTCTTTTTTAAAAAATGATAGCTATTTATAATCTTGCAACAGATTTATTATAATCTTTCTATTAAAAAACCAGCCATATTATTTTCAACTTGGTTTGGCATTGGATTATTACCTAAAGCGCCTGGTACTTGGGGATCTCTGGTAGCTCTGCCATTCGCTTGGATCGTTTCTTTAATAGGAGATTGGTCAGCCTTGCTGGTTGTTATTTTAATTGTGTTTAGTGTTGGTTGGTGGGCATCAGAACGTACTGCTTCAGACATTGGTTTATCAGATCCAGGGTGTATTGTTATAGATGAAGTAGCCGGACAATGTTTGGTTTTGTTGGGCACACAGTTAGATCTTAAGCATTATTTAATAGGCTTTATTTTATTCCGTATTTTTGATATCGCTAAGCCATGGCCAGCTGATTGGGCAGATCGGTTCATCAAAGGTGGTCTTGGTATTATGTTAGATGATATTATAGCTGGATTGTACGGCTTGATCTTCATGAAGATATTAACGTAAAAATGGAAAACTCAATATCACAAGATTTAATTGTTATTGCAAATCGAGTTTTGGATATTTGTTTTGTTACAAAAATATATTTCTTTAACCGAGTCTTGTACAGGCGGTCTTATTAGTGCTTCCTTGACGACTATTTCTGGAAGTTCTAAGTGGATCGATCGTGGGTTTATTACTTATTCTGATTAATCCAAGATCGATATGCTTGGTGTATCTAAAATGTTAATAGACAAGTTTGGTAGTGTTAGCAAAGAAGTAACTTGTGATATGGCTGAATGTGCACTTCTTGGCAACGGCTAGTATTGCGTTACTGGTATTGCTGATCAATTAATAATACATCAAAACCAACTGGTATAATTCATATTGCAAGTGCAAGCTACGGAAAGCAAACATTACATAAACGTCTTATATTGAAAGGAGATCGTCATTTGATTCGGTGCAATGCCACATTGATAGATATGAAATTACTTATACGAAGAATCGAAATTTAGCTGTACTGAGTGGAAATTAATTGAGGTTACTTCAAGTAATCATCTTCTGTTAGTTGATTATTGATATAAACTCACATTAATAATTACATATCGAAATTTAAACAAATGGATCTTAATTATGAAAAGCCTACTTTCTGTTAGTTTGCTAGAATGTATGTATAGTGCCGCTCAAGATGAAAGCTTATATGTTGAAGATTGTGCCTCTATTAATAATAGTAGAAAGTTCTTATTACTTTAGTACTAAAACTTATCATGATTTAGTAGTAGTGCTATTTTATGGTATTGATTATGATAAGACTTATTTATCTAATAACTTGAACTTAGTTTTAAAATACCTACTCTAAATTAATGATTATAAAACCAATGATATAGTAAAGCATGATTTTATAAATAAGAAGAAAGAAAAGTGTAGCAAAAAGTTCAAAATCAATATCGTAACATTTACCTCAAAGGCAAATATTAAGTATTACAAATGCTGAAAGCTACATACAACTATTTTAAAAGAAGAGCATTATTTTATAATTTCCATAATCATTCTGCAGTCATGTATACTTTCTAATATAAGAGAAATTTATTGTATTATTAATAAGGGCAGAACAATCAGCAATGAAAAAACAAGTTGCAGAAGGAAAGTTATCATGCAAGATCTGAAAAATAAAATAAGCAGATTAATCATATTTTTATTTTGACATGCAAAAATATCTATAATATTGAATTTGTCTGTAATTTAAATATTATATGGCGTGACGATTTATATGCACCATTCATTTTGCTAAAAAATTATTTTGTTCGAATTTAAAATAATAATCTTAGCAAGATGATTCCAATAAAAAAATTTTACTTACTTTAAAAACTATTTTTCATGAAAACTGAAGTTAAATTGGTATGTGTCCTACATCATCAATTCAATGAAGTGGTTTTTTATTTGAAGACCATCGAATAATACGAATAATTAATCGAAACAAACTACCGATGGTAGCGCCTGTAGTTAATAAAAGAGCTAACAATATCGAAGCTGTAGTTTCAACATGCCAACCAAGCCAATTGATTGTTGCTGTGCCTTGCTGATCTGCAAGCCATACAATACCAACAATCAAAAAAATAATGATTAAAATATAAAATAAAATACACATCATAAGAATCAATGTTATTAATACTGTTGATTTATATCAATATTATTATAGTAATAATTTCATGTGTGTTTTCTAAAATAATTATTAGCTTCCAATGTAATTTTCACTTAGAGCATAAGCATCGATCATTATACAACAAGTGTCATAATTTATTTATCTCTTTAGTGACAAGTAATTATCAATATCTACAAATGAATGAACAATCACTATAGTGTTGATAACAACGATATATATTGCGCCTAGATTTACGAGATCTGTATGAGTGACAAGCAATACGCTCAATCATATTGTAAGTCTGAGATAAAGTTAATGGAATTTCGCGTCCAATACGAGTAATAAAATAACAGAACTTATTCTAAACTTTACGATTAATATTTAAAGAAATTAATAAAAATACTAAATTAATAAGTAGTAATTTTTGTTTTTTAAAAATTTCTGACAATTGATTGTTAAAAGTAAATCAAAAAAAATGATTGTTCTTGGAATAGAATCAAGTTGCGATGAAACTGCATGTGCTATAGTAAATGATGAGCGTATTATTTTATCTAACATAGTATTATCGCAGTTAGATGAGCATCGTCCATATGGTGGGATAGTTCCAGAAATTGCTGCACGAGCTCATCTTAATTATCTTGATCATTTAATTATTGAAGCTTTAGCACGATCAGAAATTGATCTTGATCAAATAGATGTAATTGCTGCTACCGGTGGGCCAGGTCTGATCGGTGGCGTGTTGGTTGGAATTGTAACGGCCAAAGCAATTGCTATGGTAACTGAAAAACCATTCGTTGCTGTCAATCATCTCGAGGGTCACGCTCTATCTGCTAGATTGACTAACGATTTGAATTTTCCATATCTTTTATTACTAATTTCAGGCGGTCATAGTCAATTGCTAATTGTTGAAGGTGTTGGTTGTTATCGTTGTATAGGTACTACTATAGACGATGCGGCTGGTGAAGTTTTTGATAAGACAGCTAGAATGCTCAATCTTAGTAATATTGGAGGATTAGCTATACAGCAAATAGCTGAGTTTGGAAACTCGTCGCGATTTTTTCTTCCACGACCTATGAAAGGACGATCTGGATGTGATTTTTCTTTTTCTGGACTGAAGAATGCTGTACGATTATTAATAGCTGATCATGAACCGCTTTCAATAAAAGATTGCAATGATATTGCTGCATCGTTTCAATTTGCTATGACTGAAACTATCGTTGATCGAACTAAAATGGCTATGATTATTTTTTCTAAAATGTATGATGAACCTCGAACTCTGGTTATAGCAGGTGGTGTGGCTGCTAATGTTCAATTACGTCGTACTTTAGCTAATATTGCTGAACAGGTTGGTTTTAGATTAATAGCACCACCATTTAATCTTTGTACTGACAATGCAGCTATGATCGCTTGGGCTGGACTCGAGCAGTTCTGTCTTAATAAGAGAAATGACATGGATTTTATCCCACGATCAAGATGGTCTTTAGACTAAAAACTTTTTGATATATATTATTTTAATAAAAGATATATATTATTTTAATAAAACAATTTGTTTAAAGTATGTAAAGTATACTTTATATACTTACTACATGAATCGTAATGTTCAAATTTTATTTTCTTAATTTAATTTTTTATTGATCTAAACGATCAGATTTTATCTGACGTCTATCAATGGAATTGATTGTAAAAATTTCTAAAAATCAAACAGATCGGAGTCTAATTTGCGTCTTTATATGAGATCTGATAACATCTAATAAAGATTAAATTTAATAGTTTGGTTATAGTATATGAAAATTAATGCGAATCTCATCCGTCCTGGTAATATTATAGAGCATAACAATCGACAGTGGGCAGTACTAAAAATTCAGCTTATTCAACCAGGTAAGGGCGGTTCGTTTATTCAAGTAGAAATGCGTGATGTACGAACTGGTATTAAGACTAATGAGCGTTGGCGTACAGCTGATACTGTAGAAAAGTTGCATGTAGAAGAAAGAAGCGTTACGTATTTATTTAGTACTGATGATAATGTAACATTTATGGATTCTACAACATTCGATCAATTTTCTGTTCCGTATGATATTATTGGTGAGGTTGGTGTCTTTTTACAAGAAAATATGCAATGTACTATTGATATGATTGATGGATTGCCTGTCTCAATTGTCATACCAGACAAAGTAACAATGATAGTAATTGAAGCTGATCCTGTTATTAAAGGTCAAACAGCGGCTTCGTCATACAAATCCGGTAAGCTAGAAAATGGAATGCGCATTCTTATCCCACCGTTTATCGAATCTGGTACTAGAATAATCGTTAGTACTACTGATTCTACTTATATTGAGCGTGCTAAAAGTTGATGATTATTCAATCAGCTATAATAAATGTTATGATTGAAGCTATTCGTAAGGTATCGAGAGATTTGCTTCGAGATTTTGGAGAAGTTGAGCATTTACAAGTTTCGAAAAAAGGTCCTAGTGGTTTTGTCTCAGTTATTGGAATTCGTATTGAAAGGTCATTACATGAAGAACTTAAAAAAGCAAGACCTGATTACGGCTTTGTATTCAAAGAATCTGGTGTTATTGAAAACGTAGATCGTCACAATATTTGGGTTATTAATCCATTAGATGGTATTATTAATTTTTTGCATGGTATTCCTCATTTTTCCATTTCTATTGGTTTGATGCGTGATGAAGATCCTATTGCTGGTGTCATTTATCAACCATTAACTGATGAAATGTTTTGGGCAGAAAGAGGCGGCGGCGCCTTTGTAAATGGGAGACGTTTACGAGTTTCAGCAAGACGTAAAATGAAAGAATCAATAATTTCCACAGGAATTTCCTCCTATCAAGGACAATTGAAACATCAATATTTTCTTCGTCAATTAGCTGTTGTTCTGAATGAAACAACTGGTGTTTGCCAATTTGGTTCTACATCTCTAGATCTTGCTTATGTTGCTGCTGGTCGTTATGATGGATTTTGGAAAATGAATCTAAAACCATGGAATATAGTTGCCGGTATAATTATAGTTAAAGAAGCAGGTGGCTACATAACTGAAATCAGTGGCAAACATAGCGAGTTAAGATCAGAGAATATACTGGCCGCTAATGATCACATACACTCGCCATTAGGAATATTATTGCGATCAATAGATTAATAATTATGTACGTGAATGCTTTCGTACTGTAGTTAGTAAGACCTCTTATCAACACATAATAGTTGTTAAATTTTCACTTAATATCAGTTTTTAAACAATGATTACTGATCGTACTGACCGAATCACAACCAATAGCACTTTCTAGGCTATTTTTATCCATCATCCCAAAACAATAATAGAATCGCAGTTAGAATATCATTTCTAACTGCGATTAACAATAAAAAAGGATT
>JAITNJ010000041.1 GCA_031290545.1 Rhodospirillaceae bacterium | reverse complement strand
GTTGATGTTTCTAAGGCAAACGATTGGAGTTGTGTCCGAGTATGGTATCAACCATTAGCCAATGTTGGTAATACGGTTTATAGAATTAAGGGATTTATTTATAAGAATTGATTTTGAATGTTTGTTCAATTTTGTCTATATTAATAGTCAATTAATCAATTAGATGTCTCGAAAATTAATCGTAACCTATGAATTGCTATCGATAATGTCTATTGTCTATTTTCTATAATACGTCGTTTATGCGCTCTTTAGTGAGATGCATGGATGTTATTTATATGTTTTATATGTTTCGCCGAGTCTTTTTGAAATTTTTGATCCAAAGAAATAGTTCCTTTAGTATAAATAATAAATAAATCATGTATTATTGCAAATATTAATCAACGGTTTTTGTGTTCTATTAATCATATAAAATTAATTGATGTAGGAAAATTTAATTGAAAAATCGTTTTTAAATAAAAAAAACAAACTGATTATATGTAATTAAAAGTCTTTTTAGAAAATAATCTAAATTGAATTAGGTGGCTATTTGTAAAACAAATTTTTTGTATAAAAAATCTGTGTTGCGCATTACAAGATTAAGTTGTTTAATAAATAAACCTAGAGTATTCTTTAAATTTAAATATACTCAAATGAAGACAATTGGAGGTGTATTGTGGCTACATATATCGGTGCTCTCGATCAAGGAACGACAAGTACTCGCTTCGTAGTTTTTGATCATACTGGACGTATTGTCAGCATAGCTCAGAAGGAACATGAGCAAATTTTTCCAAAACCTGGTTGGGTTGAGCATGATCCTGCTGAAATCTGGCGTCGTACTGAAGAGGTGATAACTGAAGCAATGGTAGCTAAGGGTCAACGACCAAGCGATCTTGCTGCCATAGGGATCACTAATCAACGTGAAACAACAGTAGTTTGGAATAGAAAAACAGGTCAAGCTGTTTATAATGCTATTGTTTGGCAAGATACTAGAGTTGGAGATATGGTCACTGAATTTACTGCTAAAGGTGGTCAAGACCGTTATCGTGCCAAGACTGGCCTGCCACTATCAACATATTTCAGTGGACTTAAGATTCGCTGGATTCTAAATAATGTTAAAGGAGCGCGATCAGCTGCTGAAGCTGGTGATTTATTTTTTGGTAATATTGATACGTTTCTAATTTGGAATTTAACTGGTGGTGTTAATGGTGGTTTACATATTACTGATGTAACTAATGCCAGTAGAACTCAATTAATGGATCTGGTGACATTACAATGGGATGATCAGATTCTGTCAGATTTTGATATTCCAAAGGTGATGTTGCCTAAAATTTGTTCTAGTTCTGAAGTTTATGGTAGGGCTGTTTTTGATCCGATCAAGGGTGTGGCAATTTCTGGAGATCTTGGTGATCAGCATGCTGCTTTGTTTGGTCAAGTATGTTTTAAACCTGGAGAGGTGAAAAATACTTATGGTACTGGCTGTTTCATGGTTATGAATACCGGTGAAAAAATAGTTCCATCTAAAAGTGGTTTACTTACTACGTTGAGTTACAAAATTGGCAATGCACCAGCAGTTTATGCACTTGAGGGTTCAGTTGCTATTACAGGTGCTTTAGTTCAATGGTTGCGTGATAATCTTAATATTATTGAAAAAAGCACAGACATTGAACCACTTGCACGTACAGTAAATGATAATGGTGGAGTTTACTTCGTACCGGCGTTTTCTGGTCTATATGCTCCATATTGGAAAGATAGTGCGCGAGGTGTTATTGCAGGTATTACACGGTTTGTTAATAAAGGTCATATTGCCCGTGCTGTTCTTGAGGCTACTGCCTTTCAAGTTCGTGAAGTTGTAGACGCAATGGAGACTGATTCTGGTATTGAATTGGCCAATTTACGTACAGATGGTGGTATGGTTAGCAATCACTTACTAATGCAATTTCAGTCTAATATTTTAAATAAACTAGTTATTCGTCCTGTTGTGCAAGAGACAACAGCGCTTGGTGTTGCTTATGCTGCTGGTCTTGCAGTTGGTTTCTTCAAAGATACAAATGAATTAGTTACTAAGTGGGCCGAAGATCATCGTTGGAAACCTTCAATGGAAAAAGAAAAAAGGGATAGTTTATATCATTTTTGGAAGAAGGCGGTAACCAGAACGTTTGATTGGGCTGAATAAGTTTGTGAGAGCATTAAAATAATTAGTGGAGAAATGTTTATGTGTGAAACAATTTTGTGTGGACCAGTGTTTGGTGAATTTTTTGGAACATTTTTTCTGATTTTTTTGGGAGAAGCTACTAATGCTAACGTGCTTCTTAAAAAATCTAAGGGTGAAAATAGTGGATGGATAGTAATTTCCACAGGATGGGGGCTTGCTGTTCTTTTTGGTATTATTACAAGCCTTTCAGTCGGAGGTGTTGCTCATCTAAATCCAGCAGTTACTGTTGCTTTAGCAATTTGTAATGGAGATTATTACACAATTCTTCCATATACAACTGCTCAGACAGTTGGTGCTTTTTGTGCTGCTACTTTAGTGTGGATTACTTTTTTACCTCATTGGGCAGAAACGTCAGATCAGGGTCTGAAGTTGGGGGTTTTTGCTACTGGTCCTGCAATTCGTAATATTACAGCGAATGCTACATGTGAATTACTTGCAACTGCCGCTCTTGTAATAGCTGGTTTTGCTATTGGTTCTAAAGGAGTTGCTGTTAATGGTTTGCCAGCTGGTTTTAGTCCATATTTGTGGGGAATGCTAATATGGAGTATTGGTTTAGGACTCGGTGGACCAACAGGCTATGCTATTAATCCAGCTAGAGATTTTGGTCCTCGTTTGGCTCATTCTGTATTGCCGATTGCTGGTAAGGGTTGCTCCGATTGGGGATATGCATTAGTTCCAATTATTGGACCGTTAGCAGGTGGTGTTATTGGAGCGATTATTTGCAAAATGACTGGTATTGTATAAATAGATAATAACACGTATGACTAACTGACGGTGCTTCTTTTTTCTTTGAAAAGAGCACCGTCTTTTTGAGAGAGTTATCGTTTTTGAATTTCAATTATTACAAAAATATATATGCAAAACGGAGGTTTTATGAAAAAATTAATTAATTCTCCGGCAAATGTTGTTCGTGAGTCATTAGAAGGTATTGCTCTAGCATACGCAGACTGTTTGCGTGTTTGTTTTGATCCATCTTATATAATAAGGAAAGATGCTCCTATTAAAGGTAAAGTTGGGGTAATTTCTGGTGGTGGTAGTGGTCATGAGCCGATGCACGGAGGATTTGTAGGTTTTGGTATGCTTGACGCTGCTTGCCCTGGTCATATTTTTACTAGTCCAACACCAGATCAGATGGTAAGTGCTGGAAAAGCTGTAAATGGCGGATCTGGTATTTTGTATATTGTTAAGAATTATACTGGCGACGTGATGAATTTCGATCTTTCTGCTGAAATGTTGCGAGAAGAAGAAAAGATTGAAGTTGCTACTGTTCTTATTGATGATGATGTAGCTGTAAAGGATAGTCTTTATACAGCTGGACGTCGTGGTGTTGGATTAACTGTTTTGACTGAAAAGATTTTAGGAGCTGCTGCTGAAAAAAGAATGTCTCTAATACAGCTTAAAGTTCTCGGTGATTCAATTAATGCGTCTGGACGTAGTATGGGTGTGGCATTGACTTCATGCACAGTTCCACATTTTGGAAAACCTTCATTCGAACTGGCAGAAAACGAAATTGAAGTCGGTATTGGTATTCATGGAGAGCCAGGATGTAGGCGTGTTCCTTTAGCATCTGCAGATGAAGTTGCCGAGATGCTTATAGAGCCAATTTTAAATGATCTTCCATTTAAAATTGGTGATAATATAATTCTATTTGTTAATGGTATGGGAGGAACTCCACTTATTGAACTTTATATTATTTTCCGCAAAGTGGCACGTATTGCTGAAAAACATGGAATCAAAATTGTTCGTAATTTGATTGGTAATTATATAACTAGTCTAGAAATGGCAGGCGTATCTATTACTGCATTGCGTGTAGATGATTCTTTAGTCAAATTATGGGATGCTCCTGTAAATACCCCAGGTATTCGTTGGGGTATATAAAGATTGTATAAAAATTGTTATGAGAACAACATGCATAAGAGAGTACATGTAAATTAATTACACACTCTCTTATTGAGATAAATACAAAAGATAAAGTATGATTACAGATGTGATTTGTAATATTTATTAGATTGATAAAATTGTTATTCTTTTAGTGGCTATTAGATTTTTGTAAATCATGGAGAAACAAAATAATGCAAGAATTAACGAAGATACATGTGCTGGCTTGGCTTTCGTTGATTTCTGTTGTTATTAATAAAAATGCAACAAATCTTTGTAATCTTGATGCGGCAATAGGTGATGGTGATCATGGTGCTAATATGTCGCGTGGTTTTACAGCAGTAACTAAAAAACTAGAAACTGTAGCATCAACAGATAATGATATAGGCAAGTTATTTAAAATTGTTGGAATGACACTATTGTCTACAGTTGGTGGTGCTGCTGGTCCACTCTACGGTGGTTTTTTTCTTGAACTTGGTAGACAGAGTGCAAATAAACATACGTTGGATGCAGCATCTTTATTTACTATTATTGCTGCTGGACTTGATGATATTAAACGTCGTGGTAAAGCAGAATTAGGCGATAAGACTATGGTTGATGCCTTAGCTCCTGCTGTCGATGTTATGGGGAAAGTATATTTTAAGAATAATCTTGTTGCGGCAAAACCGGGGGGGGGAGATTCACCACCAGTTTCCCCAACAAAAAAAACCCCAATGTTTGCGAAAAAATGGCGTGCCCAGTATAAATGCGAACCTAA
>JAITNJ010000043.1 GCA_031290545.1 Rhodospirillaceae bacterium | reverse complement strand
AATGAAGATAAGTCTAATAACTCATTTGCTTATCAAGGTATTTTAGGTGTTTCTTATCAGATAACACCTAAAATAAAAGCTATGATTGATTATCGCTATTTAGCTACAGCTAAAAAAGTACTTAAAGATATTTATGTCGATAGATTATTATCTAAATCATTATTAACAACAAACACTACTTCTAATAAGAAAGCTTATTCTTCTTCTTCTGCTATGATTGGACTGTCTTATAGCTTTGGAGAACTTAATAAAAAAGAAGATTAAATATAAAGATGCACTATTATATATATTTATAATAGTGCATCTTTAATGCGGGCTAAACATTCATCTTGACCTAGAATTTGCATAACTTCAAAAATTGGCTGAGAGACAGTTGATCCAGTTAAAACAATTCGTAGTGGTTGCGCAATTTGTCCTAATTTTATTTCATTTTCAATACAAAAAAGTCTAGCTTTTTCCTCAAGAGCATCTTGTTGCCAATTAAGTTGCTGTTGTTTTTCAATAATAATTTCAACGAATTTTTTAAGTATTTCTTTACTATTGATGTCTAATAGATTTAGCGTTAGTTCATTTGGAATAACCCGTCGTAAATAAAAAATAGCGTTTTCTGTTAGATCAACCAGTGTTCTAGCGCGTTTCTTTAGTTCTGTCATAGCTTTATTTAAAACTGAAATCTGAGAATAGTTTAATGTTTTTTGTCCAATTAAATCACTAAGTTTTGATGAAATTAATGTAACTAATCGTTCATTATTGGCTTGTCGTAGATAGTGTCCATTAAGATTAATCAATTTGGTCATGTCAAATCTTGAAGGAGATTGTCCAATATTATTAAGATCAAACCAAGTGACAGCTTGTTCTGTCGAAATAATTTCGTCGTTACCATGACTCCAGCCAAGTCTAAGAATGTAATTGCGCATAGCTTCACAAAGAAATCCCATATCACGATAAGCTGTAACTCCAATGGCGCCATGACGCTTTGATAGTTTATTGCCATCAACTCCGTGAATTAATGGAATATGAGCGAATTCTGGAATATTCCAATCACAAGCATGATAAATATGGATCTGACGAAATGTATTTGTTAAATGATCGTCACCGCGGATGACATGAGTTATACCCATGTCATGATCATCAACAACAACTGAAAGCATATAAGTTGGTGTACTGTCAGATCTCAATAGAACCATATCGTCTATTTGTTCGTTAGAAATTCGGATTTCACCCTGCACTTTGTCTTGAATAATTGTTACTTCATTATTGCGATCTGCTTTCAGACGAATAACAGGAGCTATTATACTGGACGATCTGTTGTTATTACGACAGCGACCATCATAACGCACAGGTAAGCCACTAGCTCTTTGATTAGTACGCATAACTTCTAATTCATCAGGAGAACAGTAACAACAATAAGCCTTATTTTTTGATAGTAATTGATATGCTATTTCAACATGACGTTTGGCGTTTGAGAATTGAAAGATCGGCTCATCATCCCAATCTAGTTCTAACCAACGCAATCCATCAAAAATGGCATCTATGGCATCATTTGTAGAACGATTACGATCAGTATCTTCAATTCGAAGTAAAAATTTTCCTCCTATATTATGACGTGCGAATAGCCAATTAAACAAAGCGGTACGAGCACTTCCAATATGCAAAAAACCAGTTGGTGATGGAGCAAATCTAGTAACAATATTTGATGACATTATATTTTAAATAACCTGTTATGTATGTGATTTTAATTTGACTCGAATGTATTGCATTAATAGATGTTAGTAATATCTAATCAGCCCAATCAATCTTCCCTGAACACGCACACGTTCTGACTGAAAAATGCGAGGTTGATACTTTTTATTTGCTGGTTCTAGGACTATTGAAGATTTATTAATATTGTAACGTAGTCTTTTTAATGTTGCTTCGCTTTCATCGATTAAAGCAACTACGATTGATCCGCTTTCTGCGACATTACACCGGTTTATAATAACAGTATCGCCATCAAAGATTCCAGCTTCGATCATCGAATCTCCGTTGACAGTTAAAGCATAATGCTCTCCTGTTTTTAACAAAGTAGAAGGAACACAAATTGTGTTTGAATTATCGTTTAGTGCTTCGATTGGTATACCAGCAGCTATTTTTCCATAAAATGGGATAGTTATGACATCGGTATAATTTTTAGAATGATTATATATTGATGACGGTACTAACATCTGTTTTTCTAGAACTTCAATAGCACGAGCTTTATATGGAAGGCGGCGAATGAACCCGCGCTCTTCTAGGCCTACAAGCAAGCGATGTATACTAGATTTTGATTTGAGATGAATTGCAAGCATCATTTCATCAAATGAAGGGGATATGCTTGTATCTCCTAAGTATTTTTCAATGAAAATGAGCAATTCATATTGTTTTCGTGTTAGCATTTATGTGCCTAACTGTAATATCTACAATGAATATTCTTCAATGGTGACCCCGACTGGATTCGAACCAGTGACAACTGGCTTAGAAGGCAAGTGCTCTATCCAACTGAGCTACGGGGCCAATTTGTTTTTTATAACTAAACTATAAATAATATATCCTATATCAGATCTTTATTCTAGAGATCTAGAGACATACTAATAAAAATTAATGTCAAGACATTAATTTTTTTTGTTCCCTATTCGATCTATTGTAATTAGAAACAAAACAGTGTTTAAATCATTTATGTTTAAAAGTGAAATTTATTAGGAATTAAAGTATTAAATTAACATCATAATTTATTAAATATGAGAATCGTAGAATAATTTAACATAAATCAAGTAATACTTTAAAAGTATACATGGCCATATATTGTTCAAGTATAGTAATATTATACACTATTTAAATATATATATTAATAATACTTATTATTAAATCATTTTTACTTAAAATGAAGTAATTTCAAATTTAGATAAAAACAATGAAAATTAGCCATGAATGTACTGCTAGTTGATCGAAAATGACGAGACGAATACTTGCGTATTTATATTACAAGATTATTAAATTGAAATTTGACTTTAGTCAAAGAGAGCAAAATGAATAATTCGATCAAAGATAGTATTGATATACAATGGAGTCGTATCCGTAATCAGTTACGAAATGAATGTGGTGAAGTTGTTTTTAAAAATTGGCTTAGTTCACTTACGTTGATCGGAATTCGTGACAGACAAGTATGTTTATGCGCACCAACTCGTTTTATGAGAGATTGGATAATTACTCATTATAAAAAATACATTTACACAATATGGGTGCGGGAAAATGGAACGATTGACGATGTTGAAATTACGATTCCACAGGCTACTGAAAATTTGCAAATTTCTTCAAATAATATTACTACCACTGCTGCTACAGTAGATCGAGAATGCACTAACGAAAAAATTGGCTCTGCCTTAGATCATCGCTACACGTTTGACAATTTTGTTGTCGATAAACCAAATGAATTTGCCTATGCAGCGGCAAGACATATTGGTGTAGGTAGTGCTGTTTCTACGATTTCTTCTTCAAATCCATTATTTCTTTATGGTGGAGTTGGTTTAGGAAAGACGCATCTGCTACATGCTATGGCATGGAATATCCGTGAATGTAATCCTAATCGATCTGTTGTTTATCTTTCAGCTGAGGGATTTATGTATAATTTTGTTCGAGCATTATGTTTTAAAGATACTTTGGCATTCAAGAAGCAACTTAGATCTGTTGACGTTTTGATGATTGACGATGTTCAATTCATGAGTGGCAAAGGATCGACTCAAGAAGAATTTTTTCATACATTTAATTCATTGATTGATCATGGTAGTCAAGTTATTATTTCAGCAGATAGATCACCATCATCCTTAAAAAGTATGAATGATCGATTACGTTCACGTTTAGGCGGGGGATTGGTTGCTGATATTCAAGCAACTACTTATGAATTACGTTTAGGCATTATTGATGCTAAGGCCGAACAGCTAGGAATTAAAATTCCGAGAAATGTATCAGAATTTCTTGCCTACAAGATTACTTCTAATGTTCGTGAATTGGAAGGCGCTATAAATCGAGTAAGTGCTCATACACAGTTTGTTGGTAGTAATATCACTTTGGAGTCTACTCAGGAGGTGTTACGCGATCTATTACAATCTACAGATGATAGGCGTATTACTATAGAAGAAATTCAGAAAAAAGTAGCTTCACATTTTAATGTTAGTTTAACGGATTTATATTCTTCTCGTCGTGCTAGGCAGGTCGTTCGACCACGTCAAATCGCTATGTATTTGACTAAACAGTTAACATCATATTCATTACCGGAAATTGGACGTAAATTTGGTGGTCGTGATCATACAACCGTTATGTATGCTGTAAAAAAAGTAGAAGAGTTACGTGTTGCTGATTCTAGTTTCGACGAAGATGTTGAGCTACTCAAGCGGGTTTTAGAGACTTAATAAAAACAAGTAATTATTAATTAATGTAATGATTATCATGATATAGCGTAATGAAAACAAAATAGCTTTCAAGATCTAATTTGATAGTGTACAATTCTTCTGAGAATGAGTCAGAGATTTCTTATTGATTGAGCATTTATCATTTATCTGATGATAAAAAATAGTGAATAGTCATTCACAAGTGAGCGATGTCATGAAATTAATTATTGAACGAACTGCACTATTTAACTCACTAAGTCGTGTTCAGAGTGTAATTGAACGAAGAAATACAGTTCCAATTCTATCCAATATCAAAATTGAGAGTCATGAAGAAGGTTGGATTGATTTGAGCGCTACAGATATGGTTATTGATATCATTGAGAGGGCTAGTGCTGATGTTGAACAATCAGGATCTACTACTGTGCCTGTACACATTCTCTATGATATTATTAGGAAATTACCAAATGGATCTCAAATCGAGATCGAACAGAGTAATGATAGTGATAAGTTTGTTCTAAGATCCGGTGATTATTGTTTCACACTAAGTTCGTTACCGAGCTCTGATTATCCAACAATATCTAGCGATAGTCTGTCATATAGTTTTGTTCTTAACCAAAAAAATCTAAAATGGTTAATTGACAAGACACGTATTGCTATTTTAAATGAAGAAACACGTTATTATTTAAACGGAATTTATTTACATGTTAAATCAGGTGATGATGGATCAGTTCTTTGCGCTGTTGCTACTGATGGTCATCGTCTAGCTTTTGCTAAACTGCCATCTTATAACTTAACTTTTCTTGAGTCAGAAGGATCATTATCTAATTTTCCAGGTGTTATAATTCCACGTAAAACTGTAATTGAATTAAAAAAAATAATCGACATTGAATCTAATGAACCGCAGAATGTTACGATCTCGCTTTCAGAAAAAATAATACGTTTTGCCTTCAATGACGTCTTAATGACATCAAAATTAATTGATGGCACTTTCCCAGATTACGAACGAGTGATTCCAAAAAACAATAGTAGAGTTCTTAATATTAATCGAAAAGATCTTTTGAAAAAGATCGATATGCTTTCATCAGTTTCTAACGATAGGTCATGTCAAATCGAATTGACAATCTCTAATGATAAATGTGATCTTCTTATGAGAGATTTAGTAGCTAATCATGAAGGTAGTGGTTATTTAAAATCTTCTTATAAAGATAATCCTATGAAAATAGGTTTTAATTCACGATATTTAATAGAAATTTTAGAGCAAATAGATGGTGATAATGCTCAGTTAATTTTGGCTAATGAAACAAACCAAGTCCTTATTAAAGGGGATAAAGAAGTTAATTATAGCTATGTATTAATGCCTACAACACTACGTTCTGAGCGGTGATTCAATTAAAAGAGACAACTTGGCAAGCTGTTGTTCGTCTTAATCTCAATAATTTTCGTTGCTATACATCTCTTAATTTAGAAATAGATCCTCGTCCTGTTGTGTTAACTGGAGCTAATGGGGCTGGAAAGACCAATATTTTAGAGGCTCTATCGTTTTTGGTACCTGGTCGTGGTTTAAGAAGAGCGCGATTGGAAGATGTAACAAGACAAGAGGCTGGAAACATGGCCTCATGGATAATAACAGCTCGATTAGAACTGTCAAAAAGTAATTCGTCTGAAATTTCGAAGATCATAGAGATTGGAACTGGACGCAAAGTTGGATCAGAACGGCGGTTGGTACAAATTGATGGACAGAAAATTCGATCTCAATCAATGTTATCAGAAGTAATAAGCGCAATTTGGTTAACGCCAACAATGGATCGTTTGTTCAGTGATGGAACTGCAGGTAGAAGACGCTTTCTCGATCGTTTGGTCTTGGGTATAAATCCAGCTCATGCGAAGTGTGCTTCTGATTATGAATATAGCCTACAAGAACGATCACGATTGTTAAAGACTGGACGTTATGATCCAATGTGGATAAGTGTTTTAGAAAAGAGAATGTCTTATAATGGTGTAATGATAGCAATTGCACGTAAGCGCACTGTTAAGTATTTGAATCAAGTGTGTGCTAATGAAAACGGACCTTTCCCATCTGTGCGATTGAATGTGGTAGGTAGTGTTGAAAACAGTTTAGACTCGCTAGATATAACTGCTGCTGAAGTTAAATTATGCGATGCTCTTTCTACTACACGACGAACTGATGCAGAAAACGGCGGTGCTACAATTGGAACACATCGTAGTGATATGTTAGTATACTACGGTTCAAAGAATCAACCGGCAGAACAATGCTCTACTGGCGAACAAAAAGCAATTTTGATTGCTATAGTACTTGGACAAGCAAAAATTCAAGCAGTTATTAGAGGTATGTCGCCTATTCTATTATTAGATGAAATTACGGCACATTTAGATAAGTGCCGTAGAATAGCTTTATTTAACCAACTTTGTGAACTTGGTATACAAAGTTGGTTAACAGGAACCGACGATTCCTTATTTGCAGAATTAGGTGAACGAGGTCAATTTTTTCATGTTAATGATGCAGTAGTAAAAAGACAATAAATTATTATAGAACAGACATGTTTTGTTTTATAATTGGTTTTTAAAAAGCAATTACGTTAAGAATAATTGAGGAATATTTATAAATTATGACAGATTTTACTGAAGAATCTTCTAATGTTGATGAGATCTACGATGCAGATTCTATTAAGATCTTACGTGGTCTTGATGCTGTTCGAAAACGACCTGGCATGTATATCGGAGATACTAGCGATGGTTCTGGATTACATCATATGGTTTACGAGGTTATTGATAATTCAATTGATGAGGCTGTGGCAGGGTACTGCGACCATATCGAAGTACAATTAAATAATAATGGATCGGTCACAATATGCGATAACGGTCGTGGTATTCCAGTTGATCTTCATAAGGAAGAGGGTGTTTCAGCGGCAGAAGTAATAATGACTCATCTGCATGCTGGTGGTAAATTTGATCAAAATTCCTATAAAGTTTCTGGTGGTTTGCACGGTGTTGGTGTTTCAGTAGTAAATGCTTTATCAGAATGGCTAGAATTGCATATCTGGCGTAATAACAAAAAATATTCAATGCGTTTTTGTAATGGTGTTGCAGAAGCTCCGTTAGCTATTGTTAATGATGTATCGGATAAAATAAAAAAAACTGGCACTGCAATTACCTTTATGGCATCTTCCAAAATCTTCACTATGACAGAATATGATTTATGTACATTAGAACATCGTTTACGTGAACTTGCTTTTCTTAATTCTGGAGTTTTTTTCAAACTTATTGATAATCGATCTATAAAAGATATATGCATTGATTTGCATTACGAAGGTGGCTTAATGGCATTTGTTCAATATCTTAATAAATCGAAAGTAGTATTACATACACCATCGATCGTAATATCTGATGAACGTGACGATATAATAGTTGAAGTAACGATGGAATGGACTGATTCTTATCACGAGAATTGTCTTTGTTTTACAAATAATATTCCACAACGTGATGGTGGTACTCATCTAGCAGGTTTTCGTGCTGCTTTAACTCGAACACTGAATAATTATATTAATAATTCTGGAATTGTTAAGAAAGATAAAATATCTTTATCTGGAGATGATATGCGTGAAGGTTTAACTTGCGTATTATCTGTTAAGGTTCCTGATCCAAAATTTTCGTCACAAACTAAAGATAAATTGGTTTCTTCAGAGGTTCGCATAGTAGTTGAAAATATTGTTTCTTACAAATTGGATCAATGGCTTGAAGAACATCCAACAGAAGCTCGTAAGATCGTTTCAAAAGTGATTGAAGCAGCGATCTCTCGTGAAGCAGCTCGCAAAGCACGTGAATTAACACGTAGAAAAGGCGCGCTTGATATTGCTACACTGCCAGGTAAATTAGCAGATTGTCAAGAACGTGATCCAGCACGCTCGGAGTTATTCATTGTTGAGGGAAATTCAGCTGGAGGGTCGGCTAAACAGGGTCGTAATCGTGCTTTTCAAGCGATTCTTCCATTGCGCGGTAAAATCTTAAATGTTGAACGCGCTCGATTTGATAAAATGTTAGGGTCAGCAGAGATTGGCACACTTATTGCAGCAATAGGAACCAGTATCGGTTCTGATGATTTTAATATAGAAAAAGCACGTTATCACAAAATTATCATTATGACAGATGCTGATGTTGATGGTAGCCATATTCGTACTTTGTTGCTAACTTTTTTCTATCGGCAAATGCGTGCCTTAATAGAAAAAGGCTATCTTTATATTGCTCAACCACCACTTTATCGTGCTAAACGCGGTAATTCTGAAGTTTATTTAAAAGATGATCGGGCTTTGGAAAATTATTTGATTGATGTTGGTTTAAAAGATACTGTACTTAGATTAAAAAATGGCACACAAATTGGCGGAATTGAGCTACTAAATCTTATAAATCAGGCTAGAATTATTAAAAATCTACTAAGCAATATTTCACTTCGAGTTCCAATACGCATTATCGAGCAAATTGCTATTGCTGGGGCTCTTAGAACAATACCAACAGATCAGTATCAAACTGTTTCCGATATGATTGAATATCGTCTAAATGCAATTGAATTTCCATCTGAACGTTCTTGGCATAGCGAAGTTATTGGTTGTTGTTTTAAAATTTCACGGACACTTCGTGGCGTTACAGAAGAATATACAATAGATTCATCCATTATTAAAAGCAAAGAAGCACAAAAACTTGACGAATTAGCAAATCATCTTGAAGAGATTTATTGTACATGTAGTGAGCTGTTATTTAACGAGCAAGTGACTAAAATAGCTGGTCCAGTCTCTATATTTAGTGCTGTTATGAACGCTGGACGCAAAGGTGTTACTATTCAGAGGTATAAAGGTTTGGGTGAGATGAATCCAAGTCAGCTATGGGAGACTACTCTTGATCCGAATGCTAGGGCTATGCTTCAGATTAAGCTAACACATGCAGAAGAGGCTGATAATGTATTTACTACTCTTATGGGGGACGTTGTAGAGCCACGACGAGATTTTATTACAACTAATGCACTTAAAGTAACTAATCTAGATGTTTGAAATAAAATCAGATTTAGTGCAAGTGAAATAGCTTGGTAATGTCTAATGGAATATGCATATATCCATGTGGTAATTCAAATACTGAACTATCGGTCTTGACTCGTAAAAAATTGAAAATTCCGGTTTCAATTGGAATTTGTTTATTTTTAATCGTAATTTTTCCTGCCAATTTTATTAATACATTATCATTTGTAAACCACATGTTTCCATGAAAATTACAACTACCACTAGCACTTTTAATAGAAACTCGATAGCGAGTAGTATTTTCTCCTGATATTTTTTCCTTTTTCTCGGCAGTTCGATTAATCATAATATTACTAAAGCCACTAATTATATTGATTAATGAACTAAACTTAGTTTTTACATAACATTTTCGGTCTGGCCATAAAATTGCAACTTGATCAATATCACGACGTAACAATAGAATTTGTTGTTCTGTAAAAACTTTGAAATCTCGTTTTTCACATCCAGGAGTGTGAATTATTGATCCATAAAAGCTGTCTTTATCATAATTAATATAAAAATTTGCCATATAATCGACATTAGCATCTAACAATTCGATAATTGCAATTGGATTTGCAATTACCTCATTTAATTTGATGCAATTGAAGCTAATAATTACAATAAGAGTTGAAAAAAAACGAAACACGCTAACTCCTATTTGGATTTTATGTGATAGGTAAATTATGAAAGTAACAATAATTTTCATGAAATTATCTAATATTAAGATATATCAAAATAATTCAAACAAGTAATAAATTTGTGAAAACAATATTTGTAATTAATGTTACTACAAACATGAAATATTTGATTTTAATTAAATTCTAAAACTGCTTAAAATGATATAAACCGTACGACTTTTTATATCAAATTTATAATTTTAGTGCTCATAATTAAAAATTATTGTATTATACGATAGATTTTTCAATTATTTGTTCATAAAGATTTTGAACTTGATTAGCTTGTTTATTCATAATAATGCGAAGAGCGTTGAAATTGCTACTACCAGTTGTTTGTTGTGCTAGAATTTCCTTTAAATGTTCTGAAGCAGTTTCTTCATCGAAAAAACCGTTTATAGCTTGTCTTAATATTTGCTGTATAGTTGACCACATATGAAGCGAATCTTGTAATATCTTTGCCTGATTGGTCTTCAGTAAACCAATCTTTTCGGATTCAATAAGAATCTCGTCTGTATTAGTAAGTATTAATGATGGATAATTAATAGCCCAACGTAATTGTAGATATTGAGCTATGAATTCAATGTCTACTAGACCACCTCTAAAATATTTCACATCCCAAGGATGATTGATCTTGTGTTCACGAGCAATACGATGTCGCATATCAGCTACATCAATCAATAATTTAAGTGGATCGCGATTCTTTCTAAGTATTTGATGAAAAATGTTCGTGATTGAATTTTTTAGTGAACTGTTACCAGTAATAATTCTAGCTCTAGTTAATGCCATATGTTCCCAAGTCCAAGAGGTGTTAGCATGATATTTGGAGAAAGCTTTTAGGCTTGTAGCAATTGGTCCAGAATTACCTGATGGGCGTAATCGCATATCAACTTCGTAAAGAGTATCATGTCCGATTTTGGTGTTTAATGCATTAATAATCCATTTTGTAAATTTGGCATAATATGAGCTACATGATAAAGGTTTTGCGCCATCTGAATAATCGAGTTCGCAATCTGAATCATAGACTAGAATTAGATCTAGATCAGAAGTTACGGTCATTTCACAACTACCCATTTTACCCATCGCAATGATTGCCAAACCACGACCAGGTAATTTACCATGATGTAATGTAAATTCAGTTTCGACTCTTGACTGTAACGCAATTAACGTTGCATCAGCTATATTTGATAAATGTTTTCCAGCTTGTTGTGAATCAAGTAAATTATGGAGCGTTTGTAGCCCAGTATGAAATTTTTGTTCGCTAACCCAACATCTTGCTAACTTGAGTGTTTCTTGATAATCTTCGATTTGAGTAAAAATTCGATTAGCATCTTCAATTAAAATTGTTTTTGATGATAGAGATTCAAAGAGTCCATTAATTAATACGTTGTCTAACAAAGATGTGTTAGTTGATAATAATTCAGCCAAACGTGGTGCATCAGCTATAATTTCTACAATAAGATCTAGCAAATAGAGATTTGCAGAGAACATCGAGAATAGCGGCACTCCTATTGGCAGATGCGAAAGAAAATTGTTAAAACTATGAAAAGATGAGTCAGGATTAGATGTACGGGCAAGTGCTGCTAGAAGCGCAGGAGTTAATTCGGTTAATATTTCTCGTGCTTGTGTACTACGCGTTGCACTTATTCTACCATGATGCCAACTACGAATTTGTGAACAAATTATAGATACTTGATTGAATCCGAGATTAGCAATGGTTTTTAATGTTTCAGGATCATTTTCGCTACCTGTAAATACCAAATTTCCCCCAATTGATAGTGGCGGTGCTGTTTCGAATAATTTAGCATAATGTAATTCAACCATACGTAATATACGAATTAGTTCACTGGTGAATAATTCAAATTTAGCAAAACCAAAAAAACCAGCTAAGGATTTCAGTTTTTCTGGTTTTTCAGGTAGAGTCTGAGTTTGTTTATCATCAATCATCTGTAAACGATGTTCAAGACGACGTAGAAATTCATATGCTTCGATTAATTCTGCCGCAACAGTTTTGTCAATATGATTAGCAGTAGATAGGGCATGTAAAGCATCAACTGTGCGTGATTCTTGTAAATAAGATTCGCGACCCCCCCAGATCAGTTGTTGTGTCTGTACGAAAAATTCGATTTCACGAATTCCACCACATCCTAGTTTGATATTATGACCGACAGTAGTTATACGATTAGCTCCTGTATAAGTATTGATTTGGCGTTTTATTGAATGAATGTCCTGAATTGCAGCAAAGTCTAAATGACGTCGCCAAATGAACGGTTTTAAGAACTTAATAAAATTCATACCAACATCTATATCTCCGGCAACAGGTCTAACTTTGATCATCGCAGCGCGTTCCCAGTTTTGACCAAATCCTTCATAATAGATCTCAGCAGCTTCTAGTGAAATAGCAAGTGGCGTTGATCCAAAATCTGGACGAAGTCGCAGATCAGTACGAAAAACGTAGCCGTCATTTGTTCGCTCTTCTAATAAATGAATCAGATTTCTTGTAAGACGTACAAAAAATTCTTGTATTGAGCGACGTCCGCAATAATTAACCAGACTCTCGTCATAAATAATAATTAAGTCGATATCGCTAGAGTAATTTAATTCTTTAGCTCCTAATTTTCCCATTCCAAGAATTGTTAATCCGCACGCATATTCTGGGCTTTCTGGATAAGGAAGAATAATTTCACCTTTCAAATGAGCTTGATATAGCAAATGACTTATAGCTAAAGATAAAGTTGTATCGGCAAATTTAGATAGAGATTTAGTAATATCGTCTAATGACCAAATATTACAAAGATCACTTATGCCAATAAGTAGTGCAACACGACGCTTGGCAATTCGTAGTAATGTCATAATAGACGATGTTTCTTTAGTTTTTTGAATATCTGATTTTAATTTAGTTAGAAGTTTTGAAAATAAGAGCTTTGGTTCATCACTAAGAATATGACGAAAGAAATCAGTTTCATTAATTAAACAGTAAGTCAAGTACGGGCTATTGCTAAAAATAGCATCAATAAAATGACAATATTGTTGTTCTTCAAGTACACTTTGAACGAATTTTATTAAGCTGGTATTATCTAAATTAATAGTTGCTTCCAACCAATGATTACGATTATAACCAACCATGATTGGATCGATAGAATAAGCTAAACGATCTGATTTTAAATTCAAGAAGCATTGTCCAAGTGTTGAATTTTTTTAAACGAAGCATATCTTGATTGTTAGTCAAGTAGTAATTGGAGTTAACAAAGATTGAAAAATAACACCAACAGAGGTTTGATATGGCTTCTTGGTGTAATTAATTTATTAATTTTATTTTTTATAGCTTTGCTCTTATCAGAAGAAAAGATCAATATTTCTTTTTTAAATTCTTATGTTGAAGATAAGCTAAGTGTTACTAGTGGCAGATTAGCTGTCAAGTTAGAAAAAATCTATATAGCTTGGAATCGACAAACATGGTCTGTTGATATTCATGCTGAGAACGTGCATGCTTCCATTGGCGATCATGATGTGGTGGTTGTTCCTGAATTATTAATTTCCATGTCCGGCGAATCATTATTACATGGTCAAATTACACTAAGTAAAGTGCGATTGGATCATCCTAACATAAATTTACGCCGTGACATTGATAAACATATTCAATTTAGTATAGGTAAATCAGAAAAAATTAGTAATAGAGTATCATTTTTTATATCTGAGACTCTTCATAGTTTACCAGAATCGTTAAATTATTTATGTAATGCATACGGACAATTACATGATATTGAAGTTGATAATGCCGATCTGGTAATTGATGATGAAATTTTAGGTATTCAATTGCATGTACCAAAAATTGATTTACAGTTAAGTCGTAATCAGTATGGTATTTCTGGTAAAGTTCAAATAAAACCTCAGTTATCCGACGAACAATTTAAGTTCAATGTTGATTCGTTCTACAATATCATCGATCAGACGATTCAGATCAAGGTATCATTTGATAATATTTGCCCATCAGTGTTGATGCCAAGTTTTCAATTTTTATCTGGAATGCAATTTCCAGTTAATGGTTCTATTGAATTACAATATTCGCTTGAACAAGGACTGCATAATGTTCAGTTCGATATTAATGGTGGTGAAGGGACAATTGATACATTGCTAGGTGTTACTTGGTTGGTTAAATCAATTGATTGCAGGGGAACTATCAGTGATGGGTTGAATACATTGAATCTAGACGAATTTCGTGTCAATTTTGGAGAATCATTACTCAGTTTGAGTGGAAAGCTTGATGACATTAATGAAGCTAGTCGTATTGAAGTTAGGGCTTTTATCGAAAATCTTTCTATTGATGATTTAAAAAAATTATGGCCTTCTAATGTAGCGTTAAATTTGTACACGTGGATAGTTAACAATATTTCAAAAGGTCGTATTAATTCAGCAGTAGTTAATCTACTTGCCAAACGTAAGTCTAATCAAAGTTTTATGGATTTTAGTATAGTTAGTTTAGACGGAAAAATGTTACTTGATTGTGTGAGTCTTCAATATCTATCTTCTATGCCAAAGGTACAAAATATAGTTGCTGATGCACAGTTTGATACAAATAAATTTACTATAGACATAAAAAATGGAGATGTTTCCAATCTTAAAATTGATAATGGAACGATTGTTGTAGGAAAATTGTCAGATCCTAATAAATTTGCTGATATTGATATATCATTAAAAATTTCAGGATCGATTGGTGATGTATTGAATTTGATTGGTAGCAAACCACTATCTTTGATTCAAACTCTTGGTGTACAATCAACTAAAGTTAAGGGTGATTCTGTTACATTATTGAATTTAAAGTTTCCATTGATAAAAAATCTAAATTTAAGTCAAATAAAGGTACAAGCTAAAGCTCAAATCAATCATCTCATATTTCCAAATATCATTTTAGACCTCGATCTAAGTGGAGGAGATTTTACTGTTTTCGTAGATTCTAAAAAATTGAATGTTTCTGGAAGTGCTTTATTAAATGGGATTCCTGCTAATATTTTGTGGCGTAAAAATTTAAATAAAAAATCAATTTTTAGTAATCGTTATCAGATCACAGCAGTCTTGGATGATGATGAGCGTCATAATATTGGATTTATTCCAAAGTTATTCCAAACACCATTTATGAGTGGTAAGCTTCCAATTGATGTTGTTGTTACAACTATTAATGAGAATTGTAATGATTTAAATATTCAAGCTGATTTAACTGATGTTGCTATAAATTTACCAAAATTGAATTGGAAAAAACAACGGATCACTGATGGTCATGCCGCAGCTTTGGTACATTTTGTTGATGGTAAATTAAGTAATATATCGAAATTTTCATTTATAAGCGGCAATGATCTTGATGTTTCAGGAAATGGAAGTTTCGAGAATGGTCAGTTAAGTAAATTGGTATTCAATAAGATAAAGTTTGGACGTACCGATATTCGAGGAAAGATGATCTTGAAATCAAATAATGATCTAAATTTAAATATCTCTGGTGTTAGTTTTGATGGTCGAGAAATTATTTTAGGTGAATCATTTGATAATCAAACTGATAGCCATATTATGACGCCGTCAACAAAAAGAAACTTTCAAGAAAACACTAACTCTTATAACTTGCCGTCTTTTTCTATTAATGCAAAATTAGACCAAGTTTGGGTTTCTGAAAAAGATTTTATTAAGAATGTAACAATAACACTAGTACGCGATCATAATAATTGGAAAAAGATATTAATCGACGGAAAAGTAGAGTCTGAAGAATCTTTACATTTTGAAAATTTGTTTTCTGAGGTAAATAATAAAAATATCAAAATAACTAGTGATAATGCTGGATCTTTGTTTAAAAAAATCGGTATCTATAAAGATATTAATGATGGAAAACTGTCAATTATTGGAAGTTATGACGATTCACAACAGTCATTTAATGGAAAGCTTACTTTGACTGATTTTCAATTAGTTAAGTCTAATATATTAATGAGACTGTTGGCCACTGCCTCTATAACAGGTATTTTTGATTTATTGCAGAAAAAAGGCATCTTTTTTAATACAATGAAGACTTCATTTAATCTGAATAACGACGTATTAACAATAAAAAATGCTAAACTTTCAGGATTAACTTTAGGATTAACAGCTAATGGTCAGGTTGATTTTGATAAAAATATTATAAAACTAGATGGCACAATAATACCATTCAATATAATTAACAATATTCCGAGTAAAATACCAATAATCAACTTACTGTTAGTAAACAAAGATGATGGAGGTATGATAGCTATAAACTATTCTATGAGTGGTTCATTAAACAATCCATCCATTACTATCAATCCATTATCGTCTTTGACACCTAATATATTAAAGATCTTTTTTAATAATATGAAACAATGATGATTTACATTTGTGTTTTAATTAAAATATGACGTTTTTTACCTGCCGATAGTTTAATGAATCCATTTTTGATATGAGTGGTACAGATCAGTTCAGTCTCGTTGTTTACAACATCGTTATTAATTTTAGCGCCACCATTTTTTATTAAACGACGTGCTTCACTGTTAGAGGTGGCTAAGCCAGCCATAGTAAATAAGATGAATGCATGAATACCGTTATCCAATTCTGTTGTAGAGATCATTATAGTAGGAAGGCCTTCTGCTATAGAAGAGTTATCTTCGAAAGTTTGTTCGGCAGTCTTAGCTGCTTGTGTTGCGGCAATAGTACCGTGTGCTAAACGAGTTGCTTCATTTGCTAAGATCTTCTTGGCATAATTAATATCAGTTTCCTTCAAGTTGGACAGACGCTTTATCTCGTCAAGAGGAAGTTCTGTGAACAACTTTAAAAAACGTTCAACATCAGTATCTTTAGTATTGCGCCAAAACTGCCAATAATTCCATGGTGATAGACGATCTGTTATCCACACGGCTCCATCTGCTGTTTTGCCCATTTTGGAGCCAGAAGCAGTAGTCATTAATGGTATGGTTAAACCAAACAAATTGCGTCCATCAATACGACGTCCCAATTCAACACCATTGACAATATTGCCCCATTGATCTGAGCCACCTATTTGTAATGTACATTTATAATGATGTGACAATTTCAAAAAATCATATGCTTGTAAAATCATATAGTTAAATTCAAGAAAACTCAGTTGTTGTTCACGTTTTAGACGTAATTTTACTGAATCAAAATTTAACATTCTATTAATTGAAAAATATTTACCGAAATCGCGAAGGAACGAAATATAATTGATGCTATCTAGCCAATCTGCATTATTGACTATAACTGCATCTGTTAAACAATCTCCGAATTTTAAGAATTTATCAAATATCTTTTTAATGCTGTTCATATTATGCAAGATTTCGTCGTCTGAAAGCAATTTTCTGGCTGCATTTTTACCAGAAGGATCTCCTATCTTTGTAGTTCCACCACCAATCAGAACGATTGGCTTGTGGTCACAATTTTGTAAATGACGCAGTAGCATGATAGGTAGTAAACTGCCAATATGCAATGAATCAGCAGTGCAATCAAAACCGATATAAGCTGTTGTAGAGTTATTTGCCATATGGTCATCTAATCCTCTAAGATCTGTACACTGATGAAGAAATCCGCGATCAACAATAGTACGAAGAAAATCTGAACGAAGAATAGTCATGAAAATCACCAAGTTTGTTGTTATTTGTTTTAAAATCAATTTGGGTATTAATTGTATCTAAGCAATGTAATTTTATGAATTATTTTATAGCATATCTGATGGTATTAATGATCTTTTAACTCTCAAGTATAAAAATATTAACTATTTTTATTTATATTAAATTTCATAAATCTTTGTATTAAATTTTTCATATTCTATTTATGAATAAATATCTAAAGATTATTATTTTTAATGTAAATACAACAACGCATATCAATTAAGTATTGTGTATAAATATCATGGTTAATTTGATAGCACAGATTGATAATAATGTTTTTAAATTACTCCAACGAAAAAAATACTAAAAGTGCTATTGAGATAAAATCAATTTATTTTTATATAACAATGATATGACAATTTAAGTTTAAAGAAAAATCAGATTTAGAAACTTAAATATAAAGCAAAAAGTTTGAAAACTTATGTTTTCCATAAAACCATATCATTTATTATCACGTTAAAAATGGTTATGTGATAATTATGCTATAAATTTGCGATCAACTTTTCATAGTAGTTGATAAAAAATTGTGAAGATTCATTATATAAATGTAAGCATTAGTCATGCTGGTGATTAATGACATAATGATTTTTTGTAATGCAGTTAGGCGTGTTAGTGATGTACTACACGATGTTTATGCAAAAAAAAAGAACAGTGTATGATATTAATTTATTATTCTAGGATTTGGAGCAAATTTTGATGACTTCACTTGCTACATATCTAGATTATAATGCAACTTCGCCTATACGTACATCTGTTCGTAAGGCGATTATGCGTTCTATGGATTATTTTGGTAATCCTTCTTCAATGCATAGCTTTGGTCGTACTACAAGAAATTTGATCGAAGAAGCTAGAAAAAATGTGGCAGTTTTGCTTGGATGTCAGCCCGAATGTGTAATATTTACTTCAGGTGGAACTGAAGCTAATGCTTTAGCAATAAATGGGTGGGGTAATAAGCGTTTTTTGACCTCAAGTATAGAGCATGCATCTGTATTAAAAGTTAAGTATGGGAAAAGAATAGCGGTTAAGCAATCTGGAGTAATTGATTTATTAGAACTTGATCGTCTGTTATCAGAAAGTAATGAGCCAACTTTGGTAACAGTAATGTTAGCTAACAATGAGACTGGAGTTATTCAACCAATTATCGATGTGGTGCGACTTGCTAAAGCACATGGCGCGATCGTGCATTGTGATGCTATACAGGCTGTTGGTAAGATTAAAATAAATTTATGTGAGTTAGGTGTCGATTCATTAGCAGTTTCAGCTCATAAAATTGGCGGTCCTGCTGGAGTTGGTGCTTTGCTTTTAACTAATCCTAATGCTAAATTTTTACCTACGCTATTAGGCGGTGATCAGGAGTGGACTCGTCGTGCTGGAACTGAGAATATTATTGGAATTATTGGTTTTGGTGCTGCAGCGAATGAAGTTAATGGTGAGATTGGAGAAGTTGAACGATTAGCTGGATTACGAGATCGAATAGAGCAAATATTTTGTGAAAAAGTTCCACGTCTTGTTATTTTTGGTAAACTAACAGCTAGACTTCCTAATACTTCTTGCTTTGCTGTACCAGATGTTATGGCACAGACGTTATTGATTGGGTTAGATCTAGCTAATATTGCAGTTAGCTCTGGATCTGCATGTAGTTCTGGGAATGTAGCACCAAGTCATGTTCTTGTAGCAATGGGTGCAGACTTTTTAGCATCTTCTGCAATTAGAGTTAGTTTTGGATGGGCAAGTACTGAACATGACGTCGCACGGTTTATTGATGTTTTCTTAAGTTTAATAAATCGCTTTGATTTAGTTTCTAAAAGGAAATTAGCTAGTGCTTGATGTAAAGCAATAATTATGATCAAATTGCTGCTTGGAGATGAAGCTAAAATGAATAAATTAACAATTAATGATAACAATAAATTAATAAAACCAATCTATCTAGATTATCAAGCTACAACTCCCTGTGATCCACAGGTTGTCGAAGTGATGTTACCTTATTTTACAGAACGTTTTGGCAATTCTCATTCACGTAATCACTATTACGGTTGGGAAGCTGAAGAAGCCGTAGAAGGAGCAAGAGAAAAAATTGCTAATATAATTAATGCATCTTCTAAAGAAATTATTTTCACTTCTGGAGCTACTGAGTCAAATAATCTTGCTATAAAGGGTGTAGCTCATTTTTATCGTGAAAAGAAAAATCATGTCATTACAGTAATAACCGAACATAAATGTGTATTAGCCTCATGTCGCAGTCTTGAGCAAAATGGATTCAGGGTAACATATTTGTCGGTTAAAAAAAATGGTCTAATTAATCTTGAAGAATTAAAAGAGGCAATTACAGATCAGACAATTCTGATTTCTATAATGGCAGTTAATAATGAAATTGGTGTTATTCAGCCTTTGACAGAAATTGGCTTGATTTGTCGAGAGCATGGTATTTTTTTTCATACTGATGCGGCTCAAGCTGTTGGTAAAATTCCTATTGACGTTGATGTAATGAATATAGATTTAATGAGTATTTCTGCACATAAGATTTATGGCCCAAAGGGAATTGGTGCACTTTATTTACGACGCAAACCTCGAGTTTACTTGCAAGCATTGATCGATGGTGGGAGGCAAGAACGCGGCGTTCGTTCAGGAACGCTAGCAACACCATTGTGCGTTGGATTTGGTGAAGCTTGTAGTTTATCTATAGAGAAAATGCCTATTGAGAGCGAAAGGTTACGAATTTTGCGAGATCGTCTATTGAAAGGTATAAATGATCGTTTATCTTATGTTTATTTAAATGGTGATTTAGAAAAACGTATTCCGGGGAATCTAAACATTAGTTTTGCCTTCGTTGAAGGAGAAGGTTTAATGATGGGAGTCAAAAATATTGCTGTATCGTCTGGATCAGCATGTACATCAGCGTCTCTTGAACCATCATATGTGTTAAAAGCTTTGGGTGTTGATGTTGAAATGGTGCATACTAGTCTTAGAATCGGCATTGGTCGATTTACTACTAAAAAAGAAATAGACTATACTATTGATCATATTGTTGAGGCAGTTAATCGATTACGTGAATTGAGCCCTTTATGGGAAATGCATCTTGAAGGTATAGATATTAACTCAATTGATTTTACTCATCATAATGATTAGTAAAGAATGATTTACTTACAAAAAAGATGAAAATTCAAGAGATAGTAGAACGAATTTAGTGGAGGCTTTATGTCTTACAATGAAAAGCTAGTTGATCACTATGAACATCCACGTAATGTGGGTTCGTTTAATAAAGAAGAAAATGGCGTTGGTACTGGTTTGGTTGGAGCGCCTGCTTGTGGTGACGTAATGAAATTACAAATTAAAGTGAATGCCAGTGGAATTATCGAAGATGCTAAATTCAAGACCTTTGGATGTGGCTCTGCTATAGCGTCATCATCGCTTGTTACTGAATGGGTAAAGGGGAAAACACTTGAAGAGGCTGCAAAAATCAAAAACAATGAAATTGCTCAACAATTAGCTTTACCACCAGTTAAAATACATTGTTCAGTATTGGCTGAAGATGCTATTAAAGCTGCGATTGCTGACTATAAGAAAAAGAATAAGTTTAATGACGAATAAAGGTAATAAATATGACTGAGTATATATCACCTATAACATTGAGTGATGCTGCTGTTAATCGTATTAAAATAATGATAGCTGATCGAAAGAAGCCAACTGTAGGTGTCCGTATTGGTGTTTGCACAAAAGGATGTTCTGGACTGACTTATACTATAGAATTTGCAGATGAAAAAAATCCAACAGACGATGTTGTGGAAACCAAAGGCGTAACATTGCTAATTGACCATAAAGCAACAATATTTATTTTTGGAACAGAAATGGATTTTGTAGAAGAAAATTTTCAGTCAGGTTTTGTATTTCGCAATCCAAACGAAAAGGGTCGGTGTAATTGCGGTAAATCTTTTCACGTTTAATAGCTAGCATATTCTTAATTGAGATTCGTTCGTCTAATTTGATAACAAACCTTAAGGAGATGAGCGAAGTAATGAATGATTTATATAAATTGAATTCAGATGTATCTTGTTGTTGGTCATGTAAAGGGCCTGTTATTAAACATGCATTGTTTTGCCCAACTTGCGATGTAATACAACCGCCTAGCGATATTGATCATTTTGTTAGACTCGGAATATGTCGCTGTTACGTTCTTGATTTATCCGAACTAGATCGTCAATATTTTCATTTTCAACGACTTCTTCATCCTGACAAGTTTGTTTGTCATACTTCGAAAGAACAGATTTTATCGCAAGCTCAAGTAACAGTGTTAAACGAGGCTTACGAAACACTTAAGAACCCATTAAAACGTGCTTATTATCTTTTGCGGTTATCTGGATGTGTTGATATTGATTTAATAACTAAAACGACTAATAGTGATTTATTGATGGAAATAATGGAGATACATGAACTGCTAAATGATGCTGATACTGTTGATGAAATCAAAGTGATAGAGGATCAAATAAATGCTAAAATGATTCTTTGTGAAACGTCCTTAGAAAAAGCTTTTGTTAAAGAAAATCTTGATATTGCTGTAGAGCTAACAACGCGTCTCAAATATTTTAAAAAATTATTTGAAGAATCTAGTTCTCGTAAAATTTACATAACAGGAATTAATATTTGATGTTATTGCAGATCAATGAACCAACATCACGGTCTAATAAAAATGATGTTGCTATTGGTATTGATCTCGGCACTACCAATTCAGTTGTTGCTGTTGTAAAGAATGGTCAAAGTTTGGTGCTTCGTGATGAACAGGGATCTGGATTAATTCCGTCAGTAGTTGCTTATGGTGATGATGGTTCTATAGTCGTTGGAAATGAAGCACGTCATGAACTTCTAAGTAATCCACAAATAGTAGTTAGTTCGATAAAACGTCTTATGGGACGTGGTATATCTGACATTAAGTCTCTTGTTGGAACATTACCATTTGAATTGGGTATTGCTGCAGATGGCGGTATGGTTCGTCTGAAAGTGTCTGGAAAAACGCTGACTCCTGTTGAGGTGTCAGCAGATATTTTGCTAGCGATTAAAGCAAGAGCTGAGAATGCGCTAGGTTCTGTAAAAAGTGCTGTCATAACTGTTCCAGCATATTTTGATGACGCAGCACGTAATGCAACTAAAGATGCAGCTAAGCTTGCCGGAATAAAAGTGTTGCGTCTAATTAATGAACCGACAGCAGCTGCACTTGCTTATGGTCTTGATAATCATGTTGAGGGTCTTTATGCGATTTACGATTTTGGAGGAGGAACTTTCGATATTTCGTTATTACATATGGAAAGGGGTGTTTTTCAAGTACGAGCTACTGGTGGTGATGTAGCATTAGGTGGAGATGATTTAGATCATTCTATTGCTGAGGTTTTTTTATCAGAACGAACTAAGTTATTTGGAAATGAAACAATTACATCTACTGAAGCTAAACAGGTTTTATCAATAGGACGAATGGCTAAGGAATGTTTATCTATTAATTCTTGTGGTGATTGGGTAATAAAAATTAATGATAAATCTAGCCGTCATTATCTTGATCTTAAAACATTTGAATCATTAATTACCAATATTGTTGAACGCACTATTTCTATTTGTCGTGGTGTGATAATTGATGCTGGAATCTCTGTTAAAGAAATTAAAGGAGTTGTGTTGGTTGGCGGTTGTACCCGTGTTCCATTGATACGTCGTCGTGTTTCTGAATTTTTTGAATGTAATCCCTTGGTAGATATAAATCCAGATGAGGTGGTTGCTGTTGGTGCCGCTATGCAGGCATATGCGCTAACAGCTGGATCAAGCACGTTACTTTTAGATGTTACACCTCTAAGCCTAGGAATTGAAACTATGGGAGGTATCGTTGAAAGAGTGATTCCACGCAATACTCCTATTCCTGTTGCAATGGCACAAGAATTTACTACTTATCAGAATAATCAAGATTCAATGTTAATACATGTTGTTCAGGGTGAACGCGAAATGGTTGAACAATGCAGATCTTTGGCTAGTTTTGTATTATCAGGAATTCCTCAAATGGTAGCAGGAAGAGCGCGTATTTGTGTGACTTTTGTTGTTGACGCAGATGGCTTATTGACAGTGAGTGCTAAAGAGAAAATTACCGGTATTGAGCAAGAAGTCTCTGTGAAACCGTCATATGGTCTAACTGAAGATGAAATGACACGAATGCTACGCGATTCGCTAGAGCATGCACGCGAAGATATTAAAGTACGTTTATTTGCTGAAGCAAAAGTAGAAGCTATTCGTTCGTTGTTAGCAGTACGCGCTGCTTTAGTAGCTGATGGCGATTTACTTTCTATAGATGAAAAAAGTCAAATTCACAATGCTTTAGAGTCAGTAGAATCTGCAATTCGTGACGGTGTTATAGAAATTCTACAAACAACAGTAGCGACACTTGAGGATAAAACAAAGATCTTTGCTATAAGACGAATAAATCGAGGTATACATAAACGCTTTGATTAATTTGAATATTGAAAATTCTTGATAACAAAAATAAAATATTAGTGATTGGCTATAAATATAGTCATTAAATAACATCTGTTAGTGCAGTTGTTGTTTGGAAGATCTGTTTAGATTAATTTATTATGTAGGTAGGAATAATTTATAGATGTAGTTGAAAACATCTTGGTATTAATTTTGATATAGTATTTGGAGTTTAGTTGATGGGCCGACGAATTGTTGTTGCTATGTCTGGTGGTGTTGATTCTTCGGTTACAGCAGCTTTACTTAAGAATGATGGATGGGATGTTGTTGGTATTACTTTACAGCTTTACAAAAATGATCAAGTTATAGGACGTTGTTGTTCTAGCAAGGATATATATGATGCGCGTCGAGTTGCTGATCATTTAAAAATTCCACATTATGTTATCGATTATGAAAACACTTTTCGTCAAGATGTGATCGAGCAGTTTATTGATTCTTATCTTGCTGGAGAAACACCTATCCCATGTATTCTTTGTAATCAGACAGTAAAATTTCGGGATCTTTTCGGTATTGCACATGATCTTGATGCAGAAGCATTAGCCACTGGTCATTATGTTCGTTGTGAAAAGGTAGAAGGTGTTACACGTATGCTACGTGGCGTTGATCATGAACGTGATCAGAGTTATTTTTTATTTACTACAATACGTGAAAAATTGAATTTCTTACGCTTTCCATTAGGTGATATAAAAAGTAAAAATGAAACTCGTAAAATTGCTAAACAATATAAATTACCTGTTGCTACTAAACCAGATAGTCAAGATATATGCTTTGTTCCAGATGGTAATTATGCTAGTTTGATCGAGTTGTTGCGTCCAAACTCTATTAAAAGTGGTAATATTGTTCATGTTGACGGTCGCATTTTGGGATGTCATAATGGTATAATTCATTATACAGTCGGTCAGCGTAAAGGTCTTGGTTTAGGCGGTGGTGAACCACTATATGTAATTCAAATAGATGCTATTATGCATAGAGTTATTGTTGGTCCAAAAGAGATATTGATTAGAGCTGGAGTTACCCTGTCAGGAGTAAATTGGTTGGTTGAAGAAACGTCAGGAATTAATCGAGTGCAAGTAAAGATTCGTTCTGCAAGCGAACCGATTCCTGCAACGTTGCATCAAGATGATAATGGTATTTTTAATGTTATTTTTGATCGGCCAAAAGAAGGCGTTACTCCTGGTCAAGCTTGTGTATTTTATGATGGAGAACTTGTTCTTGGTGGTGGTTGGATTAAACAAGCAGTCAATAATTGATTTTAATATAATAAATATATAAAATGTTACTTTCAAACGATTAAATATAATAGTGTGGCGGAGTAGCTCAGTTGGTTAGAGCGCCGGAATCATAATCCGTTTGTCGGGGGTTCAAATCCCTCCTCCGCTACCATAATGCTAATGCAACTTTATAAGTTCTCATGTGAGATTTTTTATTAAAGTGAATATTATTGATAAATAAAGATTTTAATCTAGTGAATAAAACTTCATTTTTAAACGAATCAAGATTAATGATTATCAATAGATAAAGTTTTAGTAAGTTTTCTGATGATTTTAATCATTTCTGGAAGGCACTTATATGCCGCTGATATGCGTAACCACAATTTATTATCTATAGCTGGGATTCCACTGACTATTTTTCTTGATTTAATATCTCCTGAAACTCCACTTTTTGCAGTTACTATAACATCGTCACCAATCTTGCAATGACCGGCAATACCAACTTGACCAGCAAGAATAACATTAGCTCCAATCGCAGTTGAGCCAGATATACCAACTTGTGCACATAGCATGTCGTTTTCACCAATTTTACTGCCATGTCCAATTTGAACAAGATTATCGATCTTTACTCCACAACCTATATATGTCTGACCAATTGTCGAACGATCAACACAAGCGTTGGCTTGAACTTCAACGTTATCTTTGATAACTGTAATTCCTGATTGAACGATCTTATGCCATTGTCCATTATCATTCTTAGCAAAACCAAAACCGTCGGATCCAATTATAGCACTATTTTGTAAAGTTACATGATTTCCAAGGCTACAATATTCACGAACGATCGCGTGACTGTGAGCAAAAAAATCATTTCCAATATGAACTCCTCGATAAATTACTACATGTGATAGTAAAATAGCGTTGTTACCGATTTTAACATCAGCGTCTATTACTACATATGCTCCGATATGAGCGTTGTTACCTATTTTTGCAGAAGGATGAATGATAGCAGTTGTGTGAATACCAGATTCATACTGTGGGGATTGATAAAATAATTCAACAGCTAGCGCAAATGCAAAATATGGATTTTTTGTTCGCAATGTTGGTATGGTAATTTGAGGAAAGTCAGGCGAAACTATAATTGCACCGGCATTCGTTACATTGGCCATTGGTGTATATTTTTTATTTGCAATAAAAGTAATTTGATTTGAATTTGCATCTTCGATACCAGCAACACCAATGATGTCAATATTTTCTTTATTTGCTACGTTAACCAATGTTGCTTTTATATTTGATGCAATATCAACCAAATTCATTTAGAAAATTCCTAAGTATATGCAGTTAATTTATCTAATGACAATTACAACAATAAAATAAGCCTTTTGCATTAGACATATTTTATGATGGTAGCTTTTAATTAATAAACAGGTTAATTCAATAATTATTAATATTAGTATTTATTTTAACAACTGATGAACTGTTCCAATATTAATAACAATATGTAAGATCTTTAATACAAGACTGTAATGATATATCATTATTTTATCAGATAGCTAATTCAATAATTGAATTTATTAAAATTTGGTGGAGTCGGGGAGAATCGAACTCCCGACCTACGCATTGCGAACGCGTTGCTCTTCCAACTGAGCTACGACCCCAATGTGAAATTACAAATAAGAAAAAACTATGTTTTACTAGTGCTTGTAGAAAAAATATAACTGTGATTATAATGAGTTTTGTTAAATTTCCCAAAAGATTTTATATATGCAAGATTTTATGATGCTATTTGTAACAATAATTGATTCTATTATAGAATTTCTAAAGACATCTGTATTAGCATTTATTATTTTAAATTGGTTAAGTTTTTTTAATATCATTAACGTGCACAATCGTGTCGTTTCTATGATCATGGAAATTCTTTATAGAATTGTTGAACCAATGTTGCGACCGATACGTCGTATTGTATCTAATAGTGGTAATGTTGATTTTTCATCGATTTTCTTATTACTTATTCTTTGGATAGTCCAGAGGTGTCTGCCTATGATCACTAATATTATCTTTTAATTATAGAAAAGAATGGCTTCTTTTCTAAATCCAGTTGTTACTGATGGAGTTCATTTGACTGTCAAGTTAACGCCTAAAGCATCTTGTAATTGCATAGAGAGTTTTACTGAAAGTGTGAATGATAACTTACTAAAGATTTCAGTAACTACTGTTCCAGAAGATGGTAAAGCTAACAAGGCCATGATTAATTTATTATCTAAAAGTTGGAAAATTGCCAAAAGATCTATTCGAATAGTATCTGGCGTAACATCTCGACGAAAGATTCTATTTATAGAAGGAGATGTAGAAAATATTAAACTCATATTGAAAAATTATGTGAAAAAACATGAATCAAGCTAAGATTATCGATGGTAATATTTTTGCTAGTTATATTCGAAATATCATTACTAATCAAATTGTTGATTTAAAAGCTGGTGGAGGTCCGATTCCTGGCCTTGCTGTAATATTGGTTGGTGATAATTCAGCAAGTCATATTTATGTAAAGAATAAAAACAAGCGCGCAACTGAAGTAGGTATTATTTCTTTCGAGTATTATTTACAGGTTAATGCTGACGAGAAAGAATTATTAAGTTTAATTAAACAATTGAATGTAGACCCTAGAGTGCATGGAATTTTGGTTCAATTGCCATTACCAAAACAAATTGATGCACAAAAGGTCATTGAAGCTATTGATCCAGATAAAGATGTTGATGGATTTCATCCACTAAACGTTGGACGTTTAACTTCTGGTAGTGGTACTGCAATTGTTCCATGTACGCCACTTGGGTGTTTGTTATTAGCTAAAAGTGAATTGGTGGATCTTTCTGGTAAAATATCGATTGTGCTTGGACGTTCAAACATTGTTGGTAAACCTATGGCACAATTGTTGTTGCGTGAATCAGCTACTGTAATCATTGCGCACTCGCATACGAGAAATTTGCCAGATGTATGTCGTAAAGCAGATATTTTGATAGCTGCAGTTGGACAGCCTAAATTAATCAAGGGTGATTGGATTAAACCTGGAGCTTTGGTTCTTGATGTTGGTATTAATCGTATACTATCAGATACTGGAAAGAGTTATATAGTTGGTGACGTTGCTTTTAATGAAGCTTTATCAGTGGCCGGTGCTATCACACCAGTACCAGGTGGTATTGGTCCAATAACAATAGCTATTCTACTTAGAAATGTTTTAGAAGCGTGTTGTCGCATACATGATTTACCATTCAAAGAAGTGATATAATAAATATTACTTCTATACTAGGCACATAGAAGTACATGCCATTGCATCTAAGAGATTACTTTTGAATATATAAATTTTCTAGCATAATGTTAACTGCGAACTATTTTGGCTAAACGCATTCGTAGGGCATTTAATTTAATAAAACCTTCTGCATCATGTTGATTGTAGACCGAATCTTCTTCGAATGTCACATAATCATGTTGATATAACGATTTGAGGGATTTGCGTCCAACTACCGTAACGTTACCCTTGTAGAGCTTGAGACGAACAGTTCCAGAAACATTTTGACTAATCTCGTCAATCATAGTTTGAATTGCTTTTCGTTCTGAACTCCACCAAAAGCCATTATAAATCAATTCAGCATATCGAGGCATCAATTCATCTTTAAGATGAGCTTCACCACGATCTAGTGTTAAACTTTCTATTGCTCGATGAGCAACGATTAAAATTGATCCACCTGGTGTTTCATAAACACCACGACTTTTCATACCGACAAAACGATTTTCTACTATATCAAGACGTCCAATACCGTTGGTACCACCGAGATAATTTAGCCTAGTTAATAAGATTGCTGGAGATAATCTTTCATCATTGATTGCAACGGCATTTCCATATTCAAATTCTATCTCAATATAAGTTGCTTTGTCTGGGGCTTTTTCAGGGCTAACAGAGCGAGTAAACATATTTTCAGATGGTTCAACCCAAGGATCTTCGAGAATCTTTCCTTCGTAAGATATGTGCAAAAGATTGGCATCAGTAGAATAAGGTGATTCATTTAGATTGTCAGTAGAGATTGGAATTTGTTGTTTCTTAGCATAATCTAATAGAGATGATCGTGAATTTAAATCCCACAAACGCCATGGCGCGATTACTTTGATATCTGGCTTTAAAGCGTAATAACCAAGTTCGAAACGAACTTGATCGTTTCCCTTACCAGTTGCGCCATGTGCAACTGCATCAGCACCTGTTTTGTTTACTATCTCGATCTGACGTTTTGCAATTAACGGTCTGGCAATAGATGTCCCTAGTAGATATACACCTTCATATAAAGCATTGGCACGAAACATGGGAAATACAAAATCACTAACGAATTCTTCACGCAGATTTTCTATATAGATATTTTCTGGTTTAATACCCATCAATAGTGCTTTTTTATGTGCAGGCTCCAATTCTTCGCACTGACCAAGATCAGCAGTAAAAGTTACTACTTCACACTTGTATTGATCTTGTAACCAGCGAAGAATTATTGATGTATCTAACCCACCAGAATAAGCTAGAACGATTTTCTTGATTTTATCCTTCATGGATATGATCCTGTAAATATGAGAAAATTTTAAAATTGAAAAATGTTATACAGTTGAAGAGTGCACTTCTTTATAGTTAAATTCATAATAATCATAAATAATACAACATATTTTATTTATCTACGAATAAATCAAATTAACTATCAAGAGATTATTTATGATTATAATCATGCCAAAATATCATCTTTCTTAACATGTAAGAGCACACTTTTTGAAATTAATAATATTTACGGTTATATTGTCATGCATAACATTTTTAATGTGATTTAAAAATTTCAATTTGAAAATGTAGTTAACAAATTTTTCTTAGAAAAAATCAGGAACATTTAATTTAAAGAGAAATATATATTTTGATACCAACCATGAATAAGTCTCAGCTATTTTACGGAGATAATTTAGAAGTTATGCGGAAAAGCATACCAAATCGATTTGTGTTATATCGATCCTCCTTTTAATTCTAAACGAAATTATAATCAGATTTATAATAACATCGATAAAGATGATATTGCTCAGTCTCAAGCTTTTATCGATACTTGGTGTTGGGATAATTCTGCAGAACAAGGAATGCAAGAGATCTTAGAAAGAACAGATATATACAATATTAAAACTATAGATTTGATAAATGGACTATGTAACGTCTTGTCTAGATGTGGCATGTTCGCGTATTTAGTATATATGACACGAAGAATTGTAGAAATTCAGCGTATCTTGAAACATACTGGCAGTTTTTATTTACATTGTGATACTACTTCTAGTCATTATCTTAAAATTCTTTGCGATACCATATTTTGCAGGGCAATGGCAAATTTCTGAATGAAATTGTGTGGTGTTATGGTTCTGGAGGCGCATCAAAAAAATATTTTTCAAAAAAACACGATACTATTTTTTGGTATTCAAAAGGCTCTAATTATGTTTTTAATTCAGATGCTGTAAGAGAGCCTTATTGGTATGACGAACAAGGTAAATTAAAGAAAGTAAATGATAAGTATTATTTAAGGCAAAATGAAAGAGGTCGTAATTGTTTCGATTGGCGGAAAATTTCTTTCTTAAATAATATGACTCCTGAGCGTCTAGGTTACCCAACTCAAAAACCAGAAGCTTTACTTGAACGAATAATCAAAGTATCTAGTAATGAAGAAGATATAATTCTTGATGCTTATTGTGGTTGTGGAACAACAGTATCAGTAGCTCAGAAGTTAAAACGTAAGTGGATAGGTATTGATATTACATATCAAAGCATAGCCCTTATTCTTAAAAGATTACAAGATACCTACGGTAAGGAGATCATAGATAATATAGTTTTATCTGGTATTCCAAAAGATATTGATAGTGTGCTATTGCTCTTGCTAATAAAAAAGATGATAGGACTAGAAAAGAGTTTGAGAAATGGGCAATTCTTACTTATTCCAACAATTATGCAATTATAAATGAAAAGAAAGGGGCTGATGATGGTATTGATGGAAAGGTTTATTAAGAGTGTGAAAATATTTTATTTCAAGTAAAATCAGGAAAAGTAAATATATCTCAGATACGTGATTTTTTACACGTAATAGATCGAGAAAAAGCAGTTGCTGGAATATTTATTACTCTTTTTAATTCTAGTAGGGATATGAAAAGAGAAGCAGTACAAGCAGGAAATTTCAATCACGAAATTTATAATATAGAAATTCCTATTTTAAAAATTATTACCATTGATGAAATATTATCTGGAAAGCGTATTGATGTACTTCTTAAAAAATCAGTTTACAAATCGGCTAATTCTAGATCAAATTGCGTAGAACAAAGTGAATTAAAACTATAAGATTCATTTTATAACAAAATTTCTATGTTGTTTTGTTATAAAGTATTTTAGACATATACGTAGATGTTTTCTTTAATAATTAGGTCTTGCATTATCTATAGACGTAAGTTTGAGTCATGTGCCCTGTTGCTTTTTAGTTGACCACAAGCTGCAAAAATATCACCGCCTCGAGAATATCTAATTGGAGCATAATAGCCTGCGTCTAACAAAGTATCTGAAAAACGTTTAATGTTCTTCATATCTGAACATTCATAGTCACACCCAGCCCACTTATTAAAAGGAATCAAGTTAAATTTTGCTGGAATTCCTCTAACTAATTTGATTAAAGCACGCGCGTCACTCATAGTGTCGTTAATACCTTTTAACATAATATATTCAAAAGTGACTCTTCTAGCATTACTCGTTTGATAGTCTCGAATTGATTGTATAAGTTCATTCAGTGGATATTTTTTATTAATTGGCATAAGTTGATTGCGAATTTCATCGTTTGCTGCATTTAAACTGATTGCCAAATTGATATGTAGTTCTTCGCTACAACGACGAATTATCGGTACTACACCAGATGTTGATAAAGTGATACGTCGTTTTGATATAGAGATGCCATCACCATTCATAATAATTTTTATTGCTTTTGCAACATTATTATAATTGAATAAAGGCTCGCCTGTTCCCATTAGAACAATATTTGAAATCATTCGATTGTTGGATGTTTGCCAATCTCTATGAAAATCTCGGGCTATCATTAATTGGCCTATAATTTCGGATACAGTTAAATTACGAACTAATGGTTGAGTTCCAGTGTTGCAGAATTTACAAGTCAATGTACATCCAATTTGAGAAGAAATACAAAGAGAACCGCGAGTTTTTTCAGGAATATATACAGTTTCGGTTTCATTACCATCGCTAAAACGTAACAATCGCTTCCATGTTCCATCTAATGATGTTTGAACTTGTACAGTCTGAGGACGATAGATTTGATATTGTTCAGTTAATCTATTTCGTAATGATTTAGCAATTGTAGTCATTTCTTGAAAGTTAATAACTCCTCTAGTATAGATCCAA
>JAITNJ010000029.1 GCA_031290545.1 Rhodospirillaceae bacterium | reverse complement strand
GGTCCGCATCGCTTATTCTGTAAGACGTTTAGTTCCATATCCGGCTAACCGGCAAACACAATGTATCATGATTATAATTAAAAGCAATTGTGAAAATGATATAGTTGGAAGTAATTCTTTATATTTCAATTACTAATTAAAAATGCTAATAATTTTCAATTATGAGAGTTGATTTATTTGATTTTAAACTACCTAACGAAGTAATTGCTAAAAGACCAGCTCGTCCTAGAGATGTAGCTCGACTTTTGAATGTTACATCGGAAAATTTAATTGATTATGTTGTCAGCGATCTTCCAACATTACTCATGCCTGGTGATCTTATGGTATTTAATGATACCATGGTAATTCCAGCACGTCTCAAAGGAAAACGAGATACTCTTAATATTTCTGTAACATTGCATAAATCAATCGGAAACAATTGTTGGTGGGCTTTTGCTAAACAATCAAAAAAGTTAATTATCGGTGATCGTGTGCAATTTACTAAAGACTTTAGTGCTGAAATAATAGAAAAAAGCAATTATGGAGAAATTTTATTACTTTTCGATCGTGATGACGTAGCTCTAAATGATGCTTTGAAAAATTATGGAGAAATACCATTACCGCCCTATATCAAACGACCGCATGGGGCTGACGAACATGATCGTATTGATTATCAAACAATTTATGCACTTTCCCCAGGAGCTATAGCTTCACCAACTGCCGGATTACATTTTACTGAAAATCTATTAACAGCATTAGATCAACGTGGCGTTCATCGCGAAACATTAACCCTACATGTTGGAGCTGGAACTTTTCTGCCAGTCAGAGTAGACGATACTAACTATCATAAAATGCATCCGGAACGTGGATATATTTCTGCTGCTGTAGCTGGACGAATAAATTTAGCACGTGATAATGGTCATCGCATAATAGCTGTTGGAACTACAACATTACGACTACTAGAAAGTGCTACAAAAGAAGACGGACGCTTATGTCCATTCGACGGTACAACAAATATTTTTATTACTCCAGGTTATAGATTTCGTATTGTAAATTTATTAATGACAAATTTTCATTTACCAAGATCTACTTTGTTCATGCTTGTTTCTGCGTTTGCAGGTCTAGATCGAATGAAATTAGCATACAATCATGCTATCAAAAATAACTACCGTTTTTATTCCTACGGAGATACATCTTTACTGCATTGTCAAGAAATAATCAGATGAACATTTTTAAATTTCAATTACTAAGAAAATCTGGATTGTCCCGTATCGGTAAAATACAAACAGCACATGGTAGCATTCTTACACCAGCATTTATGCCTGTAGGAACATGTGGTACGGTTAAAGCAATGATGCCGGAGTCAGTAGCCTTAACTGGAGCAGATATCATCTTAGGAAATACATATCACCTAATGCTACGCCCTACATCAGAACGAATATCACGATTCGGTGGATTACACCGTTTTATGAATTGGCCAGGACCTATTCTAACGGATTCAGGTGGATTTCAAGTAATGAGCTTGGCTAAGATTCGAACAATAACCGAAAATGGTGTAATTTTTCAATCGCACATAGATGGTAGCAATCATACCTTAACACCAGAACTTTCCGTAAAAATTCAACACAATCTAAATTCAGATATAACCATGTCATTCGATGAATGTACAGAATTTCCTGTAAGCGAAAAAATAGCTAATGTATCAATGCATTTATCAATGCGTTGGGCAAAACGATCACATTCAGCTTTCGTAAAACGTCTTGGTTATGGAATATTTGGTATTGTTCAAGGTAGTATCTATCCAGACTTACGAAAAGAATCAATAGAGATACTTCGTAACATTAATTTCGATGGTTATGCAATCGGTGGATTGGCAGTTGGTGAAGGTCAAGAAGAAATGTTTAGAATTCTCTCTATTATTACACCAAGTCTTCCAGAAGATCAGCCACGATATTTAATGGGTGTTGGCACGCCATCAGACATAGTTGGCTGTGTTCAACGTGGCATTGACATGTTTGATTGTGTAATTCCAACACGTTCTGGACGTACAGGTCAAGCCTTCACTAGATATGGAACTGTGAACATCCGTAACGCTCGACACCAAAACGATTCTCGTCCATTAGATGATGCTTGTAATTGTCCAGCTTGTCGTAATTATAGTCGAGGATATCTACATCATTTAACCCGTTCAAAAGAAATATTGGGTTTGATGTTAATGACTTGGCACAATCTACAATATTACCAAGATCTAATGAGCGATCTACGAGAAGCTATTATTAAAGATCGTTTGATTAACTATGTCACAAATTTTTATAATCTTCAAACTTTTGGCGACATTGAACAGCTTTAATAAGGGATAATTATGATTGAAATCACATATGAAAATCTGACTCAATTGGGTAGTTCAACTACTGTTCCTATAAGTCCAGATCAAGCAGTGTTAGAAAAAGTATGCAATCCTCATCTTAAGGAACTTTATTTAGTACGTTTCATTATACCTGAGTTCACCTCATTATGTCCTATTACACATCAACCAGATTTTGCTAATTTTGTTATAGACTATGTGCCTTATGAATTTTTAATAGAAAGCAAATCATTGAAATTGTTTATAGCAAGCTTTCGCAATTATGGAATTTTCCATGAAGATTGTACTGTAAGAATTGGCAAACGTCTTGTTGATGTTTTATCACCAAAATGGTTACGAATTGGTGGTTATTGGTTTCCACGTGGAGGTATTCCAATAAACATTTTCTGGCAAACAGGAGCCAAACCTAATGATTTATGGATACCACCAGTTCAAGAAATATCACCATACCATGGTCGCTAGTACAAATGTTTACTGCAGCATTATTTATTATTTATAAATGCACGAAATTAAACACTGGTCTGCTAACAATAATCAAGACTATTGTTTCTACAATTGATTCCAATCAATCATTTGTTTTCCAAGCAGTTAATCTAGGGATCCAACGAGGAACATTTTGTTTATAAAAACAATAAGTGTCTCCAAATCTTTTTTCTAAATCATTTTCTTCAAAAAAGTTAAGTAAATCATGTTACCAGCCAAAAAACATAACGAATAAAGCAAAAACATACAAAGAATTTAAAAGTAATGATTCAGCAATTTGCATAATAAAAACGCTAGTTATCATAGGATTTCTAACGTGACAATAAGGTCCAAAAATAACTATTTTTTTAGGAAGATCTATAGCGCAGCTGTTCCTTTTTCTATCGTTGTAAAAAGTCTGCAAGTCTATCCACCTAAAAATAGTACAAAAGCGAAAATGATTATCCGACTATTAACAAACACCAATTGTTCAATTCAAAATGATAATCAACTAAATAAAGTACAATCATCGGAATGATCACTAGCACGTTAATGAAAACAAAATAACAGGTTTAATCCATCTAAAAAGCATTTTTATTCTCTAAAATAGGATTATTTGTATATTTATATTAACTAAATCTGATACATTCTTAGATAAAATTAGAACTGCCATCATGAGCAACAGACCATTTGTCTGGTTCATGTAAGAAGTTTTCTATTTCATTCAAATTATTGAATTCAAAATATTTACCTTCCTTTGCAACTTTCAATATACTCTGCCAAGTAGAAAGATAATGTAAATTAATTCCAAGTTCTTGCATTAGTTCAAAGCTTTTTTGGAAAATATTATAATAAAATATCACAAAACAATGTGACACCTCGAGACCAGCAACACGCATTGCTTGACAAAAATTAACTTTACTTTTACAATCCGTGGAAAGATCCTCAACAAGAAGAGCTCTTGCACCAACAGTTACTTTGCCTTCAACCTGAGCATTGCGACCAAATCCCTTAGCTTTCTTGCGTACATACTGCATCGGTAACATCAAACGATCAGAAATCCAGGAAGCAAATGGAATTCCAGCGGTTTCACCACCAACAACACTATCGATCGATTCATAACCAATTTCATTTATAATAACTGTCATCGCAAAATCTATTAGAGTTGAACGAAGTCGCGGATAAGAAATAATCTTACGACAATCTATATAAACAGGACTAGCCAATCCTGAAGTAAGGAAAAACGGCTTATCTTTATAAAAATGAACAGCATTAATTTCCAATAACATCTTAGCAACTTCTAGAGAAAGCCTGTCTTTGTCATAGAAAGATGGGAAAACTGTCACTGTAAATCTCTCCAATATATATCACTAAATGTTTATTATACTGCCACTACAAACTTTAAAAATATGTTTCATCTATTTATTATTTTTAATAGACCAAGGAATCAATTCTCCACCACGGAAAACCACGATTTCATCATCACCAATTGTAATTGTTTTTAATACTCGACTTGGATTTTGTTCAAGTGTTACAGTACCTTTGTTTAGTGGTAAACCATAAAAACGTGCTCCATTTAAAGAAGCAAATGCTTCAAGTTGATTCAGTGCGCACTCTTCAGCAAATATTTGAGCATAACTTTGCAAAGCAGTTGCAGCAACAAAAATTCCAGCACTACAGCAAGAAGATTCTTTGATGCTTCGCAGATGTGGAGCTGAATCAGTTCCAATAAAAAAACAACTCTCTCCAGAAGTAGCTGCTTTTCTAAGAGCTAATCGATGATATTCTCGTTTAGCTATAGGAAGACAATAATGGTGCGGCTGAAAACCTCCTTGAAACAACGAAGTACGATTTAGCATCATATGATGTGGCGTAATAGTACCAGCAATACGCGGAGCGTATTTGCGAACTATATCAATAGTTTCATTTGTAGTAATATGCTCAAGAACAATTTTAAGACCCTGATATCGTTTTAATAATGGAAGTAAACTATTTTCCATAAAAACAGCCTCACGATCGAAAATATCAATGTCCGAATTAGCTGTCTCCCCATGAATAAGCAACGGCATACCGATTTTTTCCATGCACTCAAAAATAGGAGCAATTTTAATAAGATCAGTAACTCCTTGATTAGAATTAGTAGTAACTCCGATCGGATAAAGTTTAGCAGCAACCCAAACATTTTCGAAAAAACCAAACTCAATCTCTTTAGGTGTAGTCATATCTGTCAAATAACAAGTCATTAAAGGGTGAAAATCAAACTCACCAGGACATGAAGTGAGAATTTCATTGCGATAAGACTCAGCAAGGGAAATAGTAGTAATTGGTGTTACCAGATTAGGCATTATTACAGCACGAGCAAATTGGCTTACAGTATATGGTAAAACAACTCTTAAAATAGAATCATCGCGTAAATGAAGATGACAATCATCAGGTTTACGAATAGTGATACTGTTTATTGTCAAAAAACCAAACCCGCTTATTTATTTGTTAGATTAGAGCTAAAATCACAGTTGCTTTAATATAAATATTTTATGTAGTATAAATCACTTATATAAGACATGAATTACACTATATATTAACTAACTATTTAAGAAAAAGACATTGTTTATATTAATACAACATCGTGGTATTCACTTCATAGAATTTAATTACTTCATAAAAAATAGGGCAATAACTACATGTCTGAGATTAAAGAATCTTTGCGAACAAAAGAGCATGAACGAACAGAACTTCACAATAAATTTGGGATATTGTTAATGAATCTAAGAGGTAGTGTTGATGGTTAGGACTTCAAACATATATTCTTGGAATAATGTTCTATCGCTATATTTCAGAAAATTTTAAAAATTATATTAATGACAACGAGCGTAAGTTAACGACAAATTACGATTATTCTAAAGAATCCAATTGTAAAATTTTGAAGATCCTAAAACATAACACTATTAATAAAAATGTTTTTTATCGAATCGAATGATCTTTTTGAGAATGTTCTTAAAAAGCAAACTTAGACAATAATAACTTAATTGTATTAACCTTTTCAAGGCACTGCATTTAAATATATTAACTAAAAATCAATTGCTGTCAAAAATAATTGATTTAATAAATTACTTCTATATATTTACTCTGTTAATGAATTTTGTGGAATCAGTGTTATCGTACCGATCAAACTACCTGTATTCGAATCTATCACTAAAATTCGATCTTCAGCAACACCATTAACGCGTAATATTACATTCTTATCGATCGCAACAATTTGTTTGACATGATTATTAATACCAATAGGCAAATCTACAGAATAACAGTTATTGGTTACGACTTTTGATGAATTTACCCAAAAAGTGGAATGATAAATTCCATAACATAACGTAACTAAGCCACTAATAATAAGTAGCCCCATACTAAACACTAATATTTTAAGTAATTTCATATTATTTTTTACCAATGTTGTTAAATAACAACAAATATATTCTATGTGATTACTAGACAGTACATTCATTTTATATAAAACATATCTATGGTATGTTAAAGATTTATAGAATGTAATTGATATTATCGTATTACATGTAAAAGATCTGGTAATTAATTATTAATCAATTAATAAATATAATTTAGGCTAAATATTAAATTAGTATTAGAATTAAGATCTATTGTAATAAAGATTACAATCTTATATTACAATTTTGACTGAAAATGTAGTTCAATTTACGATTTACAATGATTCATCAATTAAGTTTTCAATCTATTATTCTTACGCTTCAAAATTTTTGGAGTAATCAAGGCTGCGTTCTTTTGCAACCTTACGATATGGAAGTTGGAGCCGGTACATTCCATCCAGAAACAATATTACGTTCCTTAGGTCCAAAACCTTGGAAAGTAGCATACATACAACCATCTCGAAGACCAAAAGACGGACGTTATGGTGAAAATCCAAATCGTCTTCAGCATTATTATCAATTTCAAACTTTACTAAAACCATCTCCTAAAAATAGTCAAGATCTCTATTTAGAAAGCTTACAATATCTTGGTATTAATCCTTTGGATCATGACATTCGCTTTGTAGAAGATGATTGGGAAAGTCCAACACTAGGAGCTTGTGGATTAGGGTGGGAAGTATGGTGTGACGGTATGGAAATAACACAGTTCACCTATTTTCAACAAATCGGCTGCATTGAATGTAATCCAGTAGCAGTTGAGCTAACATACGGATTAGAACGATTAGCTATGTATATTCAAAACGTTGAAAATGTATATAATATTAAATTCAATGATGATGGTATATGTTATGGAGATATTTTTTTACATGCTGAAAAGGAATATTCAATATATAATTTTGAATTAGCTAATATAGATATACTGTTGCGTCATTTTTTAGATTACGAAAAAGAATGTAAGTCGTTATTGGCTAATGGTTTGGTATTGCCAGCTTACGATCAATGCATTAAGGCTAGTCATCAGTTTAATTTACTTGACGCACGTGGTGCAATTTCTGTTACAGAACGTCAAGCATATATTAGTCGCATTCGTACTTTATCTAAATCATGTTGCGAAACATGGAGTGCACTTCAAAACACAATTATTAATGTTTGAAATCATGTGTGAATTTCTACTAGAATTGTTTTCTGAAGAAATTCCAGCAAATATGCAGATACGCGCTGCTGAAGATTTACATCGTTTGATTGAAACTAAATTAAGTAAAGTTGGGCTCACTTTCAATAAAATAAGAACATATTCTACACCACTTCGTCTGACTTTAGTAATCGACGGATTACCTGAAATTATATCTGATGATATATCAAAAGAAATACGAAGTTCGCATGTAGGTGCATCTCCTAAAATTTTAAATAACTTTCTAAATGAAGAAAACGTATCATTTACTGAATGTGAAAAACGTTATATAGATAAAGGAATATCTACTACGACAAGCAAAAAACTTCTAACGTCTGAAGTTCTTAAAAAAATTGTCGAACAAGTTTTATCAAGCTTCCCATGGCCAAAATCAATGCATTGGGATAATTCTTTTGTTCATTGGATTCGTCCATTAAAAAATATTCTAGCTATATTCAATGCTAAAATTGTGTCAATTTCTTTTGGATCAATAACAGCAGGAAATATAACATACGGACATCGTTTTTTATCACCAGAATCTTTTTCTGTAGTCAATTTTGAAGATTATATTTATAGATTAAGTCAATCTAATGTAGTACTTGATCCGAATGAACGACGTCGATTAATTCTAGAACAGGCTGAGAAATTAGCATCAGAAGAAAATCTAACCCTAAGACAGGACGAAAAACTTTTAAACGAAGTAATTGGTTTAGTTGAATGGCCAGTAGTTCTAATAGGTACAATAGATCAAATGTTTATGAATATTCCAGATGAAGTATTAATTACTTCAATGTGCTCACATCAGAAATATTTTCCATTATTAAAAATCGATGGTCGCATAGCAAATCGGTTCTTAATAATTTCAAATATACAAACAACTGACAACGGAAATGCAATCATTGCTGGTAACGAAAGAGTACTACGAGCTAGATTATCTGATGCTAAATTCTTTTGGAATAATGACCGTAAACATACTCTTGAAAGTAGATTACCAAAATTAACAGAGGTTCTTTATTATTCAAAATTAGGTAGTATGGCTGATAAGGTAAATCGAATAGTTAATCTCTCCGGCAAAATCGCTTCATATATCGGCGCTGATGTAAACTTGACAAAACGAGCAATGCGTTTATCCAAAACAGACCTATTGTCAGAAATGGTTGGGGAATTTCCTGAACTACAGGGAATCATTGGACGTTATTACGCTTTAGCTGAAGGTGAAGATATTTCTATTGCAAACGCAATAGCTGATCATTATAAACCACAGGGACCGAATGATCGTTGTCCAAAAGCTCCATTATCAATAGCAGTTTCCTTAGCTGACAAAATAGATTCTTTAGTTGGATTTTTTGCAATAAATGAAAAACCTACAGGTTCAAGGGATCCATTTGCTCTACGTAGAGCGGCATTAGGGGTAATTCGTTTGATATTAGAAAATGGCCTACGTCTTGAACTCAAAAAAATATTTCTTGCATCCTATGCTACTTACACTCAAAATCTAATAATTGAAGAAGAACAGACAACATCAACACTTCTTAATTTCTTCAATGATCGGTTAAAAAAATATTTTCACGATCATCATATTCGTCATGATCTAATTTCAAGCATTTTCTCTTTAAAAAACGAAGATGATCTAGTTCGTTTATTAGCAAGAGCAGACGCTTTGAAAAATTTTCTAATTACTGAAGATGGGTCTAATCTTTTAATTGCCTACAGACGAGCAACTAATATCGTTAGAATTGAAGAAAAAAAAGACAAAAGATCTCATGCTGGATATATTGATCAATCTTTATTACAAAAACACGAAGAGAAAATATTACACCAAAAATTAAATTATGTTAGTCAAGAGATAGTATCTAAATTAACAGCTGAACATTTTTCTGATGCAATGAGTACTCTTGCTAGTTTACGTCACTATATTGATGATTTTTTTAATTCTGTAACTGTAAATTGTAATGATCCAAATATTAGAATCAATAGATTACGTCTATTAGCACTAATAAGTAACACAATGGAATCAGTTGCAGATTTTTCGAAAATAGAATGTTAATTCTTCACATAAAAAATCAAATTTTTAGATCTTATTCTATGGCATAATAACAAATATATTATTAAGCCACTTTTAATTATTCTACGATAAAATAATAACTATTATCAATAATAACAAACTAATTATACCTTATTAATATAATATAAGACATAAATTAACATGAATAAGTTGCGTTTTTATCACAATCATATTCTAGGAATTGAAGGTTTAGAGCCACAAGAAATTACATCATTATTAAATCTTTCTGATAATTTTGTAGAAAATAATCGTTCAGAACATAGAAAACTGAATAATTTACGTGGGAAAACTATAGTAAATCTATTCTTCGAAACATCAACACGCACTAGGACTAGTTTTGAATTAGCTGGCAAAAACCTCGGTGCTGATGTTGTAAATATGCAAGTATCGACAAGTTCAATATCAAAGGGAGAGACTTTAATCGATACAGCTATTACATTAAATGCTATGAACATCGATATTTTAATAGTACGTCATCCGGAATCAGGCGCTGTTAAGCTTTTATCAGAAAAAGTTAACTGTTCAGTAATCAATGCTGGAGATGGTACTCACGAACACCCAACTCAAGCTTTACTTGATGCATTAACAATTCGTAGACGAAAGGGGCATTTAAATGGTCTAACAGTTGCTATTTGTGGCGACATTCTGCATAGTAGAGTAGCTCATTCTAATATTAATTTACTTAATATTATGGATGCTAATGTTCGTTTAATAGCACCGCTTACTTTATTGCCGACTCAAACACACATGCATGGTATCGAAATATTTCATGATATGTTTACAGGCTTAGTTGGTGTTGACATTATTATGATACTTAGAGTTCAAAATGAACGTATGTACGGAAATTTTATTCCATCAATTCGTGAGTATTTTCATTTTTTTGGTCTAGATTACGAAAAATTAAAACTTGCTAAATCTGATGCTCTAATTATGCATCCAGGACCAATAAATCGTGGATTCGAATTGGATAGTGATCTTGCTGATGATGTTGAACACTCAGTGATTCGCGAACAAGTAGAAATGGGAGTAGCTGTTCGTATGGCTTGTCTTAGTGTTTTAATTAAAAATTTTGATCATAACAAATCATAATGTCTACAAACATTCGTGTTGCTTACATTAATGCACGTCTTTTAGATCCTGCTAGTAATTTAGACAGTATAGGATCATTATTAACAGAAGGTGAATATATAGTTGATATCGGTTCTAATTTATTTCAAGACGGTGTACCTGCTGACATTCAAGTAATCGATTGTAATGGAAATTGTTTAGCTCCTGGATTGATCGATATGCGAGTACAATTACGCGAACCAGGAGAAGAACATAAGGAAACATTGTATTCAGCTGGAAAAGCTGCAGTTGCTGGCGGTATTACATCAATGATTTGCCTGCCTAATACAAATCCTATTATAGATAATATTGCTATCTTAGAGTTTATTTCAAATCGTGCGCGTAAAAATGGTTTAGCAAAAATTTATTCTTATGCTTCAATTACTAAACAATTGGCAGGAAAAGAATTAGCTGAAATTGGTATGTTAGCAGAAGCCGGCGCTTTAGGATTTACAGATGGAACTAAAGTGATCAGAAATACAAGAGTTATGCGTCGTGCCCTATCTTATATTGCGACATTTGATATGATGATACTTCAACATCCAGAAGATCCAAATCTATCTGAAAATGGAGTAATGAATGAAGGTAAAATGTCAAATCGTCTTGGATTAACTGGTATTCCAACGATAGCTGAAGCTATCATACTTGAACGAGATATTCGACTTTTATCAATCACAGGAGGAAAATACCACGCTAGTCATTTATCAACATCCTTAGGTGTTGAAGTAGTACGTAAAGCTAAGCTTGATGGTCTACAAATTACTTGCGATACAGCACCTCCTTACTTCATTCTAAATGAACTAGCTGTAGGAGATTATTGTACTTTCTCTAAATTATCACCTCCTCTACGATCTGAATTCGATAGACAATCAATCATTATAGCGATCAAAGATGGAGTTATTGATGCCATAGCTTCCGATCACGCACCACAGGATCAAGATTCAAAACGCCTCCCATTTTCTCAAGCAGAGTATGGTGGTATTGGCCTCGAAACCTTACTTGCCACTACTTTAGAACTGTATCACAACAATCATATAACATTGCTCAAAGCAATAGAACTCTTAAGCTTGAATCCAGCTCGTTTATTGAAATTATCAGCAGGGATGTTGAAGATCGGTATCCCTGCTGATTTAACAATCTTTGATCCAAATCATTCTTGGTTGGTTAATTCTGAACAATTTCATAGTAAATCAAAAAATTCACCATTCAACGGTCATTACTTAAGAGGTAAAGTACTTCGCACTGTAATCGATGGTCGCACGGTTTTTGCAACTGATGTCTGAATTATCACTACTATTAATAGGAATTTTCGGATATTTATTAGGATCTATTCCATTTGGTCTTATTCTCACTTATATAGCTGGTTTTGGTGATATTCGCTCTATTGGATCAGGAAATATAGGTGCTACAAATGTGCTCAGAACAGGTAACAAAATATTAGCTCTTAATACTCTAATTCTTGATTGCGGAAAAGGTGCTGTTGCTGTTTGGATCAGTACGTGGTTAGCTGGAGTTGATATTGGATTGTTATCAGGTTTAACAGTAGTTTTAGGTCATAACTTTCCGATCTGGCTAAAATTTAGAGGTGGAAAGGGTGTTGCAACAACATTTGGCGTTCTGTTAATTAGTTCTTGGCCTGTTGGTCTTAGTACTTGTTTAGCTTGGTTGATAACAGTTTGGATTTTTCGTATATCATCGCAAGCTGCACTAGTGGCTTTAATTATTGCAATTTTTACTGCGTTGATTTGGAGCACACACTTACATGTTCTAATGGTTATCGCCCTTGCTATATTAGGCTTTATTCGTCATCACGATAACATCAAACGTCTTATTAATGGCACAGAACCACGCATTTACTAAAAATCTTCATAATAAGTATATTGAGATCCAAATAGATATCTATTTTGTATAGTGATTATCACTTAACTTATTAGGCAACAATATTTCTTATAATAACAACCCAAAACAAAGCAAAATTCCATAAATCAATTGTATCTGAGCTGTCTGACTAAGAATTTTATTAAAAATAGGTCCTACATTTTCATGAAAAAATTTTCTAATCATTAGTAATGAGAACGGAGCACATAAAAAAACTATCAAAACATGTTTATTTTGTAACAAATTATTAAGTAGTGGTAGTAAAATAAATGGAATGGTCATTAACGCACAATAAATCCAACAACTAGCTCTAGAACCAATAATAATAGACAATGTATGTCTTCCTACTCTAATATCAGAAGCTACATCTCGATAGTTATTAACAAGCAAAACCGCTGAACTAAAGCAACCAACTGCTATTCCACTCAATACTGAAACATTAGTTAAATACCCAATATGCAACCAAACTGTTCCTGCAACAGCACAAATGCCAAAAAAGATTAATGCACACACCTCTCCGAACGGTGTATAAGAAATTGGCAATGGTCCGCTTGTATAAAACAAAGTAGCAAATAAACTAATCAATCCTAATAATAGAATAGGCCAACCACCAATCCAGACTAAACTAGTACCAGATAACATAGCTATAATCATACAAAAAAAAGCACCATGTTTAACTTGTGATGACGATAACAATCCAGTAGCAGTTACACGTAATGGTCCTATACGATCAGATCCATCACAACCGCATTCATAATCAATAGCGTCGTTATAAAGATTTGAACAAATTTGGATAGAAATAGCAGCGATCAATATCAGTGGAAGAGCAAAACAATCAATTTTACTACATTCACTCCAAGCTATAGAGCTACCAACAACAACTGGAACAACAGAAAGACTAAGTGTTCGTGGCCTTATAGCCAATATCCAAGATGAAAACTGAGAAGTGATAAAAAATGATGACATTATTTTATGTATTGATCAAAATAAAATAGCAGTCAATTTAAAAATTGTATTTTGAAGTTTTTTTAATGAACAATCTTAATTGGAATTTTTTAAAAAAAATTGTTTTATCAAATAAATTCTTATTGATTTTAAGAATTCCATTTTTATTAATTATAATAACATCTTGCGAATTTCATGCATTATATGGCGAAAATTTATACAGTAACACAGTAATGAATGATCTTTATAACATTCATGTAGTACCATTAGAAAATCGTGATGGACAATTACTTCATAACGAATTACTGACTAATCTTAATCCACACGGAGAATATTACAAACCACGATATAATTTATTAGTTTCGTCTATATTAAGTGAAAAACAACATACTTTTCGTAAAGACTCTTTAGCAACACGTAATACATTAATTTACACCGTAACATTTTCTCTTAATGAAAAATCTACACGCTTATTCACAGATACATTTAATCAAATGTTTAGCTACGATTATGAGCTTTTAGAAAAACATTATTCGAATATTTCAGCAGTTGATGACATACATCATCGTGCGGCAAAGACTATTGCTGATGAAATTCGTAATAGATTGGCTGTTTATTTTATTAGATCAAACAAAATGAAAAAAGAAAATCTTATTAATGAAACTAATCGGTAATCGTATAGAAAGCTTTTTAAAGATACCAAATACAACAGTTCGAATCATTTTAGTTTATGGTTCAGATGTTGGATTAATCAAAGAGCGCATTGAGTGTCTAATAAAATGGTTTTGTAATGACACTAAAGATCCTTTTCAAATCGTCAATTTAAGTTCTAATAGTGTAAAGAATGATCCTTCACTTTTTTTTAACGAAGCTACATCACTTTCTATGACTGGTAAAAAAAGAATTGTATTGTTACATAATGTAATTGATAATATTACAAATATAATTCAACTTTTTTTAAAGAATCCAATTGGAAATTCTTTAATTTTACTTGAATCTGTAGAATTAGAATCTCGTTCAAAATTAAGAAAATTGATCGAGTGTGATGCTAATGCAGTCTCCATTCCATGTTATATCGATCGTGATAGTAAGTTAGAAACAATTATTAAAGAAAAATTACAAGAAAATGGCTTGATTGCAGCATCAGATGTTATATCTTGGATTTCCAATCATTTAGATGGAGATCGTTTGGCAATTACTTCGGCAATAAAAAAACTTGCTCTTTACATTGGTTGTAATAACAATGTAAGTATAAAAGATGTGGTAGATTGTATTGGCGATACAATTACAATGTCATTAGATGATTTGGTAATATGTTGTGCTAATGGAAATCATTTAAATACACAATGTATTCTTGATCGTCTTTATCGTAATGGAACTTCTCCAATTACTATTTTGATTAGTTTGCACCGATATTTTCAACGTTTGCATATATTAAAGAGTTTTATAATAGAGGGGAAAAGCATTAAGCAAGCATTGGAACTTATCAGTCCTTCGTTACATTTTCATATAGTTGATCATATACGCATTCAGTTAATTCGCTGGTCAATTAAAAATATAAGTATAGTATTAGATATATTATTAACTACAGAAATATCTTGTAAAAATACCAGCATGTTAGCCGAAGAAATATGCTGTCGTGCCATTATACAAGTAACAAAACTTGCGAATAAAGCAGATACAAATTAAGTTTTTATCAGAACGCTTATATGATGATTATCTTTTTAATTGACTCTGTATACCGTGTAGGCCATTACTTAGACGATTTAAAACATCGTCCAATTGTTCTAGTGTAGAATACTTCATTAGTATACGACCACCTTTATTATTTAAAGTGATTAATACTTTAAAACCCAATAATTTAGTCATATCACGTTCCAAAGCAAGAAGATCAACATTTTTGTTTGTCTTGCTAGTTTTTTTTTCTCTTTGATTTGCCAATTTTTCAGTTTGTCGAACATTCAAACCATTTTTGATAACTAGTTTAGCTAAAAAAACAGGATTAGTGCTTGTTAACAATGCTCTTGCATGGCCTGCTGTCAAAATTCCATCATTAAGCATATTCTTGATTTGCTCTGGTAAACCTAACAACCTCATCATATTCGCAATGTGACTACGACTTTTACCAACAGTTTTTGCTAATTCTTCTTGAGTATGTAAAAATTCATCTATTAATCGACAATAACCTTCTGCCTCTTCTATTGGCGAAAGATCTCTACGTTGTAAATTATCTATTAATGCAACTTCCATTGCTTCTCGATCTGATAAATTACGAATAATAACTGGTACTTCATCAAGAAGAGCAATTTGTGATGCACGCCATCTACGCTCACCAGAAATAATTTCAAAAGATTCAGGATCTTTTGATCTAGGTCGAACTAAAATAGGTTGTAAAATTCCCTTTTCTCTAACTGATTTTACTAAATCATCAATAGAGTTATGATCAAATATTCGACGTGGCTGAAAACGTCCTGGTTGAAGTTTTTTACTAGATACAACACAAAATACTTCAGACGAAAAACCAATTGTAGATTTATGTTTATTTAAAGGTTCTCCTAACAGAGTGGAAAGGCCACGACCAAGACCATAACGACGTGATTTTTCAATCATATTAACACCATAAATCTCGTTCACGTTTTAATACTTCTATAGCAAGTTTAACATATGCTTCTGATCCTGCGCATCGTACATCATAAAGTAGTACTGGTTTGCCGTGTGACGGTGCTTCAGAAACACGAACATTCCGTGGAATCATTGTTTTATACACTTTATCTCCAAAATAATTACGAACATCTGTAGCAACCATGTTTGATAAACAATTTCTTTTGTCAAACATGGTTAATACAATACCGTGTAGTTTAAGTTTTGGATTAAAAACTTCATTTACTCTATCTATTATTTTAATCAAATGACTTACACCTTCTAAAGCAAAAAATTCACACTGCAATGGTACCAACACTGCTTGTGAGGCTACAAGAGCATTTAATGTTAGTAGACTTAATGATGGTGGACAATCAATAAAAATATAATCATATTTATTGTTATTGATCAATGCTTCATAAAGTAGATATTCACGTCTTGATTTGTCAATTAATTCAATTTCAGCACCAGATAGATCGATAGATGATGGTATAATCGATAAATTAGGAATTTGTGTTGAAATTACACCATCAGACAAATTAGCATCACCAGTTAATACATGATATAAATTAGCATCACAAGATTTTCTTTCAACACCAAGACCAGTGCTTGCATTACCCTGTGGATCGAGATCTACAATTAGTACACATTTTCCAGTAGATACAATAGCAGTAGCTAAATTGATTGCTGTAGTTGTTTTACCAACTCCACCCTTTTGGTTGGTAATAGAAATTATACGAGACGACATTAATGTTCTCTATTTATGTTAGTTTTAATATCTATTATGTATTTCTAAAAGAGAACTATATAAAATCTTCTACATATAAAATATATTTCTAACTTACTTATGAAAAAATAAATATTTTATATAAATAAAAAATTATCAGTATTAGGTTTCTACAAATTTTATACGAATCATTATAATTTAAATCGATTTTGTTTAACGTAAGCCAATAATATTAGTAAAGCTACTGGTGTAATTCCAGAAATCCTTCCAGCTGCTCCTAATGTTGTTGGTCTAGCCTCTTTTAGTTTTAACTTAACTTCTGAAGATAAACCGTGGATCATATCATAATCAATGTTAGTTGGTAATATTATTACTTCATCGCGACGAAATGTTTCAATATCAATCACTTGACGATCAAGATAATCTGCATAATGACATTCAATTTCAAGTTGTTCAGCAATTTCATTATTAATACTAATTAATTCTGGCCATAAATCAATGAGAAAAGCCCAGGATATGTCAGGATGTTTTAATAAGGAAAATGCTGAACGTTGAATTCCATTTTGATTAATAGATATTCCATGAGTTTTTAATATTTTAGGTGCTATCATTAAGTTTTGGAGTTGCTCTCTTCTTATTTTAAGTTCTTTATTTTTTAAGTTAAATATTTTTTCTCGCTTAATACCAACACATCCAATTTCTAATCCACGTGGAGTAAGACGCAAATCAGCATTATCAGCACGTAATGATAAACGATATTCTGCTCTAGAAGTAAACATTCTATATGGTTCATTAATACCACACGTTACTAGATCGTCTATTAGTACTCCAATATAGGCTTCAGCTCGATCTAGAACAAAATGTTTATTTTCTCCTTCAGTTAATAAAGAAGCGTTAATTCCAGCAATTAATCCCTGTGCAGCCGCTTCTTCATAGCCACTTGTTCCATTAATTTGTCCTGCAAAAAAAAGACCAGAAATATGTTTAGCTTCTAACCAAGGATATAATGTACGTGGATCTATGGAATCATATTCAATAGCATATCCAGGTTGCAACATAACTGCTTTTTCTAGACCTGGAATTGTTAATAACAATTCTTTTTGAACATCTTCTGGCATAGAAGTAGAAATTCCGTTCGGGTATACTACGTAATCATTTAAACCTTCAGGTTCTAGAAAGATCTGGTGTCTACTACGCTCAGAAAATCTAACTACTTTTTCTTCGATGCTAGGGCAATATCTTGGTCCAATACCACTAATCTTATTTGAATATATTGGAGCTCGGTGCAAATTAGATTTAATTAGTTCATGTGAAGTTGATGTTGTTCCTGTAATTCCACAAGTTATTTGCGTTGTTGTAATCTTTTCAGTAAGAAAAGAAAATGGTTTAGGTGAGTCGTCTCCTGTTTGAATCTCTAATATATTCCAATTGATAGTACGACCATCTAATCTACAAGGTGTTCCTGTTTTTAACCGCTTAAGATTAAATCCAATTTGCTTAAGTCCATTAGATAGATCTATACTTGATACATCACCAATACGTCCTGCGGAAAAACAACGTTCACCAATATGAATTAAACCACGCAAAAATGTTCCTGTGGTTATAACTACAGCTTTGGATAAAATATGTTCACCAATTGAAGTTATTACTCCAATAACTGATTTACAATTATAATTTGTTATTAGATTTTTAATAGTGGCTGCTTCAACAACGAGATTTGTAGTATCTGAAAGAATATTATGCATTTCTTGGCGATATTTTTTACGATCAGCTTGAGCACGAGGGCCATGTACTGCTGGCCCCTTACTACGATTTAGAATTCGAAATTGAATTCCAGATTGATCAATTACTCTTCCCATTACTCCATCTAAAGCATCTATTTCTCGTACCAATTGACCTTTAGCCAAACCTCCTATTGCAGGATTACAACTCATTTCTCCAATGGTTTCAATACGATGTGTAAATAGTATAGTCCTAGCACCACGTCTTGCTGATGCTGCAGCAGCTTCACAACCAGCATGTCCAGCTCCAACAACAATAACGTCAAACTTTCTCATGTTTATTATAATAATGTTTCACATGAAACATTATTATTTACCAATACAGAACTCATTAAAAATTACATCTAACATTTCTTCAACTTCAATTTTTCCTGTAATCTTTCCGAGATTTCTAGATGCTAATCTAATATCTTCAGCAACTAGTTCAATAAAAGGTGCTTGTAAAGCACGACGTATTGCTATTTCAGTTTTTTGCAACGCATTACGATGTCGAACTCTAGTAATCATTGGCACATCATCTTTTTTAAGTAACAAAGTTACTTGATTAGTTAATTCTGATATTAGCGAATCAATTCCTATTCCTGTTTTTGCAGAAACTACTAAAAATGATCTATCTCTTATTTTATTTGGTAATGATTTGGTTTGACAATCACATTTATTTACTACTATTAAAGCTCTATCATCAATTAGTGCTAAGCTATCTGTATTAGGTTCTTCTAATGTTTGTGCATTAAAAATAATTAACTTAAGATCTGCACTTTTAGCATATTCATAAGTTTTACGCACTCCTTCTTTTTCAATAGTTTCTGTAGATTCATGTAATCCTGCTGTATCTGCTAAAATAACTGGATACCCAGAAAGATTAAGATGTACCTCAATTACATCACGAGTTGTTCCAGCTAAAGAAGAAACGATTGCTATATCACGTTTGGCAATTCTATTAAGTAAGCTGGATTTACCGACGTTTGGAGCACCTACAATTGTTACAGACAGACCTTCTCGTAATCGTTCACCACAATTGTTATCATTGAGGTGTGATGAAATTTCATCAACAAGATTATTAAGATTTAACATAACTTGGTCGTTTATTTTATTAGGTAAGTCTTCATTTGAAAAATCGATTTCTGCTTCAAGATATGCTTGACACTGCAATAATTGATTTCTCCAATTATTATAAATTTTAGTTAAAGCTCCATCCATTTGTCTTAATGCTTGTAATCTTTGTGTTGTTGTTTCAGCATTAATCAGATCAGAAATAGCTTCAGCTTGAATTAAATCAAATTTTCCAGCTAAAAAAGCACGACGGCTGAACTCTCCTGGATCAGCAGGTTCTAAGTTTAATTTTAATAGCGCATCTGTTATTGCAGATGCTACTGCTATGCCACCATGTAAATGTAGTTCTACAACATCTTCTCCTGTAAAACTATGTGGTTTTGGAAACCATATAACTAAACCATCATCAATTTTATTACCAAACTCATCATATAAAATACGACGACTAGCATAACGTGCTTTTGGTAATATACGTTTACTTAAATTAATAAGTGCATAACCAGAATCTGGACCTGATAAGCGATAGACAGAAATACCAGTGCGACCAAAACCACTAGATAAAGCAAAAATAGTAGAATGTTTCATTAAATTAATTCATATTTATATTTATTTATAGAATAAAATTGATTGTTAATTACAAATTGTATATTTTTTTGTCGAATTTTAAAAGCATAAGCTAATTATCAGGTTAAATAGACATTATGACTAAATCAATTTTAATTTATAAATATGGTGGACCAGAACAAATGCGTTGGGAAAACGTAAATATACAATCACCTGGTCCTAGAGACGTATTAATTCATCAAACTGCTGTTGGTCTTAATTTTATTGATATTTATTATCGTAATGGTACTTACAGTCTGCCAAGTCTGCCAAGTTCATTAGGTTTTGAAGGTGCTGGTATCGTTGAAGTTATTGGTTCAGAAGTTAATGAGGTTAAAGTTGGTGATCGTGTTGCTTACGCTAATGGTCCTATCGGATCATATAGTGAACGTCGTATTATTCCATCACGTAATTTAGTAGTACTTCCTGATAGTTTAAGTGATACTAAAGCTGCTTCTATGATGTTAAAGGGATTAACCAGTCAATACCTTTTACGAAAAATCTATAATGTTCAATCTGGAGATATTATTCTTTTTCATGCATTAGCTGGTGGAGTTGGTTTGATTGCTTGTCAATGGGCAAAGCATCTAGGTGCAATCGTTATAGGCACTGTTAAAGGTTATTATAAAGCTATGTTAGTAAAATCATATGGTGCTGATTATGTGATTGATTATACTATAGAAAATTTTGTTACACGAGTTAAAGAAATAACTTGTGGAAAAGGAGTTAGAGTTGTTTATGATTCAGTAGGTAAAGATACTTTTGAAGGATCTCTTAAATGTTTACAGCCACGTGGATTGATGGTTAGTTTTGGACAATCATCAGGTATAATTCCTGCTTTTAATGTAGGAACTTTAGCTACCAATGGATCTCTTTATCTTACTAGACCGACATTAGAAACGTATATTAATAATCGTTCAGAATTACTAACAAATGTTAATGAATTATTTGATATAGTTATTAATAAAATAGTTAAGATAGAAATTAACCAAACGTATAAATTATCTGAAGTTGCACAGGCTCATTATGAATTGGAAAATCGTAAAACTACAGGTTCTACTGTTCTTATTGTTTGAATAATTAATTGATTTAAAAATAAAACTAACTATTCATTGATTCAAAGAAATCAGAATTATTTTTTGAATGTTTTAATTTATCTATAAGAAACTCCATTGAGTCTATAACACCCATTGGCATTAATACTCTGCGTAATATCCACATTTTAGATAATACAGATTTATCAACTAATAACTCTTCTTTTCTAGTTCCTGATTTTGTTATATCAATAGTTGGAAAAGTTCTTTTATCAGATAATTTTCTATCAAGAATTACTTCTGAATTTCCGGTTCCCTTAAACTCTTCAAATATTACTTCGTCCATACGACTTCCTGTATCAATTAGAGCTGTAGCAATAATTGTTAAAGATCCACCATTTTCTATATTACGTGCTGCTCCGAAAAATCTTTTAGGTAATTGTAAAGCATTTGCATCAACACCACCGGTTAATACCTTACCTGAGCTTGGTATTACAGTATTGTATGCACGAGCTAGGCGTGTAATTGAATCAAGTAAGATAACAACATCTCGTTTATGTTCAATCAGTCTCTTTGATTTTTCTAATACCATTTCTGTAACTTGAACATGACGTAATGCAGGTTCGTCAAAAGTGGAGCTAATGACCTCACCATTTACAGATCGTTCCATATCAGTAACTTCTTCAGGACGTTCATCTATAAGCAATACAATTAAATATACTTCTGGATGATTTGCAGCAATTGCCTGTGCAATATTTTGCAACATTACTGTTTTACCAGTTCTAGGTGGTGCTACAATTAAACTACGCTGTCCTTTACCTAGTGGTGCTATTAAATCAATTATTCTAGTAGTTAGATCTTTGGTAGTTGGATTTTCATTTTCTAAATTTAGACGTTTGTTTGGATAGATTGGTGTTAGATTATCAAAATTAATTCTATGTCTAACATTATCAGGTGGTTCAAAGTTAATAGTACTAACTTTAGAAATAGCAAAATAACGCTCACCATCTTTTGGAGATCTAATTTGACCATCAACAGTATCGCCTGTTCTTAATGAAAATTTTCGAATTTGACTTGGAGATACATATATATCATCAGGTCCTGGCAAATAGTTTGATTCTGGAGAACGTAAGAAACCAAAGCCATCTTGAAGGATCTCAATTACACCATCACCATATATAGGTGTATTATTTTCTGCTAATTGTTTTAGTATAGCGAACATCATATCTTGTTTGCGTAATGTTGAAGCATTTTCAATTTGTAATTTTTCTGCATATGCTAGAAGTTCTGGTGGATTTTTAGTCTTAAGATCATGGAGATTCATGATGTATCCAGTATTTAGTTATGATAAATAAAATATAATTGATAACTGTGATTTTTATTTGAAATAAGAAATCTTAGAAAATTTAGAGTGTGAGGAATGTGATTTTCAAAACAGTTATTAGTAAATTTATATTGCGTAACCACAATATATTGAAGTGTTAATATCACATAGTTTTTTAATGTTCATAGAACATATGTTATTTGAACATATATGATTGTTTGTAGCTTTTGCTTTCATGATTAAATCAATCAGTCCATCTATAAAAATTTTGTTGCTACCTAATGTTGGAACTCTTAAATAAAGTGGAACTCCAACATCTCTTGCTAACTTTGAATATTTAATATCTAATTCGAACTTTGTTTCTGAACATTCAGAAACAAAAGTTATTGGTTGAATAATTAATGCCTTACCATCATTTCCAGCCCTACGTATTTCACTATCAGTAAATGGTTCGATCCAGTCCATCTTACCAATTCTACTTTGATAACTAATTATCCAGTCAAGATTTGGTATTTCAAGTTTTTCAACTATTGCATTAGCAGTTAATTCTACATGTTCTTTGTAACAATCACCACTATTTATTATCTTTCTTAATAGACCATGTGCTGAAAATAAGACACGAGTATCATGTTTTGTTTTTTTAATGAATTTTTTTAGTAAGAAGGCTTGTGCTTCAATCATTTTTTTGTTTATCGGGTAACAACATATCATTTTGGTTGGTTTTGTCAACTTAATATAGTCAGTTACTCGTTGCCATTCTTTAATTGATGATAATGTTGTTACAGTTGAGAATTGTGGATAGAGTGGTAATAAAATTATTTGGTCAGGATCCCATTGTTTAATAGAAATTGCTACTTCTTTGATAAATGGATGCCAATAGCGCATAGCTATAAAGATATGTGTATTTTTATCTAATCTATTTTTGATAGCTTCTGCTTGACTATTTGTGGAATTTAATAATGGTGATTTATAATTAAAGTTAGCATAGATTTTCTTTGATGTAGATTTGCGATGTGTGCAAAGAAACCAAGCTATAATTATTCTTATTAATTTTGGAGAGTTGATTATTGCAGGATCGTTAAAAAGATTAAACAAAAATGGTTTGATAGTAATTGAAGAATCAGGTCCTCCAAAATTTAGTAAAACAACAGCTGTTTTTTTCATAGATTACTTTCAAGATTTGTTTACTTACTAAAAAAACATTATTAGTGGATATTGTTCATAATAATTAAGAGAAAGTTTATTGTTGATATAAAAATTTGTTTTTGTATTTATTATTGATTGATAGTTTTAAAAGGGATGTAAGTATTTGAAATAACTTTTTTGTGTTTGAATAGTAAATATGTGTTGAAAATTATTAGTTTGGATGAAGTGTTTTAGATTTGTATTTAGATATATTTATATAGATGAATAACTAACAAAATGCTTTGTAGTTATTTGATAAAATTTGTAAATGAATAATAACTTAAACAAAATAGTATATTTAATTTAATAATTTTTTATAGATGTAAATGATAGTAAGTGTGAATAAAGTGAATTAAATCTTATTAAGAAGATATTAAGAAATTTATCAACAATATTTATGTATTGAGTGAAGAGATAATAAGAACTGAATGATTGAACTATTCTGAGATATAAAAAGTGTAAATAAGAAGATTTGAACATATATATTATTATGTGTGGTTAGTTATTCACAGCTTAGTATGTTTGTTGAAGAATTGAGTATAATTGTGATATGAAAAATCATATCATGAAATATTAATGTTTTATCCACATTAATATTAATTAACTAACAGGGTGTTGACGTATATAAAAGGAGATATAAACTCAATCACATTGTAGATAGTAGATTGATAGAGAAAGTTAATCGTAATGGTGAAGTATGATTTTATCTGGTAATTCTAAACTAGTAGGTATTATTGGCTGGCCTGTTAGTCACTCTCTTTCACCAAAACTACATGGTTTTTGGATTGAGAAATATCGTATTGATGGAGTTTATTTACCATTACAAGTTAGGCCTAGAGATTTTAGATCTGTTTTACGAGCTATTTCGAACATTGGTTTTATTGGTGTTAATGTGACAATACCGTATAAACAAATGGCATTTAAACTATCCGATCATGTGGATGTTATTGCTAGACGGATTGGTGCTGTTAATACTCTTATAATACGTGAAGATGGTAGTATAGAAGGTAGAAATACGGATGTATTTGGGTTTTTAGAAAATATTCGTATAACTGTTCCTGATTTTAATATTACAATCAGTCCTGCTGTTATTATTGGTGCTGGAGGTGCTGCACGTGCTATTATAGTTGGTTTATTAAGTAATGGTGTCCCAAAGGTTCGTTTGATTAATAGAACTAAGTCTCGTGCTTTAGAATTAGCTGAGGAATTTGGTAATTCAATTGAAGTGGTTGATTGGAATAATCGTAACGATGCTCTTTATGGATCTGCATTATTAGTTAATGCAACTAGTCTCGGTATGATTGGTCAACAGCCTCTTGAATTAGAACTTGATTTATTACCAAAGAATGCTGTTGTTGCTGATATCGTCTGCACACCAATTAGAACACCTTTACTAACTATGGCGCATAAATACGGCTATAGAATAGTTGATGGTCTTGGTATGTTACTTTATCAGGCGTGTCCTAGTTTTTTTACTTGGTTCAATATTATGCCTGAAGTAACAATTAATCTTCGGCATTACATGGAAAATGAATGATTATTCTTGGATTGACCGGATCTATTGGAATGGGGAAAAGTACAGCAACGCGACAATTACAATTGATGAGAATTCCTGTATATGATGCTGATAGAGAAGTACATTTAATGCTAGAAAAGGGAGGAATTGCGATCAATGCAATTGAACAAGTTTTTCCCAACGTCATTAATGACGGAGCTGTTAATAGAGATCTTCTTAGGAGTTTAGTGTTTAATAATCATGTAGCTTTAAAACTATTAGAATCTATTATTCATCCAATTATATATAATCAAATAAGCTGTTTTATAAAGCTGTCTAGATGCCGACGAAATAGATTGGTTGTTCTTGATATTCCACTATTATTTGAAACGTGTAATATTATTCGTGTTGATACTGTTGCTGTTGTGTCTTGTCCTGCTTTTATGCAAGTTCAAAGAGTATTATCTAGGACTAACATGACTCTTGAAAAACTAATTGCAACTTGTAAACATCAGTTATCAGATCATAAGAAGCGTCAGAAAGCAGATTTTATTATTCATACAGGTGCTGGATTAAGATTAACTTTACGAAAAATACATATGATGATGACGGTTTTATTACAAAGAAAGAATTAACTATTATTATTCATTTAGATTTTTTTATTGATAAAATTATCTTTTTATAGAGAGAAATCAATGCGTGAGGTTGTGTTAGATACTGAAACTACTGGTCTAGATGTAGAAACTGGACACCGTCTTGTTGAAATTGGCTGTGTAGAACTAGTTAATCATCTGGCTACTGGGAAAGTTTATCACACCTATATAAATCCTAATCGTGACATACCTGAGGAGGCTATCAAGATTCATGGATTATCTGAAGAATTTCTTCGAGAACATCCAACATTTGCTGAATTATCAGATGATTTTCTTGGATTTATTGAAGATTCACCGTTGATTATTCATAATGCTGACTTTGATTTAAAATTCATTAACTTGGAATTAAAGATTATAGGTTATGAATTATTACCGCGAGAACGAGCGGTTGACACTATGATTATGGCTCGGTGTAAATTTCCAGGTTCACCTGTTAGTTTAAATGCTCTTTGTCGTCGTTTTAATATTAACAGTACAATGCGCTCCAAGCATGGTGCTTTGCTTGATGCTGAATTGTTGGCTAATGTTTATTTCGAATTGATTGGAGGTAGTGAGCCTGAACTAGATTTAAACCTTGCTAAGAAAAAGACTGATTTTATTAAACAAAGACATATTCGACATCCAAGGTCTTATTCACTAAGTGAAACAGAATTGTTGGAGCATGAAAAATTTTGTAAAAACAAACTTAAAAATTCTCTTTGGTTAGTGAAATAAATATTTAATATTTTCGATGACAGACAACATGTTATATATATTTATATAGCTTTCAGATTATTGCACTCGTTTCAGTTTTTTGAGCATGGCTATAATAAAGAGAATTAAAATCAATAGGTTGCAATATAACAGGAGAAAAACCGCTATCATATGTTACATTTGCGATAATGTTTCTTGCGAACGGGAAAAGTAGATGTGGGCATTCAATTAATAATAACGGACGTAGATGTTCGTTATTGACATTGGTGCCGAAAACACCTGCATAAGATAGTTCTACAATAAATGCTGTAAAATCTTTTATTTTAGCATTGATTTTTAAATGTAAAACAACTTCGTAAATATTCTGGTACAAAGGATTTGCTACAAGATCGACGTGTACTGAAACGTCAGGTGCATTAATTTCTTCTGTATAAATTGCTGGCGCATTAGGAATCTCAAACGACAGATCTTTAATATATTGAGCGTTTACTTGTACTCTCATTAGAGTTTGTTGGTTTTTATTATCAGTCATCTTGCGCCCCAGATTAAAGATGTTTGTATACTAATTTATTAGTATACAAACAATAATTATAAACGATTATAATCATACATGATATTTAGCGTTATCATGAAATTTTAGAAAATACAACTGGAACGAACTTATTTATAATAAGAATTACGCATCGTTGATATTTAAAATTTCAGATATAGAATTACTATTATCTTTTATTAATGTAATGCATACTATGATTAACATAAAAAGTAACTGCAAATTAGGGTAAAACAAAAATCAATGATATTAATAATTTTTTGATTATGCAAATCACTCATTATGTAGTTAAATATTTACAATGATTATTGGAAAATTAAAACATGACAGATGGCTCACAATTTATCGATATTATTTTTTTTGCAATGGTGGCATTATTTTTTGGATTGCGTTTACGTAATGTACTTGGTTGTCGTACTGGCAATGAACGATCAATTACCAAAGTTAATCGCAGTCAAGGTACTATAGATGATCCAGAAAAATTAACAAGTTATAATAATATAGATGAAGTAGCAAATGAGTCTGTGATTCAAACTAATCTGGATAATTTTAATTATGTTCCAGAAGGTTTTCTGCATGGAGCAAAAGTAGCATTTGAGAGGATAGTCTCTGCTTTTGCTGGCAATGATCGAGAAACATTAAAACCTTTGTTGTCAGATGAAGTTTTAAAAATTTTTTGCAATGCAATTGATATTCGTGCGCAAGCAGGAGAAATTTGTCAATCAAAACTTATAAGTATTGTTTCGGCAGATATTGAAGACTCTAAAATTGATGATCGAAAGATAATTATTTCTGTCAAATTCGTCAGTAATCAGATGATCCTTATTAAGAATGCTGAAGGTAAAATAATTGAAGGTGATCCATCTAAATCAGTTCAAATTATTGATTTGTGGAGATTTATACATGATGCACAATCTACTGATCCAAATTGGTTATTGGTTGCAACACGTAGATTAGAATAATGATCATTGCTTATTTTGATTTTACTAAATTTAGCAAAATTTTAATTTTTGCTGGAATTATAACGCTAACGACTACTTGCTCACCTACAATAGATATTAAAAAGCCTATAGATACACAAAGTTCAATTGGTTTAGATCGGCTAGTGTTAACTGCAGTCGATTACAGTAAACTTCTTGGTTGGGATAGTGATGTTCAGACGCAAGTTTTCCCAGCATTTAAGCGTAGTTGTGATTATTTTACAAAGTTATCGCCAAATAGATCTATTGGAATAGGTGGTTTAGTTGGTGATTGGTTAAGTTCATGCGTGGCTATGAGTAATGTTAATGATAAAGATTCTCAAGCTGTGCGTGATTATTTTGAAACTTGGTTTCAACCGTTTTTAGTATCTGACGGTAGAAATACTAAAGGTTTGTTCACTGGTTATTTTGAAATTGAATTGAGAGGATCGCAACGTCGTTTTGGAGCTTATCAGGTACCACTATATATACGCCCAAAAGATCTGCCACTTGATTCTACTTATTATAGTCGTGTTGAAATCGAAGCTGGGGCTCTTAGAGGCAATGTTGATGAATTGTTGTGGGTTGACGATCTTGTTGATGCACATATTTTACATATTCAAGGATCAGGCAGAGTACATCTTGATAACGGTAGAATAGTACAAGTTGGTTATAATGGCAGTAATGGTCACAAATTTATTGGCTTAGGGCGAATTTTGCTTGATCACGGTAAAATTACACACAAAGATACAACAATGCAAACAGTTCGCACTTGGTTGAAGATGCATCCTATTGAAGCCAAATATTTAATGGCAAAAAATCCTCGCTATATTTTTTTTCGATTAATTGACGGCGATGGTCCGGTAGGTGCAGCAGGAATTCCCTTAACGAAAGAACGCAGTATGGCTGTAGATCCCCACTTTGTGCCTCTAGGAATACCAATTTGGTTGGACAGTACGGATTCTGATGGACGACCGTTGCGTCGACTTATGGTTGCTCAGGATAGCGGCGCAGCGATCAAAGGACCGGTGCGCGGAGATATCTACTTTGGTACCGGCGAAGCTGCATTTAATAAAGCCGGTCGTATGAAAAATGCAGGAAGTTACTATATTTTACTACCAAAAAAACCTGATTTTTTAAAAAGACTCATAACAAGATCAATTTTAAAGTGAATGTTAGCTAGATATTATCGATTTTATATTTACTTTGAATATTATTTTTTGAAAATAAAAAGTAACATGTCTTCAATTTTATTGAAAATTTGAATAAATATAAAAACATAATGATTAATTTTGTTAAAGCTATCATTTTAAGTACTATATTTTTATGTTTTCTTATATCTAGTGCGAATACAATAACTTCAGAAGTTGAGGTTGGATTTTCTCCTAATAGATATGATACGTCGAATTTAAAATCACCCCTAGATATTATCTTAGAATGTATCAGAGAGACAAAAAAATCTATTCTAGTGGCTACTTATATATTTACTAGTAAGCAGATTTCTCTTGCATTGCTTGAAGCTCATAAACGTGGAGTTCATATAAGAATTATAGCAGACGCTAAGTCAAATCTAGGTAAATATTCTTCGATAACTTTTCTTGCTAATCACGGAATATTAGTTCGTACTAATGCACATTATGCAATTTTTCATCATAAATTTATGATCTTTGATGATAAGCATATAGAAACAGGTAGCTTTAATTATAGTGATGCTGCTTTTAATAAAAATGCTGAAAACATTTTATTATTACGAAATGCACAAGATATTGTTATGACGTATAAACAAGAATGGAATCGACTTTGGAACGAGAGCGATAAATTTAAAATAGCATATTAATTTCTCTATACCATAGATGAATATGATCAATTCTTTTTATTCAATCTAATTTTATAAAAAACATTTTGTAATGTATTTAATAATTGCTTCATAACATAAAAATATAAAGATAATTAAGATTTTAGGCAAAAATTAATATGTGGTCAAATAAGTATGAAAATATAACATATTTTGCGGTTCTTACAGAAAAAATCAAAAATTATTATTAGTTTTGTAATGATGTTTATTGAGTGTATCATCAATCAGTCACATTTAACACTTAGAAATAAAAAGATGGTTAACGTTGTTTTTGAAAGAATGTGTTACAGATTTATTCATTTATTATGATAAAAGATCGTACCAAACGAGTGGTTAGTGGTGAAGAAATTAGGCTATGGCATGATATGATGCATGGTGTAAAGAAGTTTTCTAAAAACAATAATGAGTCTTTTGAACAAAAATCATATATCAAGCCTAAAGAGTGGCTGCCATTACAAATTGCAAGACAATCTTCATTCATATCTTCATCTTCTGATGATACGAAAGTCAAAACGTCAGAATTATTAGCTCAAAGATCACATAGTTTAGCGATCGATTATCGACATGTTCCAGGATTAGATAAAAGTACTGCTAGTCGCTTCATTAATGGGTTAATTGATATTGACGCAACTATAGATTTACATGGTTTAACAATACCTATGGCACATACGGCTTTGTTTCAATTTATTATCAATTCTATTGATTTTGGGCGACGTTGCTTATTGGTGATCACTGGAAAGGGTAATCATGAAAGATCTGGTGTTCTAAAAATCGAAGTACCAAAATGGCTAGATGAATCTAACTTACGTTCGAAAATCCTCGCTTTTACACTTGCTAAGTCTAAACATGGTGGTTCTGGTGCGTTTTATGTTTTACTAAAGCGTCGCAGGTGATCATATTAGTAAATCAAAATATATTGTAAATTACAAAACTGTAAGTTTTGTTAAATAGTTAATTTATTTTAAAGATCAAATTATTAATCTTTAATTACAAAACAAATGATTGAAGTCAAAATGATAGTTAGAATGTTGATTGATGTGTAATACTTAGACAGATTGATGTCTTTTCATTTTTTGATGAGAATTAACTTGATCTTACAATGAGTTGAATAAAGGGGTTTATTATGCGAAAAGCCAGCATTGATAGAAACACTACTGAGACTAGTATTGGTGGTGTTGTTAATTTAGATGGTGTTGGTAATTATTTTATAAAAACCAGCATACCATTTCTTGATCATATGTTGGAGCAGTTTTCGCGTCACAGCATGATTGATCTTGAGATCACTGTGAATGGCGATTTGCAAATTGATGCACATCATACTGCTGAAGATAGTGCACTTGCTATAGGGCAAGCTATCAATAAAGCATTAGGAAATCGCATAGGAATATGTAGATATGGATCTGCGTTGCTTCCTATGGATGAAACATTATCTCGTGTTGTTATTGATTTATCCAATAGACCATACTTAATATGGAAAGTTTGTTTTTCAAGAGATAAACTTGGAACTATGGATAGTGAATTATTTAAAGAATGGTTTTATTCTTTTGCTCAAGCACTTGGCGCTACTATACATGTTGAAACGCTTTATGGTGAGAATAATCATCACATTGCTGAATCATGTTTTAAGGCCTTAGCTATAGCATTACATGATGCAATTACCATTTATGATCGCAATGTCAATATTATTCCATCAACAAAAGGCACATTGACAGAAATCTAATAAATGTCACTAATTGTAATCATTGATTACGGATCGAGTAATCTGTTTTCAGCAACTAAAGCTTTCGAGCTAGCTGCAAATGAAATCAATCATACTAGTAAAATCTTAGTTACTAATGATCCAGAACAAGTAATTAGAGCTGATCATATAGTTTTACCTGGCGTTGGTACTTTTGCAAATTGCAAGCGTAGTCTTTACGTTATACCAGGAATGATCGAAGCTTTAACAGAAATTGTGATAAATAAAGGGAGGCCATTTTTAGGTATTTGTGTCGGTATGCAATTGATGGCTACATGTGGTTTCGAACATGGTAATATGAATGGATTAGGGTGGATCAAGGGAAATGTAACAATGATCACACCATTAGATTTGACGCTGAAAGTTCCTCATATGGGATGGAACGAATTACAATTTTCAGCTAAACGACATGCTGTTTTAACCGGATTGGCTCCTAAAAGTCACGCTTATTTTATTCACAGCTATCATTTTGTGGCGAACCGATCGGACGATATCTTAGCTACAATTGATTATGGCGAACCATTAACTGCTGTTGTTGGTCACGACAATTTGATTGGAGTTCAATTTCATCCAGAAAAGAGTCAAAGTGTTGGTCTAGCTTTGATTGTTAATTTTCTAATGTGGCGACCATGATTCTTTATCCTGCAATTGACCTTAAAGATAATATTTGTGTACGCCTGAAGCAGGGTAAAATGGATGCTATCACTATCTTTAATACAGATCCTGCTGATCAGACTAAGAAATTTATTATGGCTGGATGTGAATGGATTCATGTTGTTGATTTAAATGGTGCATTTACAGGACATCCTGTAAATGCAGATTCTATTGCTATGATCATTGCTACATCGACAGTACCTGTGCAATTAGGTGGTGGCATTCGTGATATGAAAACTATAGCTATGTGGATTGAAAAAGGTGTTAGTCGTGTTGTTTTAGGAACAGTATCATTGCATAATTCATCACTAGTAAAAGAAGCTTGTGCACAATTTCCAGGACAAGTAGCAATAAGTATTGATGCAAGAGACGGCTATGTTGCTGTTGAAGGCTGGTCTAAAAATTCTGAAATTACAGCATTAGACCTTGCTTTGAAGTTTGAAGATGCAGGAGTTGCTACTATTATATATACTGATATCAATCATGATGGATTGTTATGTGGTCTTAATATTTTGGCTACAGTTGCTTTAGCTGAGCGGTTAACTACTCCGATAATTGCTGCTGGCGGTGTTGCTTCTCTCGATGATTTATATGCTATTAAAGAATATGCTACTTCTGGTATTGATGGTGTTATTTCCGGGAGAGCGATTTATGATGGACGTATCGATCTAATTAAAGCATTAATGATCTTGAAGGACTAATTGTTATGCTGAAGATACGTATCATACCATGTCTAGATGTCAAGGGTGGACGTGTTGTTAAAGGTGTAAATTTTGTAGATCTTATTGATGCAGGTGATCCTGTTGAGCAGGCTAGATTTTATGATCAAGCTGGTGCTGATGAGCTGATCTTTCTTGATATTATGGCCTCATCTGATAATCGCGATATATTTTATGATGTGGTGACGAGAATTGCAAAGGAGTGTTTTATACCATTGACTATTGGTGGCGGTATACGTAGCATCGAAGATATTCGTCAACTGCTGATAGCTGGTGCTGATAAAGTGTCAATTAATACTGCTGCAGTATGTCGACCTGATTTTGTTCGTGAGGCAGCTGAGAAATTTGGTAGTCAATGTATTGTTGTAGCAATTGATGCCAAACAAGTTTCATCAAATTACTTCGAGATCTTTACCCATGGCGGTCGTCAAAATACAGGACTTGATGTTGTTAATTGGGCAAAACAAATAGTTGAACTTGGAGCTGGAGAAATTTTATTAACTTCGATAGATTGTGATGGCACCCAGAAAGGTTTTAATATTCCGCTGACTCGCGCAGTAGCTGACGCAGTAAGAGTTCCTGTTATAGCTTCTGGAGGTGTTGGTACTTTAGATCATTTTGTTGAAGGAATTCGTGATGGTCATGCTACTGCAGTGTTGGCTGCTGGGGTCTTTCATTTTGGTAAATTTTCTATATATGATGTGAAATCGCATTTACAAGCAGCAGGTATTCCTGTGCGTTTATCTTGAAGAGGAATTTATTTTTAATATGCCAAATGACAGTAAAATCATAGATCAACTTTATCAAATAATAAGTGCTAATAAGAAAGCTGATCCTAAAATTTCTTATACAGCAAAATTGTTTTCTGAAGGTCGTAACAAGATTGTTCGAAAATTAGGTGAAGAATCAGTTGAAACTTTAATTGCCGCTCTGAGTGAAACACAGATCAGACTTGTTAGTGAAAGCGCCGATCTTCTGTATCATCTTTTAGTGTTGTGGGCTGATTGTGATATTAAACCAACTGAAGTTTGGGATGAATTAGAAAGACGCCAAGGAATTTCTGGTATTGTTGAAAAGAACGTACGTAAAAATTTATATAGGAAAAATTCTTATGATTTATGATTACAACAATGTATTCGCTAAAATTCTAAGAGAGGAAATTCCATGTAAAAAAGTCTATGAAGATGATTTTGTTTTAGCTTTTTATGATATTAAGCCAACTAAATTAGTGCATGTTTTGATTATTCCTAAGGGTGCTTACATTTCATTTGATGATTTTTCAAAAACAGCACCAGATACGATGATCGTTGGATTTATCCGTGCTGTTGGATTAGTGGCTAGACAATTGGAAATAGCAGAATCTGGCTATAGGTTATTGTCTAATATCGGACGTGACAGTGGTCAAGAAGTAACACATTTTCATGTTCATTTATTTGGTGGAAATACTCTCGATCGAATGGTTTAAATAGTTGACTAATGAATATATAATTAAGTTATTTTTCGCACACACAATTATATAACTGGAATTATTTGTATAATTTGTAAGCGTAAATAGTTATAGAAATTAGAAGAATTTATTAAAAAATAATCACTATAATAATTTATATATTAATTTTTTTGTTCAAAAATGCTAAATTGTTCTAGTAAAAATGAGAGATCATAAGAATTATCAATGGTATTGCAACACGATTATTCTGTAAATTTATTTTACGAATAGGTGAAAAGAATGGGCTATAGAGTTGCAATAGTTGGAGCTACAGGTAATGTTGGTAGCAAAATTATTCAAATATTAGATGAAAGAAAGTTTCCTGTAGATGAGTTAATTGCTCTAACATCTGAACGTTCGGTTGGTAGAGAAATTTCGTTTGGTAACGATAAGATTCTCAAAGCTAAAGATCTGTCAAAATTTGATTTCAACGGTATTGATATCGTTCTATCATCGCCTGGGGCAAAAGTTTCTGCAATATATAGTCCTAGGGCAGTTACAGATGGTTGTGTGGTAATTGATAATACTTCACATTTTAGAATGGACTCAGATGTACCATTAGTTGTTCCAGAGGTTAATCCTCAAGCAATTGCTAGTGTTGGTTATAAAAGAAGTGGCATAATTGCTAATCCAAACTGTTCTACAATTCAAATGGTATTAGTTCTAAAACCGTTGCACGATGTTGGAAAGATAAAACGTGTTGTAGTCTCAACTTATCAATCAGTGTCTGGAGCAGGTAAGGGTGCTATGGACGAACTTTTCAATCAGACACGTGCTATATATAGCAATGATCAATTTAAACCAGATTTATTTAATAAGCAAATTGCATTTAACATTATTCCACATATTGATGTATTTATGAATAATGGATCAACTAAGGAAGAATGGAAAATGGAAGTTGAAACTCAAAAAATTCTTGATCCTAAGATCGCAGTCCATGCTACTTGCGTGCGAGTTCCTGTTTTTGTTAGTCACGGTGAGTCAGTTAATGTTGAGTTTGAAAGGCCCATAGGTGTAACAACTGCACGTGGTATTTTATCTAAATCGCCAGGAGTCATTGTTATTGACCATCGTAGTGACGGTGGATACATAACACCGATTGAAGCGACTAACGAAGACGCCGTATATGTAAGTCGCATTCGTAATGATCCTACTGTTAAAAACGGACTATCTTTCTGGTGTGTTTCTGATAATCTACGTAAGGGTGCGGCTCTTAATGCTGTGCAAATTGCAGAAGTGTTAATTCGTGATTATCTTAAATAGATTTTGATTATAATAATGGCGCTGTATTTCTTAAAATTTCTTGAGTTCATAACTGTATATTCTTATTTATTGCTAGTTGTATAAAGATTAATGTTTTGACTTTAATCTAGCTTAAAGATCGTCAAATTTATGATTGATTGATGTTTTATTTTTCAAAAGAGAAGAGCTGTTGCGATACGTGATTGTGTTCGTAAGGGCAAAGAATTTATTTGGATGTTTGAACTGATATTATGGCCTAAACGATAATTCATTTTTTCATCAAATTTTAATAATGAAAAATATAGATACTAATTTTTATAAAGTTCAATCGAATGAAAGACGTGATCGGATCCATTGTATTTTTAGCAATATTGCTTGGAGATACGACTTAATAAATGATTTAATTTCATTCGGTCTTCATCGCCTATGGAAATGGAGACTAATCAAAAAAGCGAACATTTATTCTGGAAAAATTTTTCTTGATCTTGCAGGAGGAACAGGAGATGTTGCTTCTAAGATTATTGGATCATATAGTCAAGTAGTAGTTTGCGATTCTAGTTTGAAAATGATGAAATATGGACAACAACGTCCGAATACAGATCACATTTCTTGGTTAGCAGGAGAAGGAGAGGCAATTCCGCTTGCTGATGATAGTGTTGATACTTTGACCATATCATTTGGTATTCGCAATATGACTAATTTAGAAATTGCTATTTCTGAGATGTATCGAGTGCTAAAATCAGGCGGACATTTTTTTTGCCTAGAATTTTCAAAACCACATTGGTTAATTCGTAATCCATATAATTTTTTTTCTATTTTTATTATTCCTAGATTTGGGAATTGGATAACCAAAACACCAGGAGCTTATACTTATCTGATCGATTCGATCAGATGTTTTCCTAATCAGGACGTTATGGTCAAATTATTTCGTCAAGCTGGATTTAATGATGTGCAATATTATAATCTTAGTTTAGGAATCGTATGCATACATACTGGTACTAAGATTTTATGATATCAAAGTAAACGTTGTTTTCGTATACAAGCGATCAAAAAGTAAATTGCATTAATTACGAAAAATGAATCTTTTAATTTTGCATATCTTAATAAACAGATTGATTGCTTAGAAGTGTTACAAAAAAACGACAGCAATTAACTTGATGTTATTTTATTGTTAGCAGTATCATGTGTTGGTATTATTTATTAATATATTACCATCCATTCAAATTGACATGTTATTAATTCAGGAAGATTCAAGTGTAGTTGTCTTTGTAATGATAAACTTGATAAACTTCAACGTTAGCTAGAATTAATCTATTTACAGAAGATATTCTTCAGTAGAAAGTAGTATAGAGATCTTCTCTGAATTAAAATCTGCAACAATAATAATTGTTGCTATTGTGATACTACCGGTGATCTGAATGGCAAGTTAAATAGCACACAATTCACTAGCACAGCTCGTTCTTCACGCGAACATAAATTAATTATGTGATTTGTTAGTATGTATTCCAATGTGCAACATATGTGGTTTGTTTATAATATTTTTGATGTATCGAATCTGTAGCAACAATTTTATTTCATAAAAATTTCTACTTCAATCAATTGCAGATGATATTTATAAGCGATGATGTTGCATATTACCTAGCTACAATAATGTTGATATAATTTTCTATGTGTTTTCTTTGACAGAAACTAAACGTTTTGACTTTGCTGCAACAAAATGTGTTAAATCATCTATAAGTATTATTGAATGTGTATACTGATCAAGAGTTGTAGCTAGATTAGTTTGTAGGACGTACGATTTCCTGAAATCAAGAATATGTCTAGATAAAATGATTGCACGAACTCGGTTTCGAAAACATCTGAAATTGGATTTTCATTGACTATGATTATGTTGTTTTTTTGATTTGATGTTATTGGTTATAAAATTGAAAAATGATCTCTATGGTATCAGTTAATTGGTTAACGTATTTATATGTAGCTACTTATATAATTAAATTAATTTGTACAATCTTGACTGCGATAATGAACGATGATTATACAATTAATCAGTTGGATGATTACCATATTGTAATAGAAAACGAAATGCTATTTTATGAATTCCAATCAAAAGTAAGAATTGACGTTAAATGTACAAATTTTTTTGATTTTATTTTCCAGACAGTATTTCTAGGCGGTGTGGTTATTTAGCATACTGTAATATTTATTCTTACATTAGTTATTAAACGTTAGACATGCACTACTGTGGGTAATTTTCGGATAACACTGAAAGTAATTGACGACGATCGAAGGAATTAGAAAAAAGAATTACTCTGATGTTAGCTAGTGTAACGAACGATAAAATAAATCTATATCGTCATCTATATTATTTTCAATTAATTAATCGTTAATTTAATCGGTAACAAGTGATTTTAGGTAATTGAATGAGAATTGTCAGATGAACCTATTATTTAACAAAAATATAAAATAAATATTATCTCATATATTTTAAGCTTGCTCGCATATAACCCCAACCTGTTATAATTGTTAGAATTGCAGCATTCCAAAGAAGAAATTCTCCTATAATCTGTGCCGGTAACCAAGTAGGGGTAGCTTCTCCCACTAATAACGTTGGTATAGCAACCATTTGAATTCCTGTTTTCCATTTGGCAAGTCGACTGACTGGCATGTTTATTTGTAATTCAGCTAAATATTCACGTAGTCCAGAGACGATAATTTCTCGTAATAAAATTACTAGAGCAGGAAATATACTAATTTGTGAAATTCGATCGAATGCAACAAGCATAAATAATATCGATGAAACTAGAAGCTTGTCAGCAATCGGATCGAGAAATCGTCCTAGATTAGAGATGCTACTATGCTGACGAGCAAAATATCCGTCTAAAAAATCAGTAATAGCAGCAATGGCAAACAAAGTACAAGCTACCCATTGTGCAATAATTCCATCTATATAAAACATAACGACAATCAAAGGAATTATCAAGATTCTAGAAAATGTCAAGAAATTTGGAATGTAGAGATTCATTATAAATTTACTCATAATAAACGAAATGTTCTTCCAGTTAATCTAAACAGATAATAAAATATTACTCTTATATCAAAACTTATTTTTATAATGAAACTATTCTAATTGTTCATTAGATGACTTTTATCAAAAAATACATATCTAGATCAAAATCATCTTGCGAGTTTTATAATCATTATGAAATTATATAATCAATTATATGAATTAATCACATGATTAATTCATATAACCCCTTAATGGATCTTAATCATGAAGCGTCTACTATCTATTAGTCTGCTAGCAGGTATGGCAAGTGTTGCTCAAGCTGAAGGCTTATATGTTGGTCTTGAAGGTGGTGTCTCTATGAAAAATAGATATTCCTACAGTAAAAACACCAAATTTAACAACGAAGATCGTTCTGTATTTTTCAGTACACATAATAAAGTAGGTTTTACTGTAATAGCAGCACTAGGTTATGATATTGATCTTGATAAGAATGGATCTATAAGACCAGAACTTGAATTTGGTTATCGTTATAACCCACACCAAAAAGTTATAGCTTCAGAGAATTATATAGCATTATCTATTAGGAAAAAAGAACATAAAAAAGAACATAAAAAAGAACATTTATATTTGAAAGAAAAAAAAGAGACTATGAAGAACATGATATCATCAGGTATTCTTAATTCTATGTCTGGAATGCTTAATATCATGTATGATATCCCTATTGAAAGTAAAATAAGACCATTTATAGGTGCTGGATTAGGCATAGCTCATATTACTGATAAGCTTGAGTCTCATTCTGCTCCTTCTGCATTCAAATATGATATTTCAATGGCTTATCAAGGTATTTTAGGTGTTTCTTATCAGATAACACCTAAAATAAAA
>JAITNJ010000020.1 GCA_031290545.1 Rhodospirillaceae bacterium | reverse complement strand
TTTTTAGGGTTTTTTTGTGTCGATTATTGACAATCTCTTTTTTCAGCAAACCGGTCTAGATTGTGATCGAGTTTGTCAAATCGTCAGTAATAATCTCTCAGGAAACGACGATGGTGAATTATTTTTAGAATATCGACAGTCAGAAAACATTGTATTAGACGATGGATGTATTAAAAATGCTGGTTTTGATATAGCTCGGGGATTTGGATTTAGAGTCGTTTCTGGTGAAACTATAGGCTATATTCATGACAATGAATTATCTGAAATTGCTATTAATCGTGCAGGTAAAATTGCGCAAGTTGTGCATGGCACTATTGGCGGAAGGCAATTTGTTAGTTCAAAAAATGACTATAGTAATGACTATAGCTCCGTGCAACTTTATACTGACATGAATCCTTTAACTAAGATTTCTTTTGCTACTAAGATTAGATTGCTTGAAGAGATTGATATTTATGCACGTAGCCGTGATCCAAGAGTTAAGCAAGTATCTGCTTCTATTAATGGATCTTGGCAAGTTGTGCACATTATTCGTGGTGACGGCAGTCAGTTTTCAGATATTCGACCTCTTGTTCGACTTAATATTTCGATCATAATGGTTACTAATAGTGGTCGTATGGAAATTGGTAACTATGGTATTGGTGGGCGTGTCACTTATGATTATTTTATACAACCTAAGCAGTGGCAATATGCTGTTGATGAAGCATTTCGACAAGCATTAGTTAATTTAGATTCAATACCAGCTCCAGCTGGCGATATGGTCGTAGTATTAGGATCTGGTTGGCCTGGTGTGTTACTACATGAGGCTATTGGTCATGGTTTAGAGGGCGATTTTAATCGCAAACAAACTTCAGCGTTTTCTAATTTGATCGGTCAAAAAGTTGCCTCATCAGATGTTACTGTAGTTGATGATGGTACAATGATCGATCGTCGCGGTTCAATTTCTGTTGATGACGAAGGCACTCCTTCGTCTCGTACTATGCTGATCGAAAATGGTATTTTAAAGGGATATTTATTTGATAGACTAAATGCAAGGCTTATGAATTTCAATGTAACTGGTAATGGAAGACGTCAGTCATATGCTAGTCAACCGTTACCGCGTATGACCAATACATTTATGTTAGCTGGTTCTTATTCTTCTGATGAAATTCTTAGTTCTGTAAAAAAAGGTGTTTATGCAGTTAATTTCGGTGGAGGTCAAGTCGACATTACTAGTGGTAAATTTGTATTTTCAGCTACTGAGGCTTATTTGATTGAAAATGGTAGAGTTGGATCATCGATTAAAGGAGCCACTCTAATTGGCAATGGCCCTGATGTTTTAACTAAAGTCACAATGATTGGTAATGATCTAAAATTAGATGATGGAGTAGGGACTTGCTGCAAAGCCGGACAAAGCGTTCCTGTTGGCGTTGGGCAACCTACAATAAAGATCTCTAATCTAACAGTTGGCGGTACTGTAATATCAAATTGATTTTAAAACAATTAACTGCGACATCAATCGACTTCTACAACTTTCAACATATTAGCAACTGATAACTACAATAGATACTATTTTAAACTCAATCATATCTCTCTCACAAAGATTTTTAATAAATGCCTTAAATTTATCTTTATTCATAGTTAAAATTGTTTATTTTCAGAGATGATTTGATTTGCAATCAATAGTATTATTGGTTTTGTGACGGATCTATATAAAATTTTCTTCAATATTTTTCAACTATAGAAATCAATTGATTCATTTTTGATTAAACAAATTTATTAACGATAAAATTGAACAAATGCTATCAAATGAGACTAATAATTTTCTATATAACAAATATAATTGGTTTATTATGCATATGAAAATGCTTCAAAGTTAGAATTCAGATATTTCCTACAATGTTCTCATAAGTTATCATGTAAGAATACAAAATGCATCTGTTAGACAACATTGATAGTTACTTGTTTGCATATTGTAAACAACGATCAGGTTTGTAGTTTTTACGAGATTGTTGTTCTATAAAATGATTTAGAATTAATTATCTTTATACCATTTTCTGAATATTGAATCATTAGTAGTAACAATTAGATTGGTATTACAACAACCGAATACAAGAGTTATTTGGATTTAGTTAAATATATAATCTAGCGTTCTGTTGCTTGACTCATAGGCTGGATCACTCCACAATTTCGAATAACAATAACATTGTAAAACAATGAATTATTAGTGATTAAAAGAAATGTGTATACCATATGAATATTAAGAAAATTTTATTTCAAACTTTACATGAGATTCTAAAAACATTATTTTAAATTAAAATGCTTAATAATTATATCATTGCTAGATAAGAAAGAAATAAAAAGTTATAAATTATATTTATACAAGTAAATTTTGTTGTCGAGTTATCAGCTACTCAATTTACGAGGTTGCTGTTTGCAGTATGATTCGACAATAAAGTTGAATATAATTTTGTGTAAAGTAAATAAACAATCTAAATTGATTAATAATTATAATGCGTACGTTATATCATCAATATATATGTCCATTTTCACGGAAGGTTCGCATTGTTCTGGCTGAAAAAAAACTATCATTTAAAATGATAGTTAGAAATTTTTTAGACAAAATTGATAATAAAAACACTCCACTTTTGATCGAATCAAACTTTGTAACTTTGTCAGACAGCATAGCGATTTCCGAATATTTGGACGAGTGTCATCCAGAACCACCGTTGCTTGGTATAGATACACTAACTCGTGCAGAAATTCGCCGTTTAGTTGGTTGGTTTGATGTTAAATTTAATCGTGACGTAATTGTTACATTAGTTGGAGAAAAGCTTTTTAAACGTCAAGCTGATGTTAAGGAACCGCCAGATTCTAGAATCATTAGAATGGGTTGTATCGCAATTCGCGAGCATCTTGACTATATTGTAAAACTAAACGATCAACACGAATGGTTAGCTGGAGAGTTTTTTTCTCTAGCTGATATCACTGCAGCAGCCCATTTATCTTGTGTAGATTATATCGGAGACGTTCCTTGGGACGACTTTCCTAAAGCAAAAGATTGGTATGCTCGTATAAAATCACGTCAAAGCTTTCGAACGTTATTAAAAGATCATTTACTTGGTTTTCCACCTTCTAAGCATTATATCAATCTCGACTTTTAAGGATTAATTTGATATTGATTTAAATCAATTCAATCATGGTTTATCTGAAAATAAATTTCAGTCAAGAAATTATTTTTATATTTAAATATGCTGATTTTTAATTAACGATTTATATATGGAGAGATGGTCGAGCGGTCGATGGCGCACGCTTGGAAAGCGTGTATACGTTAAAACGTATCGTGGGTTCGAATCCCACTCTCTCCGCCAATCCACTAACTGTATTACAATCGATATTAAATGGTGCTAATGCAAAAGAAGTAGGCGCATTATTAATGCCGCCTACGAAACCATTACAATCGCATGTTGGATTACCTTCTATCAAA
>JAITNJ010000018.1 GCA_031290545.1 Rhodospirillaceae bacterium | reverse complement strand
AGTAATAAAAAATATTAACGAAGCAGATTCTGCTACTACTGATTCTTTTTGCAAAAGTCGCCAAAGATCACGGTAAGGCTGTAACACCGAAGCTCCTAGTCGTCCCTGTAATCTAGATTTGGTCAAACATATAATTCCTGTTATTAGCGGAGCGGCAACTATAATTAGCAAAGCGTGAAATATGCTAAAAAAAAATGAAATGATCATTATTGACGTAACGCGACAACAAGCAGAAGTAATACTAAAGTTATAAACATCAGTAACAAATAATTCCTAACTGTCATAAATTGAATAATATTTACTCGATCGGCAATAGCGTCGATAGTTTTCATAATATTCAAATACAAGTATTTCCATATAGGATCAATCATTGAAACAGAAAATTTAGATGATATCAATTCTCCTGGCTGAGGCATTTCGATTTCTTCCCTGGCACGAAAAATTATACTTCCAAATATACGACGCAATGGTTGTGAAAAGCTGTCAGAAGAATATTGAGAGTTGCAAATATCTTCATTGTGACCACAATCCCATGCTGGTGCACGTCGAATTTTACCAATCCCAAAATAACGAATGATGAATATCGTAATTCCAATCAATATTAATTCAATCATCAAAATTATGGTCGCTGAATAAGATCCGGACGTTATGTTGATAAGTGAAAGCCATGGCCACCCTAGGCCAGATATAAATAATTTAAAATGAACCATTGGTTCAATAATCGAGGCGATCTCACGTGTCATTGTTAAAGGAATAAGACCTAGACATAAACATAAGAAGGTTAATATAATCATCGCGATTCGCATGCTAATCGGCACTTCTATAGCATGTCGCGCTTCATGCGATCGAGGACGACCTAGAAATACAATGCCAAAAGCACGAACAAAGCAAACAGCAGTTAAAGCTGATGCTAGTGCCATAGCAATTATTATTACTGGAACACCAAAACGCATAGCCCAATGATCTACTGTAGGAGCATTGAACAAGCTTTGAAATATAAGCCACTCTGAAACAAAACAATTTAACGGCGGTAATGTAGAAATAGCACAAGAACCAATCAAGAAAGTTAGTCCAGTAATCGGCATGCGTTTTAACAACCCTCCCAGTTTATCAAGATCACGCTCTCCAGTCGCATATAAAACAGCACCAGATCCAAAAAACAGTAGGCTTTTGCATAAAGCATGATTAATTACGTGATAAAGCGCAGCTACTAGAGAAAGTGTTGAAAGAGAGTCTTTGCCATAATCGCGAAAAGCTAATGTTAAACCAATAGCAATAAAGATGATTCCAACATTTTCGATTGTTGAATAAGCAAGAATTGTCTTTAAATCACGTTGCATAATTGCATAAAAAATTCCTAATGCTGCTGTAATTGCGCCTAATGCCATTATTATAAAACCACATTGCCAATCAACGTTACCGTGCAGATCATATAGAATACGAATTACTCCATATATAGCAACATTGGTCATTACTCCGGACATAAGAGCTGAAATATGACTTGGTACCGCAGGATGAGCTAGTGGTAACCAGGCATGTAGTGGAATTAATCCAGCTTTCGATCCTGTTCCTAGCAATGTTAATAGTACAACTAGAACACCTGTTATTGATGATAGATGGATAGTTTTCATAGTAAAAAAACTGTAATCACCATTATCTGCGGTCATCATGAGTCCGAATGCAGATAACAAACAAAAAGTTCCGAACGTAGCCATTACAATATAAATTAAAGCTGCTTTGCGCGTTTCAAGATTTGTATGATTTGAAAGTATCAGCAACCAAGATGTCAGTGACATGAATTCCCACGATACCAAAAAAACGAAAACATCATCAGCCACCAATACACAATTCATACCAAATAAGAATAACGGAAAAAGAGGAGTAACACGTGAACTGTATGGAACATGTCCGCCATAGCCAATTCCGAACAAACTAGCAAGAGCCATTGGAATATTTAGTGCTATCAAAAAAAAGATTGAAATACTATCAAGACAAAAATGTGCGTTTAACCATGGTAAACCAAATGGCAAAACAATAGTAGAAATATCTTTTATTCCTATATGACATATTCCATCTATAACTAGAATCAATGTTACAAACATACAACCAGCATAAATGAATTCATGTACAAAAATCAGATTACGGAAAAGAACAGCGCAAAGACTTAGAATCAAAAAACCAATAAAAGCTATCCCAATGATCATACTAAATCTCTATATAGTAGAAGAGCTATAAACAAAATATCAACAAGCCTAAACATTGTAAATGTTTGATTGGTTTTAGTTTTGATAATTATTTAATTCTTGAAAACTTTCATATGGTCTGTATATATGAATTTTCTTTGCGCGCAAAGATCCAATTACTTTCAGCAATAAACATCCATAATTACTAATCGATTTCAATATTAGTTATTGAACGAAGGGCTGTTCTTGTTTGTCGAAAATATGCTTCAAGATTATCTCCATCACCCAAACTAATCTCCTTTTGAAGTGTGGATAAATTATCAATAAATCGTTGTAAAATTTTTAAGACTGCATCTTTATTATTTAAAAAAACATCACGCCACATGATTGGATCAGATGCCGCTATGCGAGTAAAATCACGAAATCCTGAAGCTGAAAATTTTATTACTTCTTGATTCAAAACAGTTTCAAAATCCAATACCGTACCGACAATGGCATATGCTATAAGATGTGGCAAATGTGATATAGTTGCTAGTACTATATCATGATGATCAGCTCTCATGATTTTCACCATACTACCTGCAGACTCCCACAAAGCAATAATTTTTTCTATTGCTATTTCAGAAGTACCAAATGGCGGAGTCAGAATACACCAATGTCCCTGGAATAGTTCGGCAAAGCCTGATGTAGGACCGGAATTCTCTGTACCAGCGATTGGATGCCCAGGAACAAAGTTAACATCCTTTGGTAACAACGGAATTACGTCTCGAAGAACAGATGTTTTAACTGAACCGACATCGCTAACAATAGTTCCTGTTTTTAGATATGGCGCAATTTTAGTTATTAGATCACTATAAGTACCGATAGGAGTTGCTAAAACTATTAAATCGGAATCATTAATTGCCTCAACAAAGTTATCGTTAGCAACATCAACAATACCAAGTTCTATTGCTTTAACACAGTGATCGAGATTCGAGTCCAGTGCTACTATCAAATCTGATAATTTATCTCGCTTGATTACACGAGCAATCGAAGATCCTATATGTCCAATTCCTACGATTGTTACTTTTTCAAATAAAGTAGTCATTTATGTCTTTGAAATTCTGAAAGAGTAGAAATTACTTTTTGCATTTCATAATCACGTCCGATAGTAATTCTTAAATAATTTGGTAGACCGTAAGACTCCATTGTTCTGACTATTATTCCATTGCTTTGCAAGAAAATATCAGCTGCAGTGGCATCGTAACCGAACGTTGTAGGAAAACGAACTAAAACAAAATTGGCTACACTAGGTATTACTTCTAGATCAAGACAAATAAGTTTACTTACTAACCAATCACGCCAATAGCTGTTATGACGCTTTGCTAAATTTACGAAATTTATATCTTCTATTGCAACTTTACCTGCTACGATTGCAGTAGATGAGATATTAAATGGACTACGAATACGATTGAGTACATCTGCTATAACTAATGGACAATATGCCCAACCAAGTCTCAATCCACTCATGCCGTAAATCTTTGAAAAAGTTCGTGTCATCACTACATTGTCTCCAGCATCAACAAGATCAACTCCTGAATTATAATCTTTTTGTTCAACAAATTCAGCATAGGCCGAATCAATAACCAATAAGACATGGCTTGGTAATTCAGCACGTAATCGTTTCATTTCCAACATTGGTAAATAAGTTCCTGTTGGATTATTAGGATTAGCAATGAATAATATACGAGTCCTTTTAGTTACAGACGCTAATAAATGATCTACTGAGGAAGTAAAATTAACTTCATCGGCTAATATTGGATTTGCTCCATTCGCTTTTGCAGCAATTGCATAAATAAGAAAACCATATCGACTATAAAGCACTTCATCACCATAACCAGCATAACCACGTACGAGTAATTGTAATAGTTCATCAGAACCAGCTCCACAAACTATTTGCTCAACATTTAAACCGTGACGTACTGCCAATGCTTGACGTAAAATCAATGCTTGTCCATCTGGATAACGATGAATTTTATCAGACATCGATTGATAAGCAGTTATTACTTTTGGACTTGGTCCTAACGCCCCTTCATTTGAAGACAGTTTAATTACACGATCGATTCCGGCTATATTATGTTTACCACCGATATATGGAGTAATATTTAAAATTCCTTGGCGAGGCTTAAGAGATATCATGATGATCTTCTTAGACTTTAGTTATTCAAATCTTTATAACAGAATGGAATTGAATAGCTTCCTAATATTACAATACATAATATTGATTGTTTATGTTCGATCAGATTTATAATACGATGATCTTTCGAATCAACATAGCCAACCACTTCTATTAAATGTTTCCAACTTTTCTCAGTTCGGTGAGTTATTATTGGTGACGTTGTTTCAATACCTTCATCTAATAAAAACGAACATAACATCATTTGACTAATGTCAGGTGTTGTTTCTACAGCAAACCACGATCTATCATAGCCAGTCGGCTCAGAAAACAAATATCCGATTGCCATAACATTTAAACTACGATTATTATTACTATCACAAATCGGTAGGCGCGCAACAATACGCGGTAAATTTGAATTATTCTCCATCAAATTAAACCACCAAGGCTCATTGTCTTGATCTTGACAATCTGGCATCGGCATAATACCAATTGTAGCTGTTTTTTCAATAATATAGTGGATTACTTGATTTGCTGAGCTTAAAATGTTGATTGGGGCAATAACTCCATAATGATTACGTATTAATTCAAGATAATCAAAATCAGGATTTGGCATGAATACTGCGATCGACATATTTCTTTGTAATTCAATCATACCACTTATGATCTCACGCCAAATACGCACAATCGCAATCTTCGAGAACTTACCTTTATGACGTGTAACTAAACGACGGAGAATTTTAGTTTCACGTCCCGGATACAACGTAAATGCATTATCACAACCTTTAATTACGTTGACTTGTTCGACAATTTTTGATCGTTGCATCAAAAGATCATGCATTGCATCGTCAATACGATCAATTTCCAATCTAAGATCGCTAAGAGATTTTTCATTTATCATTGTTAAATCCATTTAATTTTCAAAACAACATATCCAATAACAAGCTAAATACTAAAACATTCTTACTATTTTTCATTAGAAATTTGGATAAATGATTATTTGGCATACACTCAACATCCATTTAAATGAATTCGAAAGAAATATTTTCCAACAATTGTTATTTCAATTATAACTCAATTTTCATAGTTTGTATGATGATCGAAGTCAATTGTTTGTATATAATACTTTTTTAAATCTTAGCTTTCTGTTAAGATCTCGTTGACGTTATTGTATAAATAAGTCGATATTATCTAACTACCTTCCGTGGATGTAACACCTTAAGGTAGGTGTTTTTATTTGCGTTCGGGAGAGCGTTGTGATTCCTACAATTATGCCTGTTTATTCAAGATCTGATATTACATTTGATAGTGGCAATGGAATGTACCTTTTTGCTACTAATGGATTGAAATATCTAGATTTTGGTAGCGGAATAGCAGTTAATTCGCTAGGTCATTCTCATCCTCATCTAATTAATGCATTAAAGACTCAGGCCGATAAGCTGTGGCATTGCTCTAATTTATACCACACAATTGAACAAGAGAAATTAGCTAATCGTTTAGTAAAACACAGCTTCGCTGACACAGTCTTTTTTTGTAATTCCGGCGCTGAAGCAATAGAAGGCGTTATTAAAATAATGCGTAAATATAATTTTGAAATCGGTCATCCTGAACGTAATCGAATTATTGTAATGCATAATGCTTTTCATGGTAGAACTTTAGCTACTATTGCTGCTGGAGGTCAAGAAAAACATTTAAGAGGTTTTGCTCCGATTGTTGAAGGATTTGATAGAGTCATTTACGGCAATATAGATGAATTAAGAAAAAAAATCGATTCGCATACAGCTGGCATTCTAGTCGAGCCAATTCAGGGAGAAGGTGGTGTTGTTCCAGCAAGTTTAGAGTATTTGCAGAAAATACGTAAAATTGCCAATGAATTTAGTATTTTATTAGCTTTAGATGAAGTACAAACAGGTAATTGTCGAACTGGTAAATTTTATGCTTATGAATGGGCTGACATTATTCCTGATTTGCTAGGAACAGCTAAGGGTTTAGGAGGTGGTTTCCCATTAGGTGCTATTCTTATAACTGAAAGAGTAGCTTCCAAAATGACACTAGGATCACATGGCAGTACCTTTGGTGGTAATTCATTAGCCATGGCTGTAGCCAATGCTACTTTAGATATTATGTTGTCAGATGGATTTTTAGATCATGTTCAAGAGATGGGCTGTTTATTGTGGAACACGCTTGAAAGTTTAGTTAAGGCCCATCCAAAGTTGTTTATTGATCATCGCGGAGTGGGACTGCTTCAGGGTATAAAATGCAAAATATCAAATATTGACGTAAACAAAGCTTTAATATCAAATGGGTTACTTACCGTTACTGCCGGTGATAATGTTATACGTTTTATGCCACCATTGATCGTTGAAGCAAAACATATTGTAGAAGCTACTAATATCGTCAATACTACCTGCAAAAACTTGTTGGTTTAAATGAACAACTTTATTGATCTTGATCATATTGATACTTCGATATTACGACATATATTGATGCTTGGTAAATCCTTCAAAAATGGAATTTCGAGATATTGCAAACAACCACTCAAAGATCGGATCTTAGCAATGATTTTCGAAAAACCATCAACTAGAACGCGAGTTTCTTTCGAAGTTGGTATGTATCAATTGGGCGGTAGCACCATTGTATTAAATCATAACGACATGCAATTAGTAAGAGGTGAAACAATTGCTGATACTGCTCGCGTGTTATCTCGTTACGTTGATGTAATTATGATTCGTACTGACGATCGCAACAAACTAGCTGAGCTTGCAAAATATTCCACAGTACCTATAATAAATGGATTAACTAATTACACTCATCCTTGTCAAGTAATGGCAGATGTAATGACATACGAAGAGCATCGTGGATCGCTCGAAGGTAAAATAGTATCATGGAGTGGTGACGGCAATAATATGGCTAATACTTGGATTCAGGCTACTGTTCATTTTGGTTTTGAGATACGTTTAGCTTGTCCGATCGATTTAATGCCAGATGCTAAAATCATAAATTGGGCACGAAACAAAGGCGCTAATGTATTGTTGACTAATGATCCAGTTGAAGCCGTTCAAGATGCTGATTGTGTGTTAACTGATACTTGGGTTTCAATGGGTTGTTTAAAAAACAATCATCACGATCTATTGCCGTCGTTTCAGATCAATGAAAAATTAATGACTCACGCCAAACCAAATGCCGTTTTCATGCATTGTTTACCAGCACATCGAGGTAAAGAAGTGACAGATTCAGTAATTGATGGCCCACAATCTTTAGTTTGGGATGAAGCTGAAAATCGCATGCACATACAGAAGGGTATCTTAACTTGGTGCTTATCATGATAATATAATCTGAAAGTTATTAGAATTTAATTTATTTTACCATAAAATATTAATTTTTTATTTATCGTGAGTATTAATATTATGTCTTTTCGTTATATTTTCTTAACAATTTGTTTTTGTTCTTTATTTTTTGCTTGTTCATCTTCTACCTCGATATTACAGCACCAACCTGAACTTACTTTTAAAAACCTACCAATGATTCATCTAAACATCAAAAATATCGAAGTGACTTCTAACTTTAATCCTCCTGATAAATCGTTACATATTGAATATGCTATGCCTATTTCATTAGAAAATAGTATAGGTCGCTGGGCTAAAGATCGTCTACATATGATAGGAAATGATAATACTTTACGTGTTGTTATTCGCGATGCTTCTGTCATTGCTACACCTTTGCATGATGTCGATACAAGTTTAACTGGTATACTCAAAAAAAAGCCGATTAATCGAATTGATATGTCAATCGATGTTTCTCTACAAATATTGGACAATCGAAAATTTGTTATTGCTGAAGTTATAGGAAACCAGTTGATTAGTCGCACAGAATTTGAAGGTATGACACAGATTGAACGTAACAAAATGCTTTATGATATGGTTAATAGCCTGATTACTGGTTATAACACGTCTATCGATAAAAATATTCACGATACTTTTGACTTTTGGATAGAAAGAAATCATTAATTGATTGTTTTGAATTACAACAAATGCCAGTACCATGGTTTGTTATGGCATTAGGTAATTGTGCCATTTCTGGAGGTCCATTTAAATTTGAAAATCAATACGGAATTATAGAGTGTGTTGATAAATTAATACCTGTAGATGTTTATGTTCCATGTTGCACACCTCGTCCTGAAGCTTTATTAGATGGTCTTTTTGAAATTCAGAAAAAATTAACTGGTGGGCGGCTGGTGGCCAAAGGTTAAAAGATCGGTTCTATTCAAAACAATTAATACCTTAAGTTTAGTTAAATGCGATCAAATAAAAGCTGGGTTAATGTGGTCAGTTTCTTGATGCGTCAGAAATATTACCAGCAACTACTGTATACCGGATAAGTATTTTCTAGAAGATATTACTGCAATAGATGTCACAGAAGGCTATCTTATCATTTACCATTTCGATCATATGACACGACTAGGACGTGTTGTGTTGCGAATAATGATTTCTCATGCAACTCCGAAATTAAACTCAATTTCTTCAATTTTTCATGGGGCAGAATGGCATGAACGTGAAACTACAGATTTTTATGGAATCTCACTTACCTGAAATCCAAATCCAGTTACTCTGTTGGTGCCATTTGACATGACTGAACATCCGCTACAAAAAGACGTTACATCAAGATCCTTCTTAAGAGATCTTGATGTAACAAATTTTGCTCCAAAAAAATTAATTTTCAAAAACAAATGAAATTGATACTATCATCAATAAAATGAGTATCGATTCTGCACTATGAACAAATTAAAAATGATTTTTATTTTAAAAACTTCAAAAAATCGTCTCGTGAAGGAACACTAATCGTAAATTTTGAACATCAACATCCAGCAACACACGGCGTATTGCGCATAATATTCGAGTTAGATGGTGAATATGTTATTCGAGCAGAGCCAATATTAGGATATTTGCATCGTATGCACGAAAAGATTGGAGAAATAAAAACTCTGTATAATTCATTCCAAATACAAGACGATCGATTACAACCATGCTTTAGAATGGAATTGGGCGTTTGTTGGAGCTGGAGAACAATTGTCAGGCTTTGAAATTCCGAAACTAGCTTCATTATATTCGTATCATCACGACTGAACTTAATCGTATTGCATCTCATCTTTTGTGGTTTGGAGCTTTTGCTTTAGTAGGCATGCCACCAACAGTTGGTTTTCAGGAAAGTTATTTCTTATAACTGCTGCATAGAATCAAGAATATAACTGGTTAGTCATCAGCTTAGTAGTAAATAGCATAATTGCAATTTACTACTATCTATCTATAGTACATCACATTTATACTGAAGAAACTACTCTTAAAAATATACCAGTTCCTGATATTAGCACTTTCAGTTTATTTGGAACCGGACTTTAACTACTGGAATTTTGATCCTAGGTATGTTTCCGAATCAAGTTTTTGAATTTGCAAACATTGCAGATGAAGAACTTTTAAGTAGTAAATATATGGAGCGGGTGAAGGGAATCGAACCCTCGCAATAAGCTTGGGAAGCTTACACTCTACCATTGAGCTACACCCGCACAAGAAAAGCTAATCATCTAACACCATTTTCAATGAAATCTTTTTTAGATTCATCAATACCAGGAAGATCATATCGCATATTCTCTAATTAATTGATTGATTAAAATTTCTACTTTGAAACGTTGCTTGCAATAACATATTTGCAATATAGTATGATTATTTATTAATATCTTTGTTTTTTAAAAACTATTTTAGTTTAAAAAAACAATCTTGTAGAACTGAGTAATAGTAAACGCTATTCTAAGCAAGAGGTCGTGATATTTTGAATTCTCATCTTTTGAAATTCAATTCTACTATTTTTACCACTTACAGCTTTCCAGGCATCAATATCTCCAATACCATCAGAACTTATAGAAATGATCAGCCACACTGTCTCAGCTATTGTTGCTCTAGTTAGATCGTTAATAGATGGCAATGATGACGAGTCAGGATGAGAGTGGTAATGTCCGACTATTTGTTCATAGAAATCACAACTCATCATTTGAGAACGTAAATTTCGTATTAGAGTGATATGTGTAACAGGATCTATTTCAAAAGCACGATCCGGGTTAATTGCAAGATTATTCGTAGATACACTACTACTAATAGTTATATTGTTAGTATCTTTCTTATCGCAAAATGATGTACGATGACCAACTAATAGACCGCAACACTCCATAGGATAAGCAAACATAGCTTTGTCGCACAATGAAATCTTTATTGATTCGCTGATCGATAAAATTGAGCTAACATCGTTCATTTCTGAATAAAAATTTTCTAATAAGAACATTATTACATTAAATTTATAATCAATTCACTTTTAGAAGTATAAAGATATCATTATCTTAGTGATTATACCGCTTTATTTAGATTAAATTCTAGAAAAACGATTCATTTAAGATTAATGCTGATTAAAATGTATTGAGATAAAATAAACAAGTGATAACAATAAATAATATCACATCTGATTATAGTTCATATTTCAGTCAGTTTGATTATTATTAAATAATAGGTTATTTATGATCAATGTATGCCTTTCAAAAACTGATTACGAAGATTCATATACTCTTTTGGTGCAAGATTCACATGTTGGCATACGTCTCGATAAATGGTTAGCAGAAAATTTGTCTAACATTTCACGTTCACGTATTCAGTCTTTAATAATTGCAGGACAAGTAAGTATCAATGATACAATAGTAATTACTACTAATTACAAACTAAAGCTTAAAGATTCTTGTAGTATAAACATTCCTTTTGCAATAACTTATGCCGAACCAAAAGCAGAAGCTATTGCAATTGATGTGGTTTATGAAGACGAACAATTGATTGTTATCAATAAACAAGCCGGTATGGTAGTTCATCCTGCTACTTCAAATCACTCATCAACATTAGTCAATGCACTATTGCATCATTGCGGTAATTCATTATCTGGCATAGGCGGTATTAAACGTCCTGGTATTGTTCATCGGCTAGATAAAGATACTAGTGGTCTTTTAGTAGTTGCTAAAACTGATGCAGCACATTACGGCTTAGCTGAACAGTTTTCTTCCCACACATTAACTAGGGCCTATTATGCATTATGTTGGGGCGTGCCGCTACCTCACAATGGAGAAATTAACGGAAACATCAGACGTAGTTTCAACAATCGTAAAAAAATGGAAATGGTTAAATCTGGCGGAAAACTAGCATTGACTCGATATTATGTACAAAAAGCTTTTTCTAATAATGTAGCACTTGTCGAATGTCGTTTATCTACAGGACGAACTCATCAAATTCGAGTTCATATGACAGCGATCGGACATCCCCTGATCGGAGATCCATTGTATTGCAGAAGAACAAAGCGAGACAAAGATCTTCCTGTTGAAATTCATCAACAATTGATTGATTTTCCACGTCAGGCATTACACGCTTTTTTATTGGGATTTTTACATCCAATAACAGGCGAATCACTTCTCTTTGAGAGAAAACCACCTCAAGATCTCAATAATTTGATATCTTCATTAAAAAACTTTTATGGCGGAAGGGGGGGGATTCGAACCCCCGGTAAAGCTTTGTACTCTACGACGGTTTAGCAAACCGCTGGTTTAAGCCACTCACCCACCCTTCCATCTATTATATAATCTACTCAGATTGTAGTATTTTTTTAACTACCAAAAAGCTGGCGATAATGCTCCCAATTTCATTTTAACAAGCATTCTAGCTTCAATCGCTGTATCACAACACATTGCTTCTTGTACTAGTTCATTTAAATTTGCAATAGAAATCGTACGAATTAATGCTTTTATTATAGGAATTTGATTTGGTCTAACGCTCAACGAACGAATTCCAGCTCCGATCATTAGAATAGCAGCTATAGGATCCGATGCTGCATCACCACAAACAGAAACATGACGATCAGCCGAAGAAACCTTCTCGCAAATTTCATGAATAGCACGTAACACAGCTGGATGTGTCGCGTCCTGCATCATATCAAGATCACTATTTCCACGCTCTGCAGCAAGAATATATTGCGTTAAATCATTAGTTCCAATGCTAAAGAAATCAACAAATCCAGCAAATTTTTCAGCCATTATCGCCGCGGCTGGTACCTCGATCATCATTCCAAGTTTAATAGGCCAGAGATGATCTATTTCGAGTCTTTTCAATTCTAGATGTGCTACTTTGACAAGATCATAAGCACGATGCCACTCTTCGATCATAGTTACCATTGGAAACATGATTCGAACATCTTTATTAATACCAGCCCGTAAAATAGCTCGTAAATTAGAAGTAAAGAAATCAGGATACCGTAAGGATAAGCGTAAGCCACGAACGCCAAGAAATGGATTATTCTCTGAAATTATTGGCATAAAAGCAAGTGGCTTATCAGCGCCAATATCTGGAGTACGAATAACTATCGACCCTTTATTAAGATTATTCAAAATTTTAGTAATTAATTTTGTTTGATTTTCTTCATCAGGCATTTCTGTTAAACCAAGATAAAGAAATTCCGTTCGTAAAAGCCCAACGCCATCAGCTCCATTTTCATTAGCACACATGACATCATTCTCATTACCAATGTTAGCTAATACTTCAATATGTTGCTGATCTATAGTAACTGCAGGTACCATTTTATCGTTTTCAAACATATACCGTGTAGCAAGAAACTCTCGCTTACGAGCTTCAATCTCTGTTAAAGTAGAAGCGTCAGGATCAATCCAAATTTCTCCAGTACTGCCATCAAACGCTAAAACTGTATTTGAACTAAATTTAGAAAAGTCTAAATTAGGACAAACGATCATTGGGATTCCCAATGATCTAATAATAATTGTAGCATGCGCAGTTAAATTACCTATCTTAGCTATAAAACCCAAAATATTTGAAGAATCACACAACATTGCGGTGCTTGGAAATAACTCATCGATAAGTAAAATTGTCGGAGATTCTGGATTAATTATAGAAGGAACTTTCTTTCCTAAAATTACAGTAAGAACGCGAGTGGCTATATCACGCAAGTCTGCTACACGCGCCCTTAGATATTCATCTTCTATATCATCATAAGAAGCTATCAAAGCATCAGTTTCAATACGCCATGCTAAAGCCGCAGAACAATGATATGATGACAATCGCATTTCTACGGCAGTAAGCAAAACAGGATCATTTAAAATCAATTTTTGTACAGACAAAATAGCAATCTTAGTATCATCGAATTTCGTTGATTTCGAAAGATCTAGAGTTACTTGGCGAATAGCGTCGTTGAATTTTTTTTTCTCTTGTTCTTTAGTACCGATAGTTACATCATCTAGTTCTAATGGAGGTGCATTCCAAATTAGTGGTTTACCAATTGCAATTCCTTCTGAAATCGCAATTGTAATTGCTTTTTTATGTTGATTGTTTTGTTTAGTTAATGTTAACAGAGTTTCTCCAAAATTATCATAAGCAAGTTTTTGAATCGCATTTATTGCAGATCTTGCATCTTCTCCATTTACAGAAAAGTTAATTTTGTCACCCTTACGAATCTGTAATAAAGCAATACTGGTCAAACTACGAGCTGATGATGGACCACGTCTATTGCTAAGATTAGTTAATTGTACATCTGAATGAAATTTATTAATTAATTGAACTAACATAGCTGCTGGTCGCGCATGTAGTCCGTGTGTATTATTTACAGTAACATCTATTTCATAAAAATGATCGCCAACAGCTTTATTAGAAGCAACAGAAATTGAAGAAATTGGTAATGTGCCTAGCTGTGTTATTTTTGGCGATAATGCAATCAACGCCTCATTAGCAACAGAATCAAGATCAGCACCAACACTAGAAGCAACAGCAGCTACAACAGCGGCCTCAACGATAGGTGCTGGACACAATCGTAATTTATCTGTAATTTTGCGATCAAGAAGTTCAAGAGCAGTTTGTGCGCTTAGCACGGCACTTCCTAAATCCATTAAAACAACAGCACCATCTTCTTGACAGAAAGATAATAAAATTTCAGAGATATGAATAGCATCGGTTCCAAGATTTTCATGATCATCACCAACACCAGCGGCAACAGCAATAGGAAAATCTGACCCAACCATCTGTTGAACCATATCTTTGATCGCTAAAGCTAGCGCTTTACTGTGCGAAACCAAAACAATGCCAATCATTTACCGCCGTTATTTCAAACAAACATCCGCTAGAGCTTCTAATAAAAGAGCCACAGAGTTGGCGCCTGGATCTTGATGTCCAATACTACGTTCGCCAAGATAACTGGCACGCCCTTTTTTAGCCAACAATTGGGCTGTATTTGTTGCGGCAACACGTGCTGCATCAGCTCCAGCACGTGTTGCCGCA
>JAITNJ010000016.1 GCA_031290545.1 Rhodospirillaceae bacterium | reverse complement strand
ACCAATTGTACCAACATTACAGTGCGGTTTTACACGCTCAAACTTTGCCTTAGCCATTTTTCGATAAATCCATTTTATTTTTTTGCAGAAAATATTAACTAAATTAGTTTATCTAACCTATACAATAAATTAACCAAAATCAAAACTAAATTTATGGAGCGGGTGACGGGAATCGAACCCGCACAACCAGCTTGGAAGGCTGGAACTCTAACCATTGAGCTACACCCGCCGAATCTTCTCATATACTATAAATAATCTTTACCAACAAGTAATAGCAATCTTTATCGTGGTGGAGGGAGTTGGATTTGAACCAACGTAGACATTCGTCGACAGATTTACAGTCTGTTGCCATTGACCGCTCGGCCACCCCTCCAATACTTAGCCTTCTCCTAACATATAGTGATATATCAAGGTCATACAAAACTAAGAGACACCTTAAATAAATTATAGTGTAATTGTCAATCTCAAAACAATAATTGTTTTATAATTTGACAAGTATCAATATAATTTACTTACAATTACAAGTTTTTAAAAAGGTACAAAATGAGTCACCTTTACTCAATTAGCTATACGCATTCAAAAACACCTAATCGTTTACATTCTACAATTGATAATGATAAATGTTCACAAAGTAAGCAACTCGGTTTAAACCAAAAAAACCGTAATAGCAATAAGTTACTAAAAAGTAATACTAAACTATGGTTATGGGGTAATCATTCCGTTCTCGCAGCTTTAGCTAACCCTAAAAGAAAATGTTTGCGATTTTTGCTGACAATAAAATCATTACGAACTAACGATTTAGAAATTTCCAAAATAGCTAAAATCAAAATTTTACCACAAATTGAAATAGTAGAGAATTCTTATATAGAAAATCTCTTACCATTAGGAGCGGTTCATCAGGGAGTTGCATTATTTGTCGAGCCATTAAAATCAACTGATATCGATAATTTAATCAATATAACAAATGATTTAAACGAAGCAATAATCATTTGCTTAGATCAAGTCACTGATCCGCATAATATTGGTGCAATTATACGATCATCGGTAGCTTTTGGAGCATTGGGATTAATAATTCCATGTCGTCACACACCTAATGAAACAGGATTCTTAGCAAAATCAGCATCCGGTGCATTAGAATTGCTACCGTTAGTTCACGTTACTAATTTAATTCAATCTCTAACAAAACTAAAACATGCTGGATTTTGGATCGCTGGCTTAGACAGAAATGCTTCAATTACACTAGCTAATGCTAAATTAAAAGGAAAAATCGTTTTAATTTTTGGTAACGAATGTGCTGGATTACGTCGTTTAACTAGAGAGCACTGTGATTATTTAATAAATATACCGCAAAGTAAGTTAGTCGAAAGTTTAAACGTTAGTGTTGCTACTGCAATTGCACTTTATGAACTTATACGTTACTGATTATTTAAATAATTAAATTAATTAAATTAATTAAATTAATTATACCGTGAAAAAATTAAAAGTCATTGTTAAGCTTCGTTTTTAATTGAGTTTTTATTAAAAATCTACTAATAAAATTAATAGATCCTGATTAATTTATGAGTTTATATTGTATTGCCATAACAACAGCAAATTGAATTATCAGATAGATTTCTTAAACTATAAAAATGAATAAAGAAAATTGAAGCAAAATTAATATTAAAATTCTCTTTTAATATAGGAGAAACATTAAATAATTAATGTTGATCTGCAGATTGTTTTTTATATAAATGATGAATTCAATATATTAGTTAAATACAATTGTTGTTGTAGTAAGAGATAGTATTTTGAACATTAAAGATCGTTAGATTTGAATTAAATTATAGATAACTAATAGCCGGTTTAGCTCAGATGGTAGAGTACCTGATTTGTAATCAGGTGGTCGCTGGTTCGATCCCCGCAACCGGCACCAGTTATATAATATCAAAACTTGATATTATATAAGATTCGTAAATTTATATTTAAATAATTAAATTATTAAAATTATTAGATGAAAACTAATGACACTACACAATTCACCGCTAAATACATGTCGCAGAAGATGTAATCGGTTTAATCTGTTATGTTATAAACGTAATTGTCCGATCAAGAACATGAATAGATTTTCGAGTATTAGTAATTCAAAAATTTTAACAACTTCTTCAATCAAATATTTGGAATGTAAACCACTGTTAGTTGCTTTATATACAGCATTTAAATTCATGACTTGCTTAACATTTACAACTTCAAGTAACATCGAGAACGAAAACTTAATTGGTAGTATGCACGTATTTCCATTGATCGGTCTTGTGATCGGAAGTATAGGTGCAATATTTTATTTTATCAGCAGCCTGTTACTGCCATCAACTATATCAACTATTTTTGCAATTACAGTTATAATAGTCATTACTAAGGCTAGACACGAAAATGAATTCGCACATATAGTTAATGAAGTCTGCAATAATTCTAGTATTTTTAATAAAAAAAAACCTACTAACAAAGATCATCGAAATAATAATTATTATGGCATCATTGCATTAATATTATGCCTGTTATTAAAATTTTTCGTCATTATAATACTATCTACTCCAAGTGCAATATCTAGAGTATTAATCATAACGAATGTTATTAGTATTTCGAGCATTCCACTAACTATGCAACTACTTTCAATCTTTCATATAAGAATGAAGTCTGAATTTTTGACAGAAAACATAAATATGCCATCATCAAGAATTGTTGGAATCGGAACTACTATAGCTTTGATCATTGCTACTATCATTACAACTTCAGGCATTACATTCGTAGCAAGCATAGTCACTATATTGGCAGTAATAGCAATGATCTATATTGTTTTATATCGAATTGATAAATCAATAATGACATTTAAAGTTGAATTACTATGTATTTCAGAGCAAATTGCGGAAATTTCCACATTACTATCCGTAATTACCTTTCACTTATAAAAACTGATCTATAATGATTTAAATCACTAACTATTACTAACAGTTTTCTGAAAACATTTTTTATTATATGATCGATAAATTTTTTTCCATTTAGATATTCATCTATTACTATATACATTCAAATCAACACTTATAATAATACAATTTATACAAAACAGACTAAATTCTAACAAATAAACACACCTGTTTTTTTAATTTAATTAGTATACATTTTATGATCTTTAGATTTATTTTTAATATATCAACATGAAATATGAACAATGATTCTAGATTTTGAAAAATCCATCATTAATCTTGAAGATAAAATCAAAAAATTACGCAACTTAAGCAATCTAGATGGAATTAATATCACCACCGAAATCAATCGTCTTCAAGCAAAAATAAATAAACTTCTTCGTCACACTTATAGTAAACTCACGCCATGGCAGAAACTACAAGTAGCACGTCACCCAGATCGACCACATTTATCAGATTATATAGAACGATTAATATCAAATTTCGTTCCATTGGCTGGCGATCGTTACTTTGCCGAAGATAAGGCAATCATTGGTGGATTAGGGCGTTTTCGGGGTCAATCAATAATGATTATCGGTCATCAAAAAGGTCATGATATAGAATCGAGATTACGTCATAATTTTGGTATGGCAAAGCCTGAAGGATATCGAAAAGCTAGCAGATTAATGAAAATGGCCGATCATTTTCATATTCCAATTTTAACTCTAATTGATACTTCTGGAGCTTATCCAGGTATTGATGCAGAAGCACGTGGACAGGCTGTAGCAATAGCACGATCAATTGAAATCTGCATTAATCTTCGTGTACCTCTGATTTCAGCAATCATAGGAGAAGGTGGCTCTGGTGGTGCTATCGCTTTAGCTGTTGGTAACGTTGTGTTAATGCTAGAACATGCAATTTATTCAGTAATAAGTCCTGAAGGTTGTGCATCAATTCTTTGGCGAAATGTTGATGCTGTTAAAGATGCTACCGAGGCTTTGCGCATCACTGCACAAGATCTACATAAACTTGCAATCATAGATGAAATCATTCCAGAACCACTAGGAGGCGCTCATCGCAATCCAGAGTGGACAATAGACACGCTTGGCGATCACATTGAATATTCGTTAAAAAATTTAATTTTATTAGAAGGTGGTGTTTTGCGATCACGAAGACGTGAAAAATTTCTTAATATGGGTAAAATTACTCTTACACAATAGATAAATTAAACTCATATCGTTTTACAAGAAAATTCATATTAGGAATATGTACAATTAAAAAGATCCATTTATCTAAACGAACTATTAGGCATAGTTGACTAAAACTCAGTAGATATAATATTAGCCATACAACCACCACCAGTATTAAGTATTTCATTATCCATTAATCTTATAGCTCTTGCTTGCTCTTCTTGATATGCAACTACTTCAGGTGGAAGTGGTGCATGTGTTCTAGCATTTTGTTTAGCTTGAGCAAGAATACTAGAAGCATTAG
>JAITNJ010000014.1 GCA_031290545.1 Rhodospirillaceae bacterium | reverse complement strand
TTACATTGATTGCACCGATCGCTATGGACGAAGGTTTGCGCTTTGCTATTCGCGAGGGTGGGCGTACTATTGGTGCTGGTGTAGTTTCATCAATCATCGAATGATGAACATATTAAAGTGTGAATGCCTAGTGAGATTCATTCATGTTGGTGTCATTTTGGTTTTTAAAAGTGACACATTTTAGGAGTGTAGCTCAATTGGTAGAGCACCGGTCTCCAAAACCGGAAGTTGGGAGTTCGAGTCTCTTCACTCCTGCCAGTTTGTATATCAACAGTTAAATATTTATACAAAGAAACTTGTACGGATTGTAGTAATGGTAAAGATTGGTAGTATAGGATTGTTTTTTCGTCAAGTTCGGCAAGAAGTTACTAAGGTTACTTGGCCATCACGTAAAGAAACAATTGTTTTTACAGGAATGGTTTTTCTTATGGTAACATTTGTTTCAATATTTTTTTTGATAATTGATCAGTTTTTTTCCTATATTGTTAAATTAATTTTTGGATTAGGATCCTGATTGATGGCTCATCGTTGGTATGTGCTTAATGTTTATTCTGGATTTGAAGAGAAAATTGCTAAGTTAATACGCGAACAGGCGGATCAAAAGGGATTATCTGAACGATTTGATCAAATTTTTGTACCAGTAGAAGAAGTTGTAGAAATACGTGGTGGTAATAAAATTAATACTGAAAGAAAGTTTTTTCCAGGTTATATTTTTATTAAAATGGATCTAAATGATGAATCATGGCACTTAATAAAAAATATGCCTAAGATTGGTGGTTTTTTAGGAGGTAAAGGTCACCCGTCACCAGTTTCAGATTCTGATGTAGATCGAATTATAAGGCAAGTACAAGAAGGAATCGCACGTCCTAAGCTTTCAATTGTCTTTGAAATTGGTGAGCAGGTACTGGTTTCTGATGGTCCTTTTACATCTTTTAATGGCTTAGTAAGAGAAATAGATGAAGAAAAAGCACGTCTTAAAGTGGAGGTTTCAATATTTGGTCGTTTGACTCCTGTTGAATTAGAATATTCTCAAGTTGAGAAGCTTTAGAAATTACTGGATATTTATTCTGTTTTGATTTAGATTATAATTAATAAATGATGGCAGTGTTTATTGCTAACACTGATTTTTTGTTAGCTGAATAGGATTTATTAATAGTGAAAAAAGTAATCGGTTTTGTAAAAATACAAGTTCCATCTGGAAAAGCAAATCCTTCTCCACCGATTGGTCCTGCGCTTGGTCAACGTGGTTTGAATATAATAGAATTTTGTAAAGCATTTAATTCACAAACTCAAGGAATGGAGGTCGGCATACCAATTCCAGTTGTTATAACTGTCTTTGCTGATCGTACATTTTCCTTTATAACAAAAACTCCACCTGTTTCTTATTTCTTAAAGAAAGTTACGTCTTTAGAAAAAGGTTCGCAAACTCCAGGTAAGTCTTTTGTTGGAGAAGTGACAATGTCACAGATTAAAGAAATCACTGAGAAAAAAATGGTAGATTTAAATGCTAATGATGTTGATGCAGCATGTGCTATGATTGTCGGCTCTGCCAGGGCTATGGGTCTTAAGGTGGTATAATTAAATGAAAGTATGTAAACGCATCAAGTCAATTTCTAATGGAATTAATAACGATAAATTTTACCCCCTTATTGATGCCATTAAAATAGTTAAGGCTAATGCTGTTGCCAAATTTGATGAAACCATAGAGATTGCTCTTAATCTAGGTATTGATTCACATCAGTCCAATCAAGTTGTTCGTGGTGTTGTTAATCTGCCAAATGGTACAGGGAAAACGATACGTGTTGCTGTCTTTGCTAAAGGCGTTAAAGCAGATGAGGCCAGGGTTGCTGGGGCCGATTTAGTTGGCGCTGAGGATTTGATCGAAGATGTGCAGAATGGTAAGATTGATTTTGATCGATGTATCGCTACACCTGATATGATGAGTTTAGTTGGTAAATTAGGTAAAATTCTTGGTCCGCGTGGATTGATACCTAATCCGAAATTTGGAACAGTAACACAAAATATCCATGATGCTGTTAATTCTGCTAAGAATGGTCAAGTTCAATTTCGTTCCGAAAAATCAAGAATCGTGCATGCTGGTATTGGTAAGGCAAGTTTTAGCGATGAGGATTTAGCGATCAATATAAGAGCATTTGTTGATGCTGTTAACATGGTTCGTCCTATTGGCGTTAAAGGTATTTTTTTACAGAGAGCGTCTGTGAGTTCGACTATGGGTATTGGAATTAAGCTGGATATTAATAATTTTTAGTAAGTTTTGTAATTTGAATTTTAGTAAGAAACGTTAGATCGTTTTTTTTACACGATTGTGTTTTTAATTTAAACAAGAAGTTTAAATGAATTTCTTAAAATAAGAATTAATGATTTCTTAAATTTATTTTTTGAAGAATTGGTCTTTGTTTGAATTTTAATACAAATTGGTTTGTATCATTTAATAAATGAACTCTTTTTTGTTTTAAGAAATAAAAAATTATATTAACTATATTAAAATGTTTAAATATTTTGACTCTTTTATGGATAGATCATCGTGGATCGCAAAGAAAAATCTGACTTAATTTCGTCGTTGCACGAAAAATTTGTTAAGACAACTGCTGCTGTTGTTGTTCATAATAACGGATTGACTGTAGCTGAAATTACTGATTTTCGTCGAAAGATTTGTAGTGTTGGTGCTAGTTTAAAGATAACTAAAAATAGACTTACTCGTCTTGCTTTGATTGACACTGAGTTTGAAGCACTTGCTAATATGTTAACTGGTTCTACGGCTATTATTTATTCGAAAGATCCTATATCTGTAGCAAAGATCAGTGTAGTTTTTGCTAAAGATAATGATAAATTTGTTATTGTTGGAGGTGCTCTTGGAAAAAATGTGCTTAGTGCAGATGATATACAATCATTGGCCATGTTACCACCTCTTGATGAACTCCGTTCAAAATTACTAGGTATAATTCAAGTTCCTGCTGCACATATTGTCAACATACTGCAAGTTCTTGGTGAACAAATTGTTCGTATTTTATTTGTCAAAATAGAGAAAAGTAAAGCTATTTAAAGATTATTAGCTTATAAACAATATACAAAGTTTTAAAACATACATATCTGGAGTAAATTATAATGGTTGATCTTTCTAAATTGGTTGATGATCTTTCATGTTTAACTGTTATTGAAGCATCTGAACTTTCAAAACTTTTGGAAAAGAAATGGGGCGTTTTAGCTACAGCTCCGATTGTTGCTGCCCCAATTGCTGTGGCTGAAATTGTCGATAGTGTCGCTAAAGTCGAAGAAAAGACAGAATTTGATGTAGTTCTTCTTGAAATTGGTGCAAAAAAGATCACTGTTATTAAGGAAGTGCGTTCGATTACTGGTTTAGGACTGAAAGAAGCTAAAGACCTTGTTGAGGCTACTCCAAAACCGATCAAAGAAAGTGTTAACAAGGAAGAAGCTGAGAAGATCAAAAAAATTCTTGAAGACGCAGGCGCTAAAGTCGAAATTAAATAAAATTACTTAGAATGTTTTGATATAGAATCAAAAAGACGATTGTTGCTGATTATGATCAACGTCTTTATGATTTTAATGTCACTTCTTTTTTTAATTCCTTAAGTGAACTGATCAATTTATATCAAAGTTATAAATTTGAATTTATATTTTATTTATTTAACTTTATTTTTTCGATAGAGCTAGATAGAAAAGTGATCACGTTGCTTTTTAATGATTTCTTGTTTGATAAGATTAAATTAGAAGATAAGCAAATAATGCTAAGTGATAGGAATTTTAATTAACAAGGAGTAGTAATGGCTGAATCCTATGCGAAACTGAAGAATATTCGTAAAAATTTTGGACGTATTCCTTCAATTATACCGATACCAAATATGATCGAAGTACAAAAGAGTTCTTACGAACGTTTTTTACAGATGTATACGTCACCTGAGATGCGTATTGATAGTGGTTTACAAGAGATTTTTAAGTCTGTATTTCCAATTAAAGATTTTGCTGAACGTGGAGTTTTGGAATTTGTCAAATATGAATTTGAGTCTCCTAAGTACGATGTAGAAGAATGTCAGCAACGTGGCATGACATTTGCTGCGCCATTAAGAGTAACGTTACGTTTATTGATCTGGGATATTGACGAAGAAACTAACGCACGTTCAATTCGTGACATCAAAGAACAAAGTACTTATATGGGAGATATACCTCTAATGACAACTAACGGCACATTTGTGATTAATGGTGTCGAGCGTGTTATAGTTTCACAGATGCATAGAAGTCCTGGAGTTTTCTTTGATCACGATAATGGAAAAACTCATTCATCTGGAAAATATTTATTTGTTGCTAGAATTATTCCATATCGTGGTTCTTGGCTTGATTTTGAATTTGATGCAAAAGATATTCTTTATTTCCGTATTGATCGTCGACGTAAATTACCTGTAACTACGCTGCTTTATGCATTAGATTCTGAAGAGACAGTCAAATTACGTGAGAAAGCCGATAACAATATAGATAATATACCATCTCTTGGCATGTCATCAGAAGAAATTCTTAATTATTTTTACAATAATATTACATATTCTTTTTGTGCTTATGGATGGAAAACAGCTTTTAATATAGATCGTATAAAAGGAACAAAACTTACTCACGATTTAATTGATGCTAAAACTGGTAAAATAATAGTTAAAGCAAATACTAAAATAACTCCACGAACTATTAAAAAGTTACTTGATAGCAAATTGTCAGAGATTATTGTGTTATCTGAAGATCTTATCGGATCTTATTTGTCACAAGATATTGTTGACGAAGAAACAGGAGAAATATTTTGTGAGGTTGGGGAAGAGTTGACTCTTGAAATGTTGAATTTTCTTGAAACTAAGAGCGGTGAAGTTGAGGTGTCATTACTAACTAGTAATGATTACACTAATACAAGTTTTTATATTCGCAATACTCTAGCGATAGATAAAAATACTTGTCGTGAAGATGCTTTAGCGGATATTTATCGTGTAATGCGTCCCGGTGAACCACCAACACTTGAAACTGCTGAAAATTTGTTTAAAGGATTATTTTTTAATTCTGAGCGTTATGATTTATCTATTGTCGGTCGTGTAAAAATGAATTCTCGTTTATCTTTTACTGATGTACCGAATAGTATTCGTACGTTACGTAAAGAAGATTTATTAAGGATAATTAAAGTATTGATTGATTTAAGAGATGGTAAGGGTGATATCGATGATATTGATCATTTAGGCAATCGACATATTCGTTCTGCTGGTGAATTGATGGAAAATCAATATTTACTTGGACTGCAACGTATGGAAAGAGTAATACGCGAGCGCATGTCCTCAGCAGATATTAGTATAATGATGCCGCATGATCTAATTAATATTAAGCCAGTGATAGTATCTATACGTGAATTCTTTGGTTCTTCACAGTTGTCACAATTTATGGATCAAACTAATCCGTTATCAGAAATTACTCATAAACGACGATTGTCAGCACTTGGTCCTGGCGGGTTGACCCGTGAACGTGCCGGTTTTGAAGTGCGCGATGTACACCCAACTCATTATGGTCGTATTTGTCCAATTGAAACCCCGGAAGGTCAGAATATAGGGTTGATTAATTCGCTAGCAACTTATGCTAAAATTAATAAATATGGATTTATAGAAAGTCCTTATAGACGAGTTATAAATGGCATGGTTACTGATGAAGTACTTTATTTGTCTGCTATAGAAGAAGAGCATTATGCTATCGCTCAAGCTAACGCTCCATTGAATAATGAAGGATACTTTATTGAAGATCTAATTAGTTGCCGTCGTAATAACGATTTTGTGTTGATTCCAGCTACAGAGATCAATTTTATTGATGTTTCTCCTAAGCAATTGGTATCAGTGGCTGCGGCGCTGATACCATTTCTTGAAAATGATGATGCTAATCGTGCCCTTATGGGATCAAATATGCAACGTCAGGCTGTACCACTTTTGCATGCTAAGGCACCACTTATTGGAACAGGAATAGAGAGCGATGTTGCTCGTGATTCCGGAGCTATGATTACTGCTAAAAGATCTGGTGTTGTTGATCATGTTGATGCGACTCGTATTGTTGTAAGGGCCGTCGAAGAAACATCAACAATGGTACCTGGTGTAGATATTTACAACTTAATGAAATTTCAGCGATCTAATCAGAGTACCTGTATTAATCAGCGTCCTTTAGTTAGAGTTGGAGATTATGTATCTCGCGATGACGTTATTGCTGATGGAACTAGTACGCAGTTTGGTGAATTAGCTTTAGGTCGTAATGTGCTTGTAGCTTTCATGTCATGGAACGGTTACAATTTTGAAGACTCAATTCTCATTTCAGATAGACTTGTTCGTGATGACGTTTTTACTTCGATTCATATTGAAGAATTCGAGATTATGGCGCGTGATACTAAACTTGGACAAGAGGAGATTACTAGAGATATTCCGAACATAGGAGATGAATCTCTTAGGCTTCTAGATGAAGTAGGCATTGTCTATGTTGGAGCTGAAGTTAATTCTGGCGATATTATGGTTGGTAAAGTAACACCAAAGAGTGAATCTCCAATAACTCCAGAAGAGAAATTATTACGAGCAATATTTGGAGAAAAGGCTTTGGACGTTCGTGACACTTCACTTCGTCTTCCGCTTGGAATGTCAGGTGTTGTTACAGAAGTTCGTGTCTTTTCTCGTCGTGGTGTTAAAAAAGATGAACGTGCGATCACTATTGAACGTGTTGAAATTGAACGTTTAGCTAAAGATCGTGATGATGAAAGACTCATTCTTGAAAGATCATTCTATGATCGACTTAAGAATTTGTTAATCAATCAGATCGTGATTAATGATTTAAAGAAGATTAAGGTTGGCAGCGTATTAACTGAAAACATGCTTACTGAAATAAATAAAAGTCAATGGAGAAGTATAGTAGTTGAATCTGATGTTGTAATGAGCAACATTGAGGCGTTAAAATTATTGTTTGATGAATGTATTAATAGATTACAGAAACGTTTTGAAAATAAAGTTGAAAAATTACAAGATGGTGATGATTTGCCACCAGGAGTTATGAAGATAGTCAAGGTATTTGTTGCGATGAGACGTCATTTACAGCCTGGAGATAAAATGGCAGGACGACACGGTAACAAGGGTGTGATTTCACGAATTATGCCAATTGAAGATATGCCACATTTAGAGAATGGGCAAGCCGTTGATTTAGTGCTTAACCCATTAGGTGTATTATCACGTATGAATATTGGACAAATTTTGGAAACTCATCTTGGATGGGCTTCGGCTAATCTAGGGAGACAAATTGGAGAGATTGTTGATGGTATCAACCATCAAATAAACACGATACACGATCTTCGAGATCGATTTAAATGTATTTATGGAGAAAAAAACTATCAAGAGGACATTGTTAACCTGACTGACAGCGAAATTTTAGAGATGGGCTCAAATATGCGTTCTGGTGTTCCAATGTCGACTCCTGTGTTTGACGGTGCGAATGAATCTGATATTGTAAAAATGTTAAAGCAAGCAGGTTTAGATTCATCGGGTCAGATTACTCTAATTGATGGTCGCACAGGAGAAAAATTCGATCGAAAAGTAACTGTCGGATATATTTATATGTTGAAATTACACCACTTAGTTGATGAAAAGATTCACGCTCGATCTATTGGACCTTATTCGCTGGTTACGCAACAACCATTGGGTGGTAGGGCTCATTTTGGTGGTCAGCGTTTTGGAGAAATGGAAGTTTGGGCTCTTGAGTCTTATGGTGCTGCCTATACTTTGCAAGAAATGTTGACTGTTAAGTCAGATGACGTATCTGGTCGTACTAAAATCTATGAAGCGATCGTTCGCGGCAGCGATTTTTTTGAATCTGGCGTTCCTGAATCATTCAACGTACTAGTTAAAGAGTTGCGTTCGTTAGGTCTTAACATTGAATTTAATCAACGTAACTATTAAGTTCAAGCTTGAAAAAGAAAATCACAAATGAATTATATTCTTTTCGTACACTTTTTTAGTCTCAGTAGAACGAGAGAGTCGATCTTATGAATGAACTAATGAAAATTTTTGATCGGTCTAACGAAAGACAGTCTTTCGATCAAATTAAAATTTCTATAGCAAGTCCGGAACGTATTAGGTCTTGGTCTTATGGTGAGGTTAAGAAACCTGAAACTATCAACTATCGAACTTTTAAACCAGAGCGTGACGGTTTATTTTGTGCACGTATTTTTGGCCCAATCAAGGATTATGAATGTTTGTGTGGAAAATACAAACGAATGAAATATCACGGTGTTATTTGTGAAAAATGTGGCGTTGAGGTTACTTTATCTAAGTTGCGTCGTGAGCGAATGGGTCATATAGAGTTAGCTTCTCCTGTTGCTCATATATGGTTTCTTAAATCATTACCAAGCAGAATAGGCTTGCTGATTGATATGTCGCTGAAGAATCTAGAACGTGTTCTTTATTTTGAAAATTATATTGTTACTGAGCCAGGATTGACATCATTAAAATTACATGAATTGCTTTCAGAAGAACAGCTTCAAGAAGTTATTGATATATATGGAGAAGATAATTTTTCAGTTGGAATTGGCGCCGAAGTGATTCACTCTATGCTAGAAAATATTGATTTGCAAGCTGAAAATGATCGACTAACGATCGAACTTTGTGAAAAAATGTCCGATATTAAACGTAAAAGGTTAGTCAAACGATTAAATTTGATCAAGGCCTTTATGGAATCTGATTCGCATCCTGAATGGATGATTCTTAAAGTAATTCCAGTGATTCCTCCTGAGTTACGCCCTCTAATTCCTCTAGATGGTGGTAGGTTTGCCACTTCTGATTTAAACGAACTTTATCGTCGAGTTATTAATCGTAACAATCGTTTGAAGCGTCTAATTGAATTGCATGCTCCAAATATTATTGTGCGTAATGAAAAACGTATGTTACAAGAATCTGTAGATGCGTTGTTTGATAATGGTCGTCGTGGTCGTGCTATCACTAATAGTGCAAATAAACGTCCTTTGAAATCACTATCTGATATGTTGAAAGGTAAACAAGGTAGATTTCGTCAAAATCTTCTCGGTAAGCGCGTAGACTATTCTGGTCGTTCGGTTATTATCGTTGGGCCAGAACTAAAGTTACATCAATGTGGTTTACCAAAGAAAATGGCACTGGAATTATTTAAACCATTTGTTTATTCAAAACTAGAACTTTATGGCATGGCAACTACAATCAAAGCAGCTAAAAGGATGGTTGAAAATGAGCGTTCTGAAGTATGGGATATTCTCGAAGAGGTGATTCGCGAACATCCAGTTTTATTAAATCGCGCACCTACGCTACATCGTTTGGGCGTGCAAGCTTTTGAGCCAGTTTTAGTTGAAGGAAAAGCTATTCAATTACATCCCTTAGTTTGTGCTGCTTTCAATGCAGATTTTGATGGTGATCAAATGGCCGTTCATGTACCTTTATCATTGGAATCTCAATTAGAAGCTCGTGTATTAATGATGTCGACTAACAATATTCTTTCACCTGCTAACGGTAAGCCGATCATTGTTCCTAGTAAAGATATTGTGCTCGGTATTTATTATCTCACAATGGAGTTACCTAATGAAATAGGTGAAAATATGACTTTTTCAAATATTGAAGAACTTCGACATGCTCTTGATGTTAAAGTTGTTAGTCTGCATGCAAAAGTAAAATGTCGTTATAAAACAGTAGATGAGAATAATCATTCAATAACTATTCTTGTTAATACAACTGTTGGACGAATGTTATTATCTGAAATTTTACCACGTCATCCAAAAATACCATTTCTATTGATCAATCAATTATTGACTCAGAAAGACATTCAGAATGTCATCGATATTGTTTATCGTCATTGCGGTCAGAAAGAAACAGTTATTTTTGCAGATCGTATCATGAATCTTGGTTATATTTATGCAGGTAGATCAGGAATTTCTTTTGGTAAAGATGATTTGATAGTTCCTTCTTCTAAGAAGATGATGATTAATAAGATTTGGGGGCGTGTAAAAGAATATGAGCAGCAATACCAAGACGGTTTAATTACTCAAGGTGAAAAACATAACAAAGTAGTAGACATTTGGTCAAAGTGTACTGATGATGTGGCTGCTGCTATGATGCAAGGAATTAGCACAACAAAACCTGGCGCTCCGGTTAATTCTGTATATATTATAACACATTCTGGTGCTCGAGGTTCTGCAACACAAATGAAGCAATTGGCAGGTATGCGTGGCTTGATGACTAAACCGTCTGGTGAGATTATTGAAACACCAATTATTTCAAATTTTAAAGAAGGTCTTACCGTGTTGGAGTACTTTAACTCAACCCATGGTTCTCGTAAGGGATTGGCTGATACTGCACTAAAAACTGCTAATTCAGGTTATTTAACTCGTCGCTTGGTTGATGTTTCTCAAGATGCTATTATTGTTGATGATGATTGCGGAACCACTAATGGTATTACGTTAACACCAGTGGTTGATGGTGGAGAAGTGATCGATACTTTGGGTGAAAGGATTCTTGGGAGAACGGCATTACATTCAGTGATTAATCCTATAACTGGAGAAAATATTTGTGATGCTGGTTATTTGATCGACGAAGTTATGGTTGAAATTATTGAAGGAAATTCTATCGAGTCTGTTAGCGTTCGTTCAGCGTTAACTTGCGAGTCTAAGATTGGAATTTGTGCTACTTGTTACGGTCGTGATTTATCTCGTGGTATAAAAATCAATGTTGGCGAGGCCGTTGGTATAATTGCTGCTCAATCTATTGGTGAACCAGGAACTCAGTTAACAATGCGAACTTTTCATATTGGCGGTGCAGCACAACGTAGCGTTGTTCAATCTACTATAGAATCTGCATCAGATGTTAAGGTTAAATTACAAAACTGCACTACTGTAACTAATTCGATTGGGCAAACAGTTGTGATGTCAAGAAATTGCGAAATGATCCTAATTGATGCTAGTGGTCGTGAGAAAGCTCATCACAGGGTACCGTACGGTGCAAGATTATTAGTTAATGACGATAGTGTTGTTGTTAAAGGCACTAAGCTTGTTGAATGGGATCCGTTTACGTTACCTATTTTGACAGAATCCAACGGTATAGTTAATTATCTTGATTTAATCGATGGGTTGTCTATTCGTAAAGTGATAGATGAAACTACTGGAATTGCCAGTAAAGTAGTGATCGACTGGAAACAGCAATCTAGAAGTGCACTTTTGCGTCCTCAGATTGCAGTAATAAATGATAAGAATAGTAAAATGATATACAATAAAAAAACGAAAGCTGACAGTAGTGTCAATTCTTATTTTATGTCAGTGGATGCTATTCTTTCTGTAGAGGATGGGCAAAGTGTTAATGCTGGTGATGTATTAGCTAATATTCCTAGAGAATCTTCAAAAACTCGCGATATTACAGGTGGTTTGCCTCGTGTGGCAGAGCTTTTCGAAGCTAGAAAGCCTAGAGATCATGCAATTATCTCTAATATTGATGGTCGTGTAGAGCTTGGTAAAGAATATAAATCTAAGCGACGCATTCTTATTGTTCCAGAAAATGGTGACAATAAAGTAGAATATTTAATATCTAAGAGTAAGCATATTTCTGTGCAGGATGGTGATTATGTTCGAAGGGGCGATATGTTGATGGACGGTAACCCAGTATTACAAGATATTCTTGATGCATTGGGTATTGAGGTATTAGCTAATTATTTAATTAACGAAATTCAAAATGTTTATCGTATGCAAGGGGTTAAAATTAACGACAAGCATATTGAAGTGATAGTTCGTCAGATGTTACAAAAGGTCGAAATTATAGATAGTGGCGATACTATCTTTGTAATTGGAGAACAAATTAACCGACATAATTTTGAAGATGAAAATAAGAAAATGATCAAGATGCATAAGCGTCCTGCTTCAGGAAAGCCGATATTACAAGGAATTACGAAAGCTAGCTTACAGACAGATTCTTTTATTTCAGCCGCTTCATTTCAAGAGACTACTCGTGTATTAACTGAAGCAGCTGTATCAAGCAGAATTGACAATTTGGTTGGTTTGAAAGAAAATGTTATTGTTGGCAATTTGATTCCTGCTGGAACTGGTGCGATGGTTAATCGTATGAAATATATTGCAAGAAAATGTGATCGCAAACAACAAATCAATGTTGATAATGAATCTTAATTTTCACACCAAATTTATTGGTATTATTTGATAGTTGATACTTTTATATTAAATAGTGAAAAAATGTTAAAGCTTTTTAAAAAAGAATATTTAATTAATAATTAAATATTTTAATTATTTTTAATAAGTAAATCTATAAATTGAATCTAATTACAGAATCTCTTGACGTGAAGTTTAGTTCTCGTTACTATGTGCGAGTGTTATCTTTTCTAAATATGAATAGATAGTAAATGAGGGAAGTAACATTTTTACTTTCGATTTCTTTAGTGTGCTCGTATATTATTCGAAACAATACTTTATAAATTAATCGTAGAATTTCGTAATTTTATTGTTTTATTTGCAATAAAAATGAGGTGGTTTTGTATGCCGACAATTAATCAATTGATCCGAAAGTCACGTGAGCCAGAGACATTGCGTAATAAAGTTCCTGCTCTTCAAGCTTGTCCTCAAAAACGTGGTGTTTGCATTCGTGTTTATACTACTACTCCGCGTAAGCCTAATTCAGCGCTCCGTAAAGTTGCTCGCGTTCGCTTGACTAATGGTTTCGAAGTTACGAGTTATATTCCTGGCGAAGGTCATAATCTTCAAGAGCATTCAGTTGTAATGATTCGTGGTGGGCGTGTTAAAGATCTTCCTGGTGTTCGGTATCATGTTATTCGAGGTACGCTAGATACACAAGGTGTAATAGATCGTCGTCAATGTCGTTCGAAATACGGTACTAAGCGTCCAAAATAAAGGTAAAAACTATTATGTCTCGTCGTCATGTTGCTGAGAAGCGTGAAATTCTGCCAGATGCGAAGTACAATGACATTGTACTTGCTAAATTTATCAATTGTATGATGTTCGACGGTAAAAAATCTAAAGCTGAAGCGATTGTATATAGTGTCCTTGATTATGTTGAGAAAAAAATTGGACAAGACGCAATTAAAGTATTTCATATGGCTCTTGAGAATATAAAACCAGCGCTTGAGGTTCGTTCGCGTCGTATTGGTGGCGCTACATATCAGGTTCCGATCGAAGTTCGTTCTGATCGTCGGCAGGTTCTAGCAATACGATGGTTAATTGATAGTGCTCGTAAGCGTGATAAGACTACGATGGTAGATCGACTTTCTGGTGAACTTATTGATGCTATTAATAATCGTGGAGTTGCCGTAAAGAAGCGTGAAGATACACATCGTATGGCAGAGGCTAACAAAGCATTTTCTCACTATCGTTGGTAATTATTTTAGGCTTTGGAAGTAAAATGACACGTCAAACACCAATCAGTTGTTATCGTAATATTGGAATAATGGCTCACATTGATGCCGGTAAAACGACTACTACTGAACGTATTCTTTATTACACAGGAAAATCTTATAAGATTGGCGAAGTACATGAGGGTACTGCCACTATGGATTGGATGGAACAAGAGCAAGAACGCGGCATTACAATTACTTCTGCTGCCACAACAACGTTCTGGCGTGATCATCGTATCAATATTATTGATACTCCAGGTCACGTTGATTTTACTATTGAAGTTGAGCGCTCTCTGCGTGTTCTTGATGGTGCTGTGGCTGTATTTGATTCAGTGGCTGGAGTAGAGCCACAATCAGAGACTGTTTGGCGTCAAGCTGATAAATACAATGTACCGCGAATTTGTTTCATTAATAAAATGGATCGTGTAGGAGCAAATTTTTATCGATGTGTTGATATGATTGCTGATCGTTTTGGAGTTCGTCCATTAGTTCTTCATTTGCCAATTGGTGAAGAATCAGAATATTCTGGTTTGGTAGATTTAGTGCGTAATACTGCTGTGATTTGGAAAGACGGGAGTCCTGATTCTGAATTTTATGATTGTCCAATTCCTGCAGAATTAATAGGAAAGGTAGCGAAATATCGTCATGATTTATTTGAGATGATTGTTGAAATGGACGATGATGCTATGAATGCTTACCTTGTTGGCACTGATCCAGATGAAGAGACTATTAAGAAATGTATTCGTATTGGTACAATTTCTATGTCATTCGTTCCTATATTATGTGGGTCTGCTTTTAAAAATAAGGGTGTTCAACCTCTACTTGACGCTATTGTTGATTATTTACCAGCACCAATTGATATTCCACCTATCAAAGGTGTTAAAATTAATACAAATGTTGAGATTGCTAAGCTTGCGTCTGATGACGAACCATTTGTTGGATTAGCTTTTAAGATTATGAATGATCCGTTTGTTGGTTCTCTAACTTTTATTCGTATTTATTCTGGTGTTATTGAGGCAGGAACTTATGTTCAAAATACAGCAAAGAACAAACGTGAGCGTGTTGGTCGTATGTTATTAATGCATGCTAATTCTCGTGAAGAAATCAAGGAAGCTCATGCTGGAGATATAGTTGCTTTTGTTGGTCTTAAAGACACTACTACTACCGGTGATACTTTGTGTTCACAAAACGATATGGTAGTTCTTGAACATATGGAATTTCCAGAGCCAGTTATAGAAATAGCTGTTGAACCAAAGACCAAGGCCGATCAGGAAAAGATGGGTATGGCACTATCTCGTCTTGCTACCGAAGATCCATCTTTTCGTGTTACAACTGATCAAGAGTCTGGTCAGACTGTGATCAAGGGTATGGGTGAACTTCATCTTGAAATTATAGTTGATCGTATGAAACGTGAATTTCATGTAGAAGCTAATATTGGCGCTCCACAAGTAGCTTATCGTGAGACAATATCTAAAGTTTATGAATGCGATTATACTCACAAGAAACAAACTGGTGGTTCTGGTCAGTTTGCTAGAGTCAAGATTCGTTTTGAGCCAAATGAGATTGGTGGTGGTTTTATATTTAATAATACCGTTGTTGGCGGTTCGGTGTCTAAAGAGTATATTCCTGGCGTAGAAAGAGGTCTGAAGTTGTCTATGGAAAGTGGTGTGCTTGCAGGTTTTCCAATGGTTGACTTTAAGGCTACTCTTTATGATGGGGCATGTCATGATGTTGATTCTAGTGTGCTTGCTTTTGAGATTGCTACTCGCGCAGCTTTTCGCGAAGGTATAGCCAAAGCTAATCCAAAATTATTGGAACCTATGATGAAAGTTGAAGTGGTGACTCCAGAAAGTTATATGGGTGATATTATTGGTGATTTGAATAGTCGTCGTGGTCAAATTAATGGCATGGATAGTCGTGGTAATGCTAGAGTTATAGAAGCTATAGTTCCATTGGCAAATATGTTTGGTTATGTAAATACATTACGATCAATGAGTCAAGGGCGTGCACAATATAGCATGCATTTTGATCATTATTCTGAAGTACCATCAAACGTATCCGAAGAAATCTGCGCTAAGTTGGCAGGTTAGATAAACTAATTTAGTTAATATTTTCTGCAAAAAAATAAAATGGATTTATCGAAAAATGGCTAAGGCAAAGTTTGAGCGTGTAAAACCGCACTGTAATGTTGGTACAATTGGT
>JAITNJ010000012.1 GCA_031290545.1 Rhodospirillaceae bacterium | reverse complement strand
GCAAACTCAAGTTTAGTTTCATGATATGATTCCTTTATTAATTAAAATATATATGTTTGTAGTGGTTGATATGAAGTTGTTCTCTAGTACATTTTAATTACAAATTAAGCAAATTTTTAGATTTTTTTATTAAACTATCTAAAACTTCTTTTATAAGAACTATATCATCAGGTTTATTAAGATGATGATCTGATGACTTTATTAAAATTACCTCAACATCATCTGATACTAAACGTTCTTGTAAACGAAGTGCGGTATTCCAAGGAACATCATTATCCTTTTGTCCATGAATAAGTCGAATTGGACATGTTATATTAATCTGTTTTTGTAAGATTAAATGCTTTCTACCATCCTTGATCAACTTATTGCTGACTAAAAGCGCTTCTGAACAATTTTTAATCATGATGTAATTTTTTCTCAATAATGTTTCTTTTTGTTTCTCATTAAAAGAGTTAAAAATTAATTCTTCTGTGAAGTCTGGCGCTGCTGCTAAACCAAAAAGACCAGCAATTCGATTACACCGAGCCAGCGTAGCTAATAACATTAACCATCCACCCATACTAGATCCAATTAGAATTTGAGGTCCTGATGTTAATGAATCAAGAACATCTATTACATCATTTGTCCAAGAGCTAATAGTACCATCTTCAAAATTACCAGCGCTTTCTCCATGCCCACTCATATCAAAACGAATAAAAGCTTTATTATGATTGGCGCAGAAATTTTCAATAGCAAGTGCTTTTTCACTATTTTTATTAGATTTAAATCCATGAATGAAAACAATTCCAGGATTTTCTCCATTCAACTTATTATAAGCAATTGCAGAACAATAATCTCGTGTTAATATGCTGGTTTTGGTAGAAATTCCAGATGTTTGCATCATGATTATGGTTCCGAATGATTGTTTCAGAAAAATTTAATGATATTCATATTAGTAATAAACGTCAAAATGTAGTGTTACAAATTTTACCAACATTAACTACTGGTGGTGTTGAGCGTGGCACTGTCGATGTTGCTAATGCTTTAATGGAAGCGAAATGGACTTCTATAGTTGCTTCAAATGGTGGACATATGGTTAGCGAATTAAATAACTTTGGCGTTAATCATATCAAACTTCCACTGCACAGCAAAAATCCTTTGGTTATGAAAACTAATATTAGTCGTCTAGAAGCGATTATTCGTGATTATGGAATTGATATTGTTCATGTTCGATCTAGAGCTCCAGCTTGGAGTGCTTATTTAGCTACAAAACGAACTAAAGTGCATTTTGTAACTACTTTTCATGGAACTTACAACGCTGGAATGTTTGGATTAAAAAACGTTTACAATTCCATTATGACAAAAGGCGAACTAGTGATTGCCACTAGTCAGTTTATCGCTGATCATCTACAAAAAGTTTTTAGAATCAATCCATCTTTAATTCGTATTATACAACGTGGTATCGACTTGTCGCGTTTTGATCCAGAACGAGTTAATAAAGAGCGTATAATTAAATTAGCTCGAAGATGGTGTTTATCTGATAATCACTCAGTTATCATGCTACCTGGACGATTGACTAGATGGAAAGGCCAATTGGTACTTATAGAGGCTATAGCTATAATGAAACATATAATGAAATATCAAAATATTCGTTGTTTATTAGTTGGTTCAGATCAAGGTCGTGAATCTTATACTAACGAGATAAATTCATTGATTAAAAAGCATGATCTTAGTGATATTGTTTATCTAGTAAATGAATGCAACGATATGCCAGCTGCCTATATGTTAGCAGATGTAGTGGTATCTGCTTCTACCGACCCTGAAGCTTTTGGTCGTGTAATAGTTGAAAGTCAAGCTATGGGACGACAAGTAGTAGCTACTAACAATGGTGCGGCTTGTGAAAATATGTTAGATGGCTTAACTGGGATATTGATTCCACCAAACAATCCCATTGCATTATCATCAGCTTTAAATTACATATTGGATCTTGATTCGATTGAAAAAAAAGTTCGAGCTACTAAGGCTATTGAATTTGTCAGAAATAATTTTACTCGAGAATTGATGTGTAAGCGTACGCTCGATGTTTATGTCGAGATCTTATCATGATTGATGTAATAGCTAGCGAAAAATGAATGAACAAAAACGTATTCTTGTTATCAAATTATCTGCATTAGGTGATTTTATTCAATCTATTGGACCGTTCGCTGCAATTCGTAATCATCATTCTGAAGCAAAAATCACATTATTAACGACACATGCTTTTGTTGCTTTGGCTAAGCAAAGTCCTTATTTTGATGAAATTTGGATTGATCCTAAATGTCATATATGGAACATATCTAATTTTATAAAATTTAGCAAAAAATTAAGATCAGTTGCTTTTGACATGGTCTATGATTTGCAAACATCAAATCGTAGCTCATCTTATTTTCGTATTATGAAAAAACCTCCTTGGTCTGGAATTGCACGTAATTGCTCTCATCCGCATGCTAATCCAATTCGTAATTCTATTCATAATATTGAACGTCAGGCAGAACAACTTGCTATGGCTAACATACCAATAACGCCAATATCAGATTTATCATGGGTGAAAGCTGATGTTAAGAGATTTAATTTACCGCCTAGGTATTCTTTGATAGTGCCTGGGTGTTCATCGCGAAGATCTTGCAAACGTTGGCAATCTGATCGCTATGGTGAAATTGCTAATTATTTTATAAAAAATGGAATTATTCCAGTCGTTCTTGGTACCAAGAACGACGTTGATCAGATTCAAGCGATCATTAATAAGTGTCCATCGGCATTGTCATTACTTAATCAGACTAGTTTTTCTGATATCATTGTGTTGGCGCGTAATGCTATAGTGGCTGTTGGCAATGATACTGGACCAATGTACTTAATTTCTACATCTGGTTGTCGATCGATAGTATTACTTTCTAATAAAATTTCAGATAATAATTTTTTATGTACACCACGCGGCTCAGCTATTGTATTAAAATGTAATAATTTGACAGATATTACAGTTACAACTGTAATATCTGTTTTAAAGAATGAGTTATCTGTTCATTATGAATAATGAAAAAAATATTTAATTTTTTAAAAAATTTCAATATCATGAAATTAGTCAACAACATTAAATAAGATAATCACACATGTATAGTGATTTATAAGCTAATTACTATAATCTCGTTTTAGAAAAAGAGTTGTATTAATATTAAATTGGTTTGATTGTTTTTATGTTTATTAGTTTTAGAAATTTGTTAGTCGAGTTTAGATCGATTTTTGATTAATCATATTACAACTATACGATCTTTGAAGAGCGAGTAACCGCGTATATGATTGTTATTACTCTACCTGATGAAAGTTTACGTTACTATGACCATCCAGTAACTGGTAGTGAAATTGCCAGAGATATTAGTGCGTGTTTTGAAAAACATGCACTAGCTTTACGTGTCAATGGAAAGTTAATGGATCTTTCAACTGTTATTGCTGTTGATGCAACAATCTACATTGTTACTTGTCGCGATTCTGATGCTTTGATGTTATTACGTCATAGCGCGTCTCACGTAATGGCAGAGGCTGTTAAGGAACTTTATCCTGAAAGTCAAGTGACTATTGGACCTTCGATTGACAATGGTTTTTATTATGATTTTGCTCGATCCATTTCATTTATTCCTGATGATCTTGAAAAGATTGAAGTTCGTATGTGCGAAATTGTTGCACGCAACGAGACTATCACGCGTGAAGAGTGGGCTCGTGACGATGCTATTGCTTTTTTCGAAGGAATAAACGAGAAATATAAGGCTGAAATAATTGCTTCAATTCCAATAGATCAAACGATCAGTCTTTATCGTCAAGGTAAATTTATTGATTTATGTCGCGGGCCTCACTTACCATCTACAGCAAAACTAGGAAAAGCTTTCAAGCTGATGAACGTTGCTGGTGCTTATTGGCACGGCGATTCGCGAAAAGAAATGCTACAGCGTATTTATGGCACAGCTTGGTTTAATGATACTGATCTAAAATCATACATTAATATTAGAAAAGAAGCAGAAAAACGAGATCATCGTCGTTTAGGTCGTGAGATGAATCTGTTTCATCAGCAAGACGAAGCAATAGGTAGTGTTTTTTGGCATCCAAATGGATGGACGTTATGGAGAATTGTTGAAAATTATCTTCGTAATAAATTGGAGAAAGCTAAATATGTAGAAGTGAAAACTCCTCAATTGCTTGATCGTTCATTGTGGGAAGCATCTGGTCATTGGGAAAAATTTGGTACAAATATGTTTACTATACAGACTCCCGATGAACGAACATTAGCTATTAAGCCAATGAGCTGTCCATGTCATGTACAGATTTTTAGGGCCGGTATTCGTAGTTATCGTGATCTCCCTATGCGTATGGCAGAGTTTGGATCGTGTCATCGGTATGAACCATCTGGTGCGATGCATGGTATTATGCGAGTGCGTGCTTTTACTCAAGATGATGCTCATATTTTTTGTACTGAAGATCAAATTACTTCAGAAACTGTATCTTTTTGTGAATTACTTAAAATTGTATATAGAGATTTTGGTTTTGATGAGGTTCGTGTAAGATTTTCTGATCGTCCAGCAATTCGTGCTGGTTCTGATGAGATTTGGAATAAAGCAGAAAGTGCTTTACTAGATGCAGCAAATGTAGCTGGTTTAGAGGTTACACGTAACCCTGGAGAAGGTACTTTTTATGGTCCAAAACTTGAATTCGTATTGCGTGATGCTATTGGACGTGATTGGCAATGTGGAACGTTACAAGTAGACTTTGTAATGCCAAAATGTCTTGATGCTACATATATTTCTGAAAATGGTAAAAAGAAAAATCCTGTTATGATACACCGTGCTATTCTCGGTTCATTTGAGCGTTTTATTGGTATTTTAATTGAACATCATGCAGGTAGGTTTCCATTATGGTTGGCTCCTGTACAGTTAATAATAGCAACTATCACTAATAAAGCTGATGATTACGCGAATTTGGTTTTTTCTAGAATGAAAAAAGTTGGTTTACGAGTTGATCTTGACCTTAGGAACGAAAAGATCAATTATAAAATTCGCGAGCATTATTTCGCTAAAGTGCCAATTTTGTTGATTGTCGGTAATCATGAAGTTGAAACTAATACTGTAGCGATACGACGTCTTGGTAATGAAATTAAAGAAATTCTTGCACTAGAAGATGCAGTTAGTTTATTAACAAATGAAGCTTATCGCAATTAATGATTCTCTACAAACTATTCATTTATTGTTAGTTTAAAAAAGATAATGATGACGTATTGATTATTTAATTTATATTAATATAGGAGAGTTTACATAGTTAATATTTCTATACCATCTATACCAGCAAAAAAAAATAAAGATGCTCCGCGTATCAATAACGAAATAAATTCTAGCATGATTCGACTGATTAATGAAGATGGAGAAGATGTTGGAATTGTTTCTCTTAGTGAGGGGCTTAATATGGCAGCGACTGTTTGGTTGGATCTTATTGAAGTTTCACCGAATGCTGATCCTCCAGTTTGTAAAATTATTGATTATGGAAAATACAAATATGAAATTCAAAAAAAGAAAGCAGAGGCTCGCAAGAAGCAAAAAATAATTGAAGTAAAAGAGATTAAATTTCATCCTAATATTGACGATAACGACTATGAGGTAAAATTACGCGCTATACGTAAATTTCTTGATGAAGGCTGTAAGGTAAAATTAACATTGCGTTTTCGTGGACGCGAAATGGCACATCAAGATCTAGGTATAAAATTATTTGATCGTATTCGTGAACAGTTGGATAACATGAATAAGGTGGAGCAATTTCCTAAAATGGAAGGTCGTCAAATGATTATGATTATAGCACCTCGTTAATTAAAGTTATTGGTGTAAATAAATGTATTATGATATATAAAACATTTAGAAATGTGGTTCTTGTATTGTAATAATATAAGTTATTCAATTGATATATGGATTTGTAATTAATCATTTGATGAAAAAGCTAAGTTTAGAGAACGTTTTTTCTTATGATTTTACAAATTCTTAATTAAAATTAGGATGGTTTGTTGAGAAATAAATCAACTATGTTGATGTGTTGTCTCGCAGGCTTGCAATTGTTTGATTATGAGTTTACACTTTGCGAGCTAAATGATTGATAGTTAATTGTATGTGAAGTTTTCTTATTTGCTCAAGTATAGGTTAAAAAGGAAGTTAAAATTGTGCCAAAAATGAAGACGAAGAGTTCAGCTAAAAAACGCTTTCGAATTACTAGTCTTGGTAATGTTCGGGCAAATGTGGCTTTTAAACGTCATCAATTGTCAGCTAAAACTTCAAAAATGAAGCGTCAGCATCGCGGAACATTTATTGTTTCAACTGCAGATGCACATAATATTAAAAAATTTTACTTACCTTACGGAGCCTGATTTATGGCACGTGTAAAACGGGGCGTTACTTCACACGCTCGTCATCGAAAAATTCTCAAACTAGCCAAAGGTTATCGAGGTCGTTCTAGCACTAACTTTCGCATTGCTATTGAAAGAGTAGAGAAAGCGCTTTGCTATGCATATCGCGATCGTCGACAACGAAAGCGAAATTTTCGTTCTTTGTGGATTCAACGTATAAATGCTGGTGCCCGTCAGAATGGTATGGATTATAGTAGCTTTATGTGTGGAATAAAGAAGATTGGGATCGAACTTGATCGAAAAGTGTTATCAGATATCGCGATTCGTAATCCAGAAGCATTTAAGATGTTAGTTGATAAAGCAAATGCAAGCTCTTAATGGTGTTGCCTAAAATCACTTTTATTGATGAGTTTAGTCTATTAATTGATTCTGATATGTTAAAAGAGGGGGTAGTTTTATGACGACTCCCTCTATTTTACTTGTGTGAAAGTTGAAATCAATGGACAAATTAGAAGACATAATTAAAAATGTCGAATTATTGATTGATAATTCACTGCAAACTATTTCTAAGATCAAAAATCTAGATGAATTGGAGCATATACGTGTATCCACTCTTGGTAAGAGAGGATCGATTTCGATACTTATGGGATTGATATGTGGCTTTTCTTCAAATGATGCTAGAAAGAAAATAGGTTTAACACTAAATGATGCTAAAATTACCATTTCAGATGCTATTAATGTTCGAAAAATAATACTTGAAGAACAAATCTTAAATGAACGTTTGGGTTACGAACAAATTGACATTACTCTTCCAGTTCGCAATGAAAGAGTTGGTCGTATTCATCCCATAAGTCAAACTATTGATGAGGTTATTGCAATATTTGGTCAAATGGGCTTCATTTTAGCAGAAGGGCCAGATATTGAGAATGATGAGAATAACTTTAAGGCTCTGAATTTTCCTGATAAACATCCAGCTCGACGTATGTTTGACACTTTCTTTTTACCAGGAAAAAGAAATGACTCACAACTTTTATTACGGACTCATACTTCGACTGTGCAAGTTCGAACTATGTTGATTCAGAATCCACCAATTAGAATAATTTCTCCTGGACGTGTTTATAGGCGTGATTTCGATATGACTCATACTCCAATGTTTAATCAAGTTGAAGGTCTTGTTATTGAGAAAACAATAAATATGAGCCATCTTAAGGGATGTTTGATTGAATTTGTAAAAACTTACTTTGAAATACATAGTGTGCCAGTACGCTTTCGCCCATCTTTCTTTCCTTTTACCGAACCGTCTGCAGAAGTTGATATTGGATGTTTAAGAAATAACGGTGAATTAAAGATTGGCTTAGGAACCGACTGGCTTGAAATTCTTGGCTGTGGCATGGTTCATCCTGAAGTGCTTAGTAATTGTAATATAGATCCTAGTAAATATCAGGGTTTTGCTTTTGGTATGGGTATAGAACGAATTGCAATGTTGAAATATGGTATTCCAGATCTTCGTAATTTTTTCTGTTCAGATTTACGCTGGCTTAAACATTATGGGTTTATGCCACTTGATATACCAACTATTCTTGGTGGGCTTTCTAGATGAAATTTACAATTTCTTGGTTAAAGCGTCATCTCGATATAAATGTAGATGTTGAAGATATCGTTAAGCGATTAACTATGCTTGGCTTTGAAGTTGAATCTTTTGATGATTTTTTAACTTCTTTAGATGGTTTTGTTATTGGACAAGTGATTGAAGTAATTCCTCATCCAAATGCAGATAGTCTGCAATTGTGTAGAGTTTCAATTGGTAGCGAGACCTTACAAATAGTATGTGGCGCAACGAATGTGAAAATTGGTCTTAAAGTTGCAGTTGCCTTACCAGGCTCTAAGATCCCAGCAACTAGTAAAGTTTTAAAGAAAAGTAACGTTCGTGGTATTGAATCACAGGCAATGATGTGTTCAGATAGAGAATTATTAATAGGTGAGAATAATTTTGGTATTATTGAATTACCAAGTAATGCGGCTGTTGGTGAACGCTTAAGTAAAGCGTTAGATCCAATGATCGATGTGAACATTACACCAAATCGTACTGATTGTTTTTGTGTTCGTGGTATTGCTCGTGATCTGGAAGCGGCTGGTATAGGTAAATTAAGACCATTATTGTTAGAACCTTTGAAAAATACGTTTGCTAGTCCAATTAATGTTAGTTTTGATTTTCCAAATACAATGAATAATGCGTGTTATTTGTTTGCAGGTAGAGTTATTCGTGGTTTGCATAATGGTGAAAGTCCAACTTGGTTAAAAGATTTATTGAATGCTGTTGGTCTGCATTCAATTTCAGCACTAGTTGATATTACCAATTACTTCACTTTAGATTTAGCTCGTCCACTTCATGTGTTCGATGCCAGTAAACTTTCAGGTAATATTATAGTGCGATCTGCTCGATCTGGTGAGATTTTTGTAGCATTAAATGGCAAAGAATATGAGCTTGAATATGAAATGACTGTGATTGCAGATGACATTGGTCCACAATCTTTAGCCGGTGTAATTGGCGGTGACTTTACCAAAGTATCTAGTGATACTACAGATGTATTTTTAGAATCTGCTTATTTTGATAAATTTCGTACCGCTGATACCGGGAAAAAACTAAAAATCGATAATGATACTTGTCGTTGTTTTGAACGTGGAATCGATCCAAATTTAGTGATTGATGGTATGGAATTGGCAACAAGAATGATTATTGAATTGTGCGGTGGCGAAGCTTCAGAGCCTATCATTGTTGGGGCCGTGCCATCTATAAATAATAATAAAGAAATTAAATTTTATCCATATTTAGTTGAACAATTATGTGGTGTTACAATATCAGAAAATATTATGCTTCAGAAATTAGAGGCTCTTGGATGCACAATAAGAAAGGTCAAAAATTTCTATTTAGTAATGCCACCGTATTGGCGTACTGATCTTAAAATAGAACAAGATTTAGTCGAAGAAATTACCCGCCTTCATGGATATGAAAATATTCCAACAGTTGCGTTGCCGCGTCCTGAGACACTATCTCCGATAGTAACCACATTACAGAGACGGATAAGTTGGATACGCCGTAATCTGGCGGCGAGAGGTCTTGTTGAGACTGTTACTTGGTCATTCATGTCATCAGATTTAGCGTCAATGTTCGGAGAAATAAATCCTTCGTTAAAATTAATTAATCCAATTTCAAGTAATCTCGATTTAATGCGTCCATCGGTATTAGCAAATCTTGTTATTGCTGTCGGTCATAATGCTGAGCATGGTTTAAAAAATGTAGCTTTATTTGAATTGGGTCCAGAGTTTCATGGAGATCGAGAGGAGGATCAAAAACTAGTTGTTTCAGGAATAAGATCTGGACATGCAGTTGTAAGGCATTGGGCTGAGACAGTACGTTCTGTTGATATTTTTGATGTTAAGGCTGATATATTTGATTCTATAGTTGCATCTGGTGGATCTATTGAAGGGTTACATGTAATAATTGATGCACCTTGTTGGTATCATCCAGGACGTTCAGGCACTATTAAGCTTGGATCTAATATAATAGCTGTTTTTGGTGAAATTCATCCGCGTATTCTAGATAGTTTAGATATAAAAGAATTAGTGGTTGGTTTCGAATTATATATAGATGCCTTGCCATCGTTAAGGACACGAACAAATAAAAACAGAACTCTATTAAAAATTTCGCCACTTCAAGCGATCGAACGCGATTTCGCTTTTGTTGTTGATAATTCGGTTAGTGCAGATGCTGTTATACGCGCTGCAAAAAGTGTAGATAAAGCATTAATTAGTGACATAATTTTGTTTGATCTTTATAAAGATTCTAGTATCGGAAATGATAAAAAAAGTTTGGGTATTCAGGTTACTATACAGCCAACTAAGAAGACGCTAACTGAAATTGAAATTGAAGAAATTGCTACTAGAATCAACAATGCAGTTAACAAGGCAACTGGCGGTATGCTTCGTAAATGAAATTTAAAATAAAAATAATTGTTAATATAGTTAATATATAAGTATTAGGATGATTATGTAATCATTTGATTTGAAAACTATTAACTGTTGAGATTAATGACTAAACTTACTCATATTCGAAATTTTGCTATTATTGCTCATATTGATCACGGCAAATCAACATTAGCTGATCGTCTTATTCAAAAATGTGGTGGTATTGAAGATCGTGAAATGCGTGATCAGATTCTCGATTCAATGGATATTGAACGAGAGCGTGGTATTACAATTAAGGCTCAAACGGTCAGATTAATTTATAGGGCTAAGGATGATTTGACCTATCAGCTTAATTTAATGGATACCCCAGGTCATGTTGACTTTGCCTATGAAGTTAATAGATCTTTAGCTGCTTGTGAAGGAACTTTATTGGTAGTAGATGCAAGTCAAGGTGTTGAAGCACAAACTTTGGCAAATGTTTATCAGGCGATTAACAATAATCACGAGATTATTCCTATCTTAAATAAGATTGATCTACCTGCAGCTGAACCAGAGTTAATTAAACAACAAATTGAAGATGTCATTGGGCTGGATACATCAAACTCAGTAATGATTTCAGCAAAAATGGGAATAGGTATAGATGATGTACTTGAAATGTTGGTTACTAAATTACCAGCACCGATCGGTGATGCCACAGCACAACTGCAAGCATTACTAATTGACAGTTGGTATGATAGCTATCTTGGTGTTATCATTTTGGTACGTATAAAACATGGTGTATTGAAGAAGGGTCAAAGAATTCTTTTGATGAATACAGGGGCTAGTTATCAGATTGACAGCGTTGGCTATTTTACACCAAAAATGGTTCACACTGATATGCTTTATCCTGGTGAAATTGGTTTTCTTCAAGCTTCAATTAAAGCAGTAGCTGATTGCGAAGTTGGAGATACTATTACTGATGAGAAACGACCTGCAGAAAAGTCATTACCAGGATTTAAACCTACTTTACCAGTAGTATTCTGCGGATTATTTCCTGTTGATACTACTAATTTTGAAAATCTGAGAGATTCGTTGGCTAAATTACGACTGAATGACTCAAGTTTCGAATATAAGGTAGAAACATCAGATGCTCTTGGTTTCGGATTTAGATGCGGCTTTTTAGGACTTCTTCATCTTGAAATTATTCAAGAGAGATTGGAGCGTGAATTTAATCTCGAACTGATTGTTACATCACCGTCGGTAGTTTATCGTATTAAATTGACAAATGGTGAACATATTGAACTACATAATCCAGCAGATATGCCGGAAATGATTAAAATAGTAAAGATTGAGGAGCCGTGGATTACTGCGCACATTATAGTGCCTGATGAATATTTAGGATCAATCTTACAATTATGTACCGAACGACGTGGTGTACAAATTAATTTAACCTATTCCGGCAATCGAGCTATGGTGATATATCAAATACCACTAAACGAAATTGTCTTTGATTTTTATGATCGATTAAAGTCAATAAGTCATGGTTACGCTAGCTTTGATTATACAATTGATAGCTATCAAGAAAGTGATTTAATTAAAGTTTCTATTTTGGTTAACTCTGAATCTATTGACACCATGGCGTTTATCTCTCATAGAGGACAAGCTGAAGCCAGAGGTCGATCAATTTGTATCAAACTCAGAGAATTGATTCCTAGGCAAATGTTTCCAATTTCAATTCAAGCTGTAATTGGTGGACGTATAATTGCACGTGAAAATATATCAGCGCTTAGAAAAGATGTTCTTGCTAAATGTTATGGTGGAGATATTACTCGTAAACGTAAGCTTTTAGAGAAACAGAAAGAAGGTAAAAAACGAATGCGTCGATTCGGTAAGGTAGAAATTCCACACTCTGCTTTGATCGCTGCCATGAAAATAGATTATAATTGAAATTTATAATCTATTTTTGTTTTATTAAGATAATCTAAGATTAGAACGTGATAAACATGGCTATCTTGTTTAAGTTTTATGATTTCATAATGTTTATTTATCAATGATTAATTGAATTTAAAACATTATTAATTATTATTACAAACATACTTACATTGCGATTGTTTATTCTGGCAGCATTGCAATTCTTTCTGAGCATTTTTTCCAACAAATGGTGCCATTATTTCTTTAGTCACTCGATGATCATTGCATTCCGGACAATTAATTTTATTGGAAGCTATTTTTAGATCACAGTCTTTATAATTTAAGAACCATTCTTTGAAAACATGGTTATTACTACACTTAATGCTATAGAGAATCATTAAATACTCCAATTTGTAATTTTTAAAATACATAGATCTAAAGTGTTAATAGTAATAACAACTAAATTGTCTAGATTTTAAATAATTTGTCAATTAAAAAATCAATTCCAATAGAATGTATAGTAAGGTATAAAACTTGTAGTTATAGAATAAAGGATCAGTTATTAACTGAATATTTGTTGCATATAATTATAAATTAAGATCTAATTTTATAAGATATTAGATCTTCAATACTAACTAATGGCATCTGAAAACGATTAGCAAAATTAACTAATTGTGGCAATCTAGCCATCGAACCATCACGATTCATTACTTCACACAATACACTTGCTGGAGTTCGTTCAGCAAGAAACATTAATTCTAGAGCTGCTTCTGTGTGTCCGCGACGACCTAAAAGACCTTCAGGGTGAGCTCGTAGTGGAAATACATGTCCTGGACTAACTAAAGAGTTAGGTCCGTTTTCATTAGATATAGCAGTTCGAATGGTGGTTACACGATCATTTGCCGAAACTCCAGTTGTAACACCATTGCGAGCTTCAATGCTAACGGAGAACGGAGTGCCAAAAGCTGATGTATTATTTTCAACCATTTGTGGTAATCCTAAAATTTTTAGTCGTGTAGCAGTTAATACAAGACATACAATACCAGAACATTCACGAATTAAAAGAGTCATTTGCTCTGTAGTAATAGTCTCTGCAGAATAAATGATATCACCTTCGTTTTCACGATTTTCGTCATCAATCACGATGACACCACCGCTGTTTTTAATTTGATCGATTGCCCGTATTACACGTTGTGTTGAAGTGCCAAAACGAGAAAGATAATTATGCTTTTTTGAAAGCAAGTCCATATCAAATAAATCTTGTTGAAAATTAGTATAAAAATTATATCTTAGTATGTTACTAGTTCATTTTATTTAATCGTGAAATAAGAACTATTGGAATTGTTTTAGCGATCTCTTAAATATCAAATAATCAGAGAATTATTATCATAATAATTGAAAAAAAGATTTTTAAATGTGAAATTTATATAAATTTCTTATGGTATTAACATCGATCAAAACATTATTGGAGATATAAAAAAGATATGATATAACAACAACGATTGTTAATTACAAAGACTCAATACTCAAAATTAGTAAATTTCTGAATATGTTGTTGGTTAATAAATGAGCAAATTCTAGAATTATATGACAGTTGACATGATTTATGAAAACTTAGTATAGGCTTTCTATTTTTTGTGTAATTTGTACATTGATGATGATTTAAAATAATTCAAAGTGCTGTTTTTAATATATAATTATTTTTCTGAACAAGAATTGTTTCATTTGGATAGAAATCGAATAATTGCTATCGTTCTCAAAAGTGTGCGGACGATTAGATTTATATGCGTATAATTCGTCATTATGTCGAATTTCCTGGTTTTCTACGTGGAAGTGTGATTGCGCTAGGTAACTTCGATGGTGTTCATCTTGGTCATCAAAAAATTATTAAAGTAGCGAAGATGCTATCAGTAACCAAATGCGTTGCTTGTGGTGTAATGAGCTTCGAACCGCATCCGCGTGAGTTGTTTGATGTTAGAGTAAAGGCATTTCGACTTACTCCATTTCGCACTAAAGTAAGATTAATCGAGTCTCTAAAACCTGATTTTATATTGATGCAAAGATTCAATTGTAAATTCTCTGAATATATTGCGGAAAAGTTTATCCTTCAAGTTTTAGTTGCTAGTCTTGATATTAGACATGTTGTTGTTGGTTATGATTATGTATTTGGTCACGATCGTATTGGAAATGTGGCTTTGCTGCGTAAAATGGCACAATATTATAAATATACTGTTACTTGTATTGATCCTATTGCAGACAAACAAAATACTCTTTATTCTTCTACAAGGATTCGTGAGTATTTAATATCTGGATTTCCACGAAAAGCTGCTCATTTACTCGGTCATAACTGGGAAATTGAAGGACGAGTTGAACACGGCAACAAACGTGGATGTGTTATTGGTTTTCCAACTGCAAATATTAAAATGTCGAAATATTTATATCCAGCTACTGGTGTTTATGCTGTAATGGCAGGAATTGATCGCAACAATTCTATTGAATGGTTTCCTGGTGTCGCAAATTTTGGTGTACAGCCAACTTTTAGTGAGCAAGTTGTTTTGTTTGAAGTTCATTTATTTGATTTTAACGAAGATATTTATGGTCGTTATCTACGTGTTAGTCTTATTGAATATTTACGCCCAGAGATAAAATTCAATAATATTCAAGCACTTAAGATACAAATAGAAGAAGATAGTAAATTAGCCAGTCAGATTTTGAAATCAAATGATATTCAAATTATAGATGAATAATGAGTGGATAACAATTATGATCATTGATTATAAGAGCACTATTTTTTTGCCAAAGACTAATTTTCAGATGAAAGCTGATTTTTCTGAATTAGAATCTAAGATATTATCACGATGGAAAGAGATTCATTTATTTGAAAAATTACGAAAACAAGCTAGCGGTTGTGAAAAATTTGTTCTACACGATGGACCACCGTATGCTAATGGTCATTTACATATTGGTCACGCTTTTAATAAAATTTTGAAGGATGTGATTAATAGGTGTCAACAAATGCTTGGTAAAGATGCGCACTACGTTCCAGGTTGGGATTGTCATGGATTGCCTATTGAATGGAAGATTGAAGAGAAATATCGTAAGATTGGAATAAATAAAGATACTGTCGATCTTATTGAATTTCGCAAAGAATGTCGGGATTTTGCTACTTACTGGATCGAAATTCAAAAAGCAGAATTTCAACGTCTCGGAATTGAGGGTGATTGGGATAATCCATACACTACTATGTCTTTCACTGCCGAAGCACAAATAGTACGTGAACTAGGCAAGTTTGTTATGAATGGTGGGCTTTATAAAGGAACTAAACCAGTATTATGGTCAGTAGCTGAGAAAACCGCTTTAGCCGAAGCTGAAGTTGAATATCAAGATTATACATCGATAGCTATTTGGGTGCGATTTCTTATAGTCAAAACTAATTGTTTAGAACTTAAAGGCGCTTCAATAGTTATCTGGACAACTACACCATGGACTATACCAGGAAATCGTGCTGTTGCCTTTAATTCTTCTATAACATATCATGTATGTAGAGTCGATCGTATAGAAAAAGATAGCCTAGCTATTCTAGGTGAACACTTAGTACTTAGTGAAAATCTTACTTATCAAGTGATGAAAGATATCAAGGTAATTTCCTTTAGCGTAATAGCTAGTTTATCAGGAGATGTATTTATTGATACTGTTTTATCTCATCCACTGAGAACACATCCAGAAGCATACGGAGGTTATGAATTTGATGTACCTATGTTGCCAGGTAATTTCGTTACTAACGATATAGGAACCGGATTCGTTCATATTGCACCAGGTCATGGTGAAGATGACTGGTATCTTGGTAAAATCTATGATCTTACTATTCCTGATACCGTTATGCCAGATGGCGCATATTATCCTTCTGTTCCGCTTTTTGCTGGACAACAAGTATTGGCTATAGGTAAAAACGGTGAATATTATTCACCTGTTGATAAATTAGTCGTCGATACGATAAAAACAGTTGGGACTTTGATACACTACGGCAAAATTAAACACAGCTATCCGCATTCTTGGCGATCAAAAGCGCCATTGATTTTTCGAACAACATCTCAATGGTTTATTAGTATGAAAACAAATGATCTTAGGGATAAGGCTTTAGAGGCTATTAATAAAATACGATGGATGCCAACTCAGGGGCGTAATCGTATTTATACAATGGTTAAAAATCGTCCAGATTGGTGTATATCACGTCAGCGTGCCTGGGGTGTTCCTATAACCGTTTTTACTCAAAAAGATACAGGAAAAATTCTACGTGATCAAGATGTGATCAATCGTATTGCCACTGCTGTTGAAGCTGAAGGCGCTGATTGTTGGTTTACTTCACCTCCTGAACGCTTTTTGGGTAAGAATTATTGTTCAGGAGATTGGGAACAGGTCAACGATGTTCTTGATGTTTGGTTTGATTCTGGATGTACGCATGCTTTTGTTCTTAAAAATGAAAAGTGGGGACTTCCTTGGCCTGCTTCACTTTATATGGAAGGATCAGATCAACATCGTGGTTGGTTTCATTCATCTTTGTTAGAAAGTTGTGGAACACGCGATGGTCATTCTCCTTATGAGGCAGTACTGACACACGGCTTTGTTTTAGACGAAAAAGGTCGTAAAATGTCAAAGTCTCTTAATAATGTAATTGCTCCACAAGAGATAATTGCAAAATATGGTGCAGATATTTTACGTCTTTGGGTAGTCTGTTCAAATTTTTCTGAAGATTTGCGAATTGGACCGGAAATTATTAACACTCAGATTGATATTTATCGACGTTTACGAAATACGTTACGATATCTATTAGGCGCACTTAATGGATTTAATGAGATCGAACGTCTTGATTTATTAATGATTCCACCACTTGAACGTTGGGTATTACATCGATTAACTGAACTTGATGATCTAATTAAACAAGCGTGTCATGATTTTCAATTTCATAATCTTTTTTTTGAATTACATAATTTCTGTGCTGTTGATTTATCCGCTTTCTATTTTGACATACGAAAAGATTCTCTCTATTGCGATCATCTGACTGATATACGTCGTCGTGCTACTAGAACTGTTATGGATCTTTTGTGTACTTGTTTGACTCGTTGGTTAGCTCCATTTCTTTGTTTTATTGCTGAAGAGGCTTATTTGATACACAATTCTGGAAATTTAGAAAGTGTGCATCTTGAACAATTCTTCAATATACCTGATAATTGGCGTGATAGTTCGTTAGCATCTAATTGGATAAAGATTCGTGATTTAAGGCGAGTTGTTACAGGCGCTCTAGAAATTGAACGTAATGGAAAACGCATTGGTTCGAGTCTACAAGCAGCTCCTATTGTTGTAATAAGTGAAGATTACGAAATTGATTTAGTTGACATTGATCTGTCAGAAATTACTATTACATCAAGAATTGATGTTGAACGCGGTAATATTCCACCAGAAGCGTTTACTCTACCAGATGTTCCTAACGTTGGTGTTGTTTTTAGGGCTGCTAATGGTGAGAAATGTCAACGATGTTGGAAAGTGTTGCCAGATGTTGGGCATTATGATTATGATGGGTTGTGCGGACGCTGTTATGATACTGTTCTTAAATATTCGATGAATAATTAATCTTTATGATCAATAAAAATATTTTTTTTGGTCTAGTTATTGCTTTTAGTGTAACGTTGATTGACCAGGTAAGTAAATTAAGCATTATTGCTATTTTTAGACCTGAAAATATTATTGAAACGCCGTTTTTTTCTACTATGCGAATTAAAGTATTTTCGATTCTAGATTTTGTACTAACGTGGAATCGTGGCACATGTTTTGGTATTGGTAATAATGATGGAAAATATAATGTTTTATTTTTCAGTATATTAACGTTAATTATTGGATATATTCTTATTGCTTGGATGAGTAAAACTACAAATCGTCTGATATTATTGTCTCTTGGTTTGATTATTGGTGGTGCGATTGGTAATGTTATTGATCGTCTTCGTTTTGGTGCTGTGGTAGATTTTTTATATGTACATATTCTAGCTTTCGATTGGTGGCCAGTTTTCAATATTGCAGATTCATCCGTTTGCATAGGTGCTGGATTTTTGGTATTTGATTCCATATATAAAAAAAAGAATTCAAATATAAATGTTGATGATACTTAGAAAGTATTTATATGACTATGATTCGTTTTATATTAATAACACTTTTTGTCACTATAATATCAACTGGTTGTAGCGAAACTCGCCGAGTCTTAGGCTATGATAAGGTTTCTCCAGATGAATTTACTGTATTGGTTAGGGCACCATTAGAACAACCGCCTGATTACAATTTACGTCCACCAATGCTTGGGGTGAAAAGACCACAAGAAGAGGCGATTCGTGATAAAGTTAAGAGTGTGTTATTTTCAGAAAGACAGGATTCAATTGAGAATGAGTTAGTGCCTAACGATCGTAGTGAGGGTGAGCTAGATCTTTTATCTATTGTTGCTGGCGGCAATCAAATTGATCCTAACATTCGTAAAAAGGTTGATGAAGAAACAACCTCTTTAATTGAGGCTGATAGTAGTTTTAGCAACAAAATTATGTTTTGGCAAACTACTCCATCTCCAGGAGAAGTATTGGATTCTAAATTAGAAAATGAACGTATACAACAAAACGCTTCGATTGGAAATCCGATATCTGAAGGCAATTCACCTCAAATCATTCATCGTAAAAAGGGGTGGCTAGAAAGATGATATATTTTACTGTACATACTGATTTAATTATTTAAAACAATAATCAAAGTTTTTTATGAGTCAATTAATGCATAAAATTTATTGTTCTATCGTATATGCTTTTATTGATTTTATTGAGAAAGTGTTGTTGTGATTGTATTTTGCTGGTGATTTTATTTGTCTATAGGTTATTCATCTTATTTTGATATTGTAGTGTATTTCATTTAGTACATTATCTATATTAATAAATTGTTATAAGTATTAAAGCTATGTGTATTGAATTTTGTTTAATAAGACTTGCTAGCAATGATAAAAATCGTATTTCTATAGATGAAATATAATAAACAATTATTTTAACATGATAGTTTGAGTATCATGTGGAGGATTAAAACTCTTATTAGAACAAGGGGTATTAATTGGTTACTTTGTTGGCTGGCGGCCCAATATATTCGTTTTGTTTATATAACTAATCGTTGGCAAATTGTTGGCGGTGATGTTCCAAAGGCTCTATGGAATCAGAATCGACCATTTATTTTGGCATTTTGGCATGGTCGCATTTTGATGATGCCATATTGTTGGAACCGCAATCAGCCAATCAGAATGTTAATTTCTCAGCATTGGGATGGGAAAGTTATTACTAAAATAATTAGCAATTTTGGTATTGAGACTATAGTTGGTTCTTCTTCTAAGGGTGGACGAATTGCACTTCGAGCTATATTACAATCTTTAAAAGAAAAAGTTTGTGTTGGTATTACACCTGATGGTCCACATGGTCCACTGATGCGAGCATCAGATGGAATTGTTCAAATATCTAAATTATCTGGGTATCCAATCGTTCCATGTAGTTTTTCAACAAAGCGACGAAGACTTTTAAATAGTTGGGATCGTTTTTTTATTGCCTTACCATTTTCCGAAGGAATCTTCATTTGGGGAAATGTTATAGAAGTATCTAGTAAGGCAAATTCTACAGATTTGCTTGTTGCTAGAAATACGCTAGAAGCCAGTCTTAACGCAATTACCAAACAAGCAGATTGTCAAATGGGGCATCATACAATTAAAACAACTGATTATTAGGAAACAGAAATGGTAGTGGCTCTGCCTTTGTATAGAGCATTGATTACGATTTGTACACCATTAATTAAATATTATTTAAATCGCCGAATGATAAATGGCAAAGAAGATCGTTTACGACTTAATGAACGTTTAGGTTTATCTAATTTAACAAGGCCATCTGGTCGTATGATCTGGTTACACGCTGCTAGTATTGGTGAGTCAATTTCTATGTTACCTGTGATTGAACACTTACAAGCTCGTGACAAGATAACAGTTTTAATTACTACAGGAACTACTACTTCAGCTTCGACAATGATCGATAGATTGCCAATAGGAGCTATTCATCAATATGTGCCAATAGATCGCTTATTGTGGGTTCGTAGATTTCTCGATCACTGGCGTCCTGATCTTGCTTTATTGGCAGAATCAGAATTTTGGCCTAACTTATTAATCGAAACTGCTACATATGGCATTCCGCTGATCCTGTTAAATGGTCGTATTTCTGATCGTTCTTTTGCTAGATGGCAACGACATTCTCAAATAATAAGGTATATATTAAACGGTTTTGTTCTTTGCTTAGGCCAGACGCTAATTGATGTCGAGCGACTAATTGCTTTAGGTGCAAAGCGAGCATTATGTTACGGCAATCTTAAATTTGCAGCGACACCATTGCCAGTTGATTTAGTTAATTTAACTGAATTAACTAGTCAACTTGGCTCACGTCCACGTTGGCTTGCTGCTAGCACTCATCCGGGAGAAGAGATGTTAATCGGCCGAGTTCATAAGGCTTTGCAGATTCAATACCCTGAATTATTAACCATTATAGTACCAAGACATCCAAATCGTGGTAACAAAATAGTTGCAGAATTGATATCACAAAATTTTGTTGTTGCGCAACGATGTGCAGGTCAATTGGTAACGTTACAAACGCAGATTCTATTGGCAGATACTTTAGGTGAAATGGGATTATTCATTCGATTAGCTCCGATTGTTTTCATTGGGAAAAGCTTATTAGGACGGGGTGGGCAAAATCCATTGGAACCAGCATTGTTAGGAGCATCTATTCTATTCGGTCCACATATGGATAATTTTTCTGAAATTGCAGAGCGTATGTGTAATGATTCATTTGCAGAACAAGTTGTTGATGAGACTGCCTTAACTGTTGCTGTATCTCGAAGATTGTCAAATCCCAAATTGTTGATTCAACATAAAGAAAAGTCTAAAAATTTTGCTGTTGCTAAATCTGGAATATTGGATGCAGTGCTAGCCGAGATCGATCCATGGATAGAAGGAAATATGCTTACATGATGTATCGATTTCCTGAATTTTGGATGAAAAAAGATGGATTATTGACATTAATATTAGCGCCACTTGGTTGGATGTGGGCAACGTTTGGAATTTGTCGTACTGCTCTAACTTTGCCTTTTAATGCCACTATTCCAATTATTTGTATTGGTAATGTTATGCTAGGTGGTACTGGTAAAACTCCAATAGCTTTGTCAATTGCTAATAAATTATATGGTGTACATTTTCTTTCTCGTGGCTATGGTGGCTCAAAACATGGACCTATATTGGTAGACCCTAAGAGACATGATTATAGTTTGGTAGGTGATGAGCCGTTGATTTTAACATCAATCGCACCTTGTTGGGTTTCTAAGAATCGTATTGATGGAGCTAAATGTGCAGTTGAAAAAGGTGCAACTTGTTTAATTCTTGATGACGGTTTTCAAAATTCTTCACTTAAAAAAGATGTATCTTTTTTGGTTGTTGACGGTCATGTTGGATTTGGCAATTTTCGGTGCATTCCAGCAGGACCATTACGAGAGCCGGTTTCTTTGGCATTAGCACGAGCAAATGCTGTAATTATTTTAGGAGAAGATCGAAATTCTATTGCCGATCTGATAATTGATAAACCTGTTTTGCGAGCTAAATTAGAACCAGAAGATGAAGCTAAAATTCTAATAAATAAAACAGTTGTAGCTTTTGCCGGAATTGGACGACCTAAAAAATTTTTTCAAACTCTTGAAACACTTGGTGCAAAAATTGCTAAAACTTTCAATTTTCCTGACCACCATCCATATAAAATTTCAGAAATTGACAAATTGATCGACTTTGCTAAAATTCATGATGCTATTTTAGTTACTACAACAAAGGATATAGTTAGAATTCCATTTCATCAACGGGATGTAATTAGTGTATTACGAGTTAAAGTGATTTGGGAAGATGAAGTAACTCTTATGAAAATATTACATCCTGTATTATCGATGCTATGATCAATTTTAGAGAATTCAAATTTCGATCCGAGAATATAATTGCTCGTATCGTTTTTAATATTTTTGCGATTTTGCCAATTGATATTGCTTCGTCTATAAGTGGATGGATCTGTCGGACTATCTGTCCTCATTTGCTAGTTACGAACTACGCACGGGAAAATTTGAATCGTATTTTTCCAAATTGGTCTAATAGTGAATGTGAAGCTGTAATTGTTTTGATGTGGAACAATATTGGACGTATAATCGGTGAATATCCTCATATTCACAAAATGACCTATGGTTTTGGTAGTCGCGTAGAGGTTTGTGGAATAGAAAATATTGTAAAGTTACGTAATGATGGATTGCCAGGATTGTTTTTTAGCGGACACTTTGGAAATTGGGAGATTATAGGACCATGTGTTGTACATCACGGTATAAATTTACATTTAGTTTATCGTGCAGCAACAAATCCTTATACCAATTGGATCTTTATGTATCGTAGTTCTAATGATAAAACTGAAATGATTCCTAAGGGTATTTCCGGAGCTAAAAAAGTAATAGAAAAACTTAATCGCGGTGAACATATCGGTATGATCGTAGATCAAAAAATGAATAATGGAATTAGTGTTCCATTCTTCGGCATTGAATCAAACACAGCACCTGCATTAGCTGTTTTTGCTTTAAAATACAAATGTCCTGTAGTTCCAGTACATGTTGTACGGCTTGATGGTGCTCATTTTCGTATTATATTTGACTCTCCAATATTTTTTGAAAATACTAGTGATCATAATGCTGATATTAAGAGCGCAATGACTCTAATTAACAGTATTATTGAAAGTTGGATTCGTGAATATCCTGATCATTGGCTGTGGTTGCATAAACGTTGGTCATGACACTGTTTGTTAAAATGTAATTGATCGAAATAAATATTGAACGGATTTGATAATATAATCAAGAAGAGTGATATGTTGCTCTGCAATTTTGTGTTTCCCAAACAACTATTTTCTTAAGATAGGCCAAACTATTACTTTTAGATTTTACTATTGGAGCTAGTCTTTCAAACCAATGGCGACATAATTGTTCGGCAGTTGGGTTGACATTCATTACATAAAGCTTGGTTTTCATTTGTGTTTCTGATGTTAGGTAATAACCATCTTGATTGATTGCATGTTCAATTGTTGAGATCCATTCTTTTATATTAATATTTTTATGACAGAACATATGTAATAGTTCAAAATCTTTAAAATAAGCAAGAAAGCCATGATCACAGGGGACATTTATTTCAGTTAACATTGCTTCTTTAAGAAAACTGAAATCTAATACCATGGCAGATTGTTTACCTACAGTTTGTAGATATTTGGAACAACAAGTCATTTCAATGCGATAGCTGTGCCCGTGTAGATGACGACATTTTGAATCGTGAGTCATCACTCTATGTCCGGCATCTATTGTGATTTGTCTTGTTACAGTAAAGAAAGTCATTTGTGAATTTAACCCTAACTAATACCTACAATCTTATGTAACTGTAAACTTAGTTTCCACTTAGGATGTTTTAAACAATAAGTAGTTGTTGACTGAATGTTGATAGCTTGGTCTGGCCCATCCATTGGTTGTAAAAAGAAATGTGTAAAAGATAAGTCGACGAAAAGTTCTGGCATTGCGTTCTTTTGTGGATAAATTAATTTTAATTCATTGCCTGAAATTAATAGTAGTGTAGTGTTAGCTTTTGGACTAACACAAAGCCAATCGATATCTATTTTGCTATTTATTAGTATGGTACCATTAGTTTCAACACCAATTTCGAATCCATTAGCATGTAGTGCGTCACATAGAGGTTTATCTAATTGTAATAATGGTTCACCACCAGTACAGATTACATATGGACTTCCACCGATAGTGTTCCATGGCCATAGAGTAGCGATTGTATCAGCAAGAATGTCCACTTCATTTTTAGCAAATCTTCTAATGTTATCGACGAAATTGGTGTCGCAAAAATTACATATAGCTTTTGAACGATCATCTTCATATCCTGACCATAGATTACAGCCTGCAAAGCGGCATATCACCGCTGCTCTGCCAGAATGTGCACCTTCTCCCTGTAATGTGTAATAAATTTCTTTGATAAAATAAGTCATAACAGTAAATCAGAAGTTAATCTAGTATTTTGTAAAATTATTTACTATTAAAATTAGTTACACTTTATTAAACATATAAAGATTGATCTTAAAAGACCTTTATTTTATGTGCGATTGTTAAAAATTAATTTAATGTTAATTAGAATGTAATATTTTATCTGATCAGTGCTACTGAAAATTTAATCTATCCTCTTAAAAATTTAGGCAAGACGTTATTTATTGCAGCTAAAGCTAGTTTACGACGTAATTTACCTAATTGATCTTGTAATGGAATTTGTTTAGGACAAACATCTTCGCAGGCTAATAAGCCCATGCAACCAAAGATTCCTTCATCTGTTCCGACCAAATCAAAATAAGCATTAGTAGTTCGTTTATCGCGAGGATCTAAAATAAAACGAGCTAAACGATTTAGTGATACAGCGCCTAAGAAATTTTCACGCATGATCGCCGTACCACATCCTGCAACACAACAACCACATTCAATACATCGATCTACTTCATAAATTTTTTCAGCTAAATGATTAGTCATTCGTTCTTCTTGAGCATTTGAATCAAATACCATATCTGTGTGAATCCATGACTCAACTTTTTGATACATCTGACGAAACCAAGAACCTGTATCTACAGATAAATCAGCAATTAATTTGAAAATTGGTAGCGGTAACAAAGTGATATTATCTGGTAAATCTTTAGTTTTAGTTCGGCAAGCTAGATCTGGTCTACCGTTTATTATCATTGCACAAGCTCCACAAATACCAGCACGACAACAAAAATCGAACTGTAATGAAGGATCTTGCTCAGATCTTATTCTATTAAGCGCAATGAAGAGTGTCATCGACTCTGTCTCATTTAATATAAAAGTTTCAATGTGTGGTTTAGAATTCAAATCTTTTGGATTGTAGCGAAAGATATTTAATTTTAATATTCTCGACATGATTGAATTTTTATCAATTAGTGTTTAATGATTTGGACGTAGGAATGACTTTCATCGGAATAATCTTTCCAGAACCATAACCTCGCTCGCCAGGTAGCAATTCAAATGACGGCGTTGCGATTTCATAAGTTAGTGTAGGCATGTCATCGTATTCTTTGGTCCATGTAGCTAAAGTGCGATTTAACCAGTCACGATCATTTCGATCTGGATAATCCTCACGAGTATGTGATCCTCGAGATTCTGTTCTCATTAATGCCGACTGTGCAACACAGAGAGCTAATTTAACAGATCCCTCAATCTTTAGAGCTAATGCTAGTTCTGGATTGGCTCCACTACCGTTGGATTTAAGACCGATATGTCGCGCTAGAAATAATGTTTCTTTTAATGATTCAATTGATTCTACTAGATTTTTTTCATTACGAAAAATTCCAACGCCATTTGTTAATGCATCGTGTACTTTTTCGAGAATAGCAAAAGTGTTTTCATGACCATTGGAACAATTGATTATATCTTTGATTCTGCTTTTTTGTTTAGCATAAGCATCATTAACTACACTCATCTTAATGATTGTATCAGCACCACGTAAGAACTCTACGATTTTAATACCAACGACCATACCAGCAACTATAGTTTCAGATAATGAATTACCACCTAAACGATTAAATCCATGCATATCCCAACAAGCCGCTTCACCTGCAGCAAATAAGCCCTTTAATCCATAAACAGCACCGTCCTTATTGGTTCTGATACCAGCCATACAATAATGTTGAGTTGGACGCACTGGTATTAACTGTGTAATTGGATCTATACCAAGAAAATTTTCACAAATATCCTTTACTTCACGAAGATTTGTTTTTATGTGGTGTTCTCCAAGACATCGAATGTCGAGCCATAAATGGTCCCCATAAGCGCTTTTAACACCAAATCCATTGCGTATATGTTCGATCATTCGTCGTGAAACAACATCTCGTGAAGCTAATTCAGCCTTATCTGGTTCGTAATCTGGCATAAAACGATATTTATTTACGTCCAATAAAATACCACCATCACCTCGGCACCCCTCGGTTACTAAAATATCAGTAGGAACGATTCCTGTTGGGTGAAATTGAATAGCTTCTGGATTTCCTAATGGAACTACACCTGTATTCAGGGCAGCTATATGAGCACCACCATCATTGATCACAGCGTTTGTTGATGCTCGATAGATTCTTCCAAAACCACCACTAGCAATTAGTATGGCACGTGCTAAATAAACTCGTAATTCACCTGTTTTAAGACATCGAACGACAGCACCAAGGCAAGTTTTGCCGTCGTGTATTAGTGCAATTGCTTCGGTTTTATCATGTATCTCAACGCCAAGTTGAGCAACTCGATTGTCTAGTGCAAATAGTACTGAATGGCCAGTACCATCCGAAGTATAACATGTTCTCCATTTTGCAGTTCCTCCAAATGAGCGAGAGTGAATTAATCCTTCGTTTTCTTTTTTTTCAAATATTATGAAAGGTTTACCGCCCTTATAATACGTTTGTTTACCAGATAATATTCTACTCCATGGAACACCCAAGAAAGCCATTTGTCTTATGGCAATAGGAGCATTATTGACGAATATACGCACTACTTCTTGGTCAGCACCCCAGTCTGATCCTTTTACAGTGTCATTGAAATGTATATCAGGGCTATCATTTTCGCTCATGAATGAATTACCAAGTGCTGCTTGCATTCCGCCCTGTGCCGCAGAAGAATGAGAACGTCTTGCTGGAACCAATGATAAACAAATAACAGAAAATCCATTCTCTGCGGCTTCAATAGCAACTCGTTCTCCTGCTAGTCCCGCTCCAATGCATAGGAGATCTGTTTGGAAAATTTCCATAATTGTTTCCTTAATTAATAGGCAGTAACATAAATCGCATTAATGTAATTAAACCGATTGTAATCATTATTATAGTTAAAATATTTTCTTTAGCGTGAAATCCTTTTCGATTTGTTCTTGATAGAAATCCCCACTTTATCATGATTCGATAGAATCCAATTCCAACATGAAGCTCAACTAGTGGTAGCAGAATCAAATAAAAAACAAACCATGTTCCACTCTGAATGCGCATAGCGCTTTTAGTGGCAGTGATTGGTAAATCAGTAAGCACAACCCAAATATGAGTAGCGCCCATAATGAGAATTACCATAGCAGTTCCAACTTGAATCATCCATAGCCAAGTATCTTTATGGTGCATACGTTTAGCATTTGCCCACATAGCTGTTTGTTGCTTGGTTGTCCATGGAATCTTTCGTGATGCAAGAATAAAATGTAAAAATAATATTAATAAAATACCTGGTCCACAAACATAAACAAGGCCTGTTTCTTCAAAAAAATTAGCAATTGCATTCATTATAGATGGGCTAATAATAACACTTGATACCAAACAAAGGTGAGCCCACATAAATAAAATCAAAATTACTCCAGAGAACATTTGCAGCCAATCTAAATAAGCAGGTAGTTTAATAGAATTTATGGAGTTCTTTGTGGTAGTAGTAGTTAAGTTCTGCATGAACATCTCCAGCTATTTAATAAAGAAAGTATCCTGCAATTAAACTAGCAATCACACTATTTGAATCTATTTGATTAATTTAGAAAGGTCTATTTATAAAATAAATCATTTTGAAATTTAAATTATATTTTTATTACAAACGATCATATGTGACTTTATGAAAATGAATAATCATTAAAATTATTAATTGTGTTTCTCAATAAATTTTTTTTGGCAAGGACTTCTTATAAAAAATTATATTATTATCTTCAATTAAATTTTTTATTATTTATTTAATTCCGTTACAAGTTCAGGCAAAATCTGATATAAGTCACCTACAATGAAATAATCAGCAATACTTATGATTGGTGCGTCTTTATCTTTGTTTATTGCAACTATGATTTTGCTATCACTTATTCCAGCTATATGTTGTGGGGCTCCTGAAATTGCAACGGCGATATAGAGTTCTGGTGAGACGATCTTTCCTGACTGACCTATTTGCATATCAGTTGTAGCGAAACCTGAATCTACAGCAGCACGAGTAGCACCGACAGCAGCGCCTAATTTGTCGGCCACTACTTCTAATAGTTTAAAATTTTCTATCGATCCAATACCACGGCCACCTGAAATAATGATTTTGGATGTTATTAATTCTGGACGTCTTGATTTATTGATTTGTCTACTTAAGAAAGATGAACACAACGAATAATTTTTATTAGATACAGTTTCTATGATGGCATGACCACCAGTATTTTTAGCTTCTTTAAATGAAGAACTACGCACAGTTATAATCTTGATATTATCTTTACTTTTTAAAATTTCTAAGGCTTTGCCAGTGTAGATCTGACGTATGAAGGTATCGTTAGATATAATATTGGATACATCAGAAATTTGTGCAACATCAAATAAAGCAGCTACTCTTGGTAGCACATTTTTACTATGAGTCGTTGCTGAAGCTAGAATAGCATGATAATTGTGTCCTATTTCTGTAATTAGAGAAGATAGCGGTTCAGCTAATCCATGTGCATAAATTATATTATCAGCTAATAGTACTTTGGTGACACTATCGATCTTAGTGGCGATGTCAGCGATTTGATAAATCATGTGACCAGCTATCAAAATATGAATATCTTCATCTAATTGTTTTGCTGCTGTAATTGTGTTTAATGTTGTTGGCTCTAATGTAATGTTGTTATGTTCAGCGATAACTAATGCGCTCATTATTAAATCACTTTGATTTTCAATTTATCGATTAATTCAGTCACATTTGCTAAATTAATGCCAAATTTATGACGTTTCAATTCTTCGATCTTAAGAGTGATAAGATGAGGAGAAATATCATTGCAAAGATCTATTGATGAGAGAATGTCGATCGGCTTTTTTTTTGCTTTAATTATGTTTGACAAAGAAGCGTAGCGTGGTTTGTTGATACGTAGATCAACAGTAATAACAGTCGGTAGTGATAAAACGATTGTTTCTAATCCATTATCAATTTCGCGGATAACTTCAACATTTGTTGAATTAATAATTAATTTTGAAACGAAAGTTCCTTGCGACCATCCTAACAATGCGGATAACATTTGTCCTGTTTGACCTAAATTATCGTCTATTGATTGCTTACCGGCAATGATCATTGCCGGTAACTCTCTTATAGCAATTATTTTTAGTAATTTAGCAATTGCTAATGGTTGCAGTTTGGTGTCTTCATTAACTATAAAAATACCTCGATCAGCTCCAAATGCTAATGCTGTAAAAATTATATTTTTGGATTGAGACGGTCCTATTGAAACAACTATAATTTCGGAAACTTTACCAGCTTCCTTAAGGCGAACTGCTTCTTCAATAGCATTTTCATCGAATGGATTTATTATAAATTTTAAATTATTGAAATTGATTCTAGAATTATCTTCTTTAATAAGAAATTTGACGTCGCAATCAATTACAGGTTTAACAGCTACTAAGACCTTCATAAAAACTTTATAGTTTTACACTGATTTTTAATTAATTTTTACTTTAAATTTAATTTGATTCTTTCTTATTTAAGAAACAAGTTAGAAATGAAATAATAATTTATACTAATGAAGATATATAATCATGATTTGTTTAAATTATTAATTTAATTATTTATTTCCAATCATGCAAAAAAGTTACAATTTGTAACAAAAAAGTAAAGAAAATTTATGAAACTCTATTCAAATATTAGTTTTTATATTAGTCGTTATTGTTTCATGACGATTTTCTTGGTAGTTGGTGTAATTATTGGCATGATCTTTATGTTTGATATTATTGAATTAATACATCGAACTAATCATCGTACTGATATTAAGTTTTTAACTATTCTTGAAATGGCGTTGTTTAAGTTACCACAGATAGTACAAGTGATTTTACCATTTGCAGTAATGATAGGTACTATAATGTTATTCTGGAAAATGAATCGCAATAATGAACTAATAATAATTCGTACAATAGGCGTTTCTGTGTGGGAGATTTTAACACCTATAATAATTACTGTTATTACAATCGGTATTATAAATATAACGGCATTTAATCCATTAGCAACGAAATTCTATAAATTCTATGAGAAATTGCAAGATCAGTTGCAACTACATAATATAAAAACAGGAGCTTTTTTTGATAAAAATGGCATATGGTTGCGTGAAAATCACGATTATGAACAAGTAGTTATACATATTAATGATGTGTGTAAAGAAGATCTTAATAAAGTAGATGGTAGTCTTAATCTAAAAGAAATCAGTGTTTATGTATTAGATCCAAATGGAAATTTTAAATATGATATAGAAGCTAAATCTGGGAGTCTTGATAATGGTATTTTTCATTTGACAAATGTATGTTTTTTGAAACCAGGTAGCGCTGTAGAAAAGATTCATACTTATGATTTAACAACGAAGCTTACTTTTAAAAATATTCATAATATTTTTTCTTCTTTAGATACTATTTCTTTATGGGAATTTCCTGGAATTATTAATTTTTTTGAAAACTCTGGATTTTCGGCACACCGACAAAATATTTATTTTCAAAATTTATTATCTTCACCACTGTTACTGATTGGTATGGCATTATTTGCTTCTGTTTTTTCTTTGAAACCAGATCTTGGATCTGGTGGTTTATTTATTAGGTTGATTACTTGTATAATTTTTGGATTGATTTTTTATTTATTATCGAAGTTAGTTTATGCATTAGGTGAATCAACTATCATACCAGTGGTTATGGTCGCTTGGTTTCCAGCTGTGATTATTAATTTGATTAGTCTTAGTTTTCTTTTTCATTTTGAAGATGGTTAAAGATACAGAAAGATTTTATGTTGAATGACGTATATCATCAATGTACATTGATGATATACTAGTTTAAGATTCATATATGTTAGTGGTAAATTCTGAAAAAGATAATCTAATCTTTGACTGCTATAATGCTAATGGATCGGTTCTATTGTTATTATTTTATGTAATATGATAAAAACATATTCAATATGAACTCATTAAAATTGTTGATATATACAATATTGTGGAGATTATAGATAGTGGGCGCTAATGACGATCAAAATAATTTTCTAATTCAAGAGGTAGATGAAGAACTACGCCTTGATCAATACCATCGACTATGGAAACATTATAGTAAATATATTATTATCGCAGTAGTAGTTGTTATTTTTGTTGTTTTCGGTTATCAAGGTTGGCAGGAGTGGCGAAAGTTCCAGTCTCAGAGAGAGTCTACTAAATTTGCTATTGCCAATGAGTTAATAAATAAAGATAAAACTGATGAAGGGTTGATTGTTCTTGATAAATTAGCCAATGATGGCTACACAGGATTTGCTTTAATGGCTAATATGCGTCGTGCTGAGTTATTAGCTGATCGTGGCGATATTGATGCTGCTGCTGTTATATATGACCGAATTGCCAGTTCGTCTATACATGCATTGTATCGTGACCTTGCTACTATAAAAATGACGCTACTAAAGTTAGATATAGATGATTCTATCGTAATCGAGAAACGAATTACACCACTTAATACTATTTCTAATCCTTGGAGGTTTTCAGCAATTGAGATTCTGGCAATAATTGCTAAAAAGAATGGCAATACCCAGCGTGCTATTGAGCTTTATAAACAGCTTGCTGAAGATTCAAAAACTCCGTCTGGTATTCGCGATCGTGCTACTGAAGTGTTGACAATTTTATCGCCTGTTGCTGATGAAGCCAAAGGCTAAGGATGATCTTATAATGTATCGTCTTGCTTATATTCTTATTTTATGCGGATTTCTTGTTTCTTGCTCTGAGAATAGTTGGTATGGAGATAATCCCCCAACACCTTTACATGGAGAACGAATTGATATTCTTATACAACAAGAACCTTTGAAGGTTGATGTTGAGAAGGAAGCATCTATTGTCTTACCACCTCCGAAAAATGTTGACGAATGGCCACAAGTTGGAGGTTTTCCATCACATACAATGTCTCATCTATCGATACGAGATAATTTACAACGTGTTTGGAGCGCTAACATCGGTGCTGGCGCTAGTAAGAAACATGTTTTTTTGACTCAGCCTGTTGTTGCTAAAGGTAAAGTTTTTGCGATGGATTCTGAGTCTGTGGCATCAGCTTACGATCTTAAAAACGGGAAGCTTTTGTGGGAAACTGATCTGACAAGAAAAGATATTAATGATGGTAGTTATGGCGGTGGCATTGCATTCGATAATGACAAATTGTTTATTACTAGTCAATTTGCTGAACTTCTAGCGATAAATAGCGTTGATGGAAATATTCTGTGGCGTCGATCTCTTGTGTCTCCAGTTCGTGGTGCACCAACAGTTATTGCTGGACGTGTTCTATTGATGACTGTTGATAATTTAACCCTATGTCTATCATCTGATGATGGGCATGAATTATGGCGTCACGTTGGTATTGATGAAATGACATCAATAATTGGAGGAAATAGTCCGGCTGTTTACGAAGATTTTGTGGTTGTTTCTTATAAATCAGGTGAAGTACTTGCATTAAACTTAGAAAATGGTTCAGTAAAATGGAATGAAATTATTTCTGTCTTAAAAGGCACTAATCAAGCCACTGCATTAACTGATATCCGCGGATTGCCAATTATTGATAATGATCGCGTATTTGTTATTAACAATAGTGATGTTTTCATGGCTATAGATTTGCATACTGGGCGGCGAATTTGGGAGAAGAACGTCGGATCAATGCAGACGCCATGGGTTGCTGATAATTATGTTTATTTGATCAATAAGAATTCCGAACTTATTTGTTTTGAAGCTGATACCGGACAGGTGCATTGGATTAAAAATCTAAATTTTTCAGAAAAAAAACCTCATTTAGCTTGGTCTGGCCCCTTGTTAGCATCTAATAAATTAATAACTGTTTCTTCGTCTGGAAATGTTGTTTTTTTATCACCATATACAGGGGAAGTTTTAGAACAAAAAGAATTGCCAACTGGTGTTACTATTGCTCCAATCATTGCTAATGAAACGCTTTTGTTTATGACCAAAAACGGCGAGTTGATTGCTTATCGCTAAGTTTTGCTTTTATAGATTTAAATAAATAAGCTAAGTAAAATCACATGCGGTTTTCTGTAAGTCATTTTTTATAATCATGTTTTGTTAAGAATGCGAACAGTATATCGTTTTCTTATTATTTATCGAGAAAGGTTTGCTACTTAATGAGTTTGAAAGTAGCTATCGTTGGGTGTCCTAATGTAGGAAAGTCAACATTGTTTAATCGTCTAACAAATAGTCGTTTAGCGATCGTTCATGATCGACCAGGAGTAACTCGTGATCGTCATGAAGGACACTGTAAGCTTTTTAATATTATTTTCACTTTAATTGACACAGCAGGTTTAACTGACATTATCGATGATTCTATCGAAGGTAGAATGAGTGAACAAACGAAACATGCTATTAGTGAAGCTGATGTTATTTTATTTTTAATTGATGCTAGAAACGGAATAACACCGTTCGACGTTTTTTTTGCCAATCAGTTACGTAAAAGCTTAACTCCTGTAGTTGTAGTGGCCAATAAATGTGAAAACAAAAAAATTGCACATGGATTTTATGAATCTTATAGTTTTGGGTTTGGTGAACCAATACCCTTTTCTGCTGAACATGGACAGGGGATTGATGATCTTTATAATGCCTTAATACCATTTGCTATTAAACACGATGCATTTGAAATGATGAAAGTTGAAACTTGCAAGGAAAATGAAGATAACAACGAAGTTAATGAACTAAAGAAAATTGAGCTCATTAAAATGGTCGTAGTTGGTCGACCTAATGTTGGTAAATCAACTATTACCAATCGCTTATTGAACGAAGATCGCATGATAACTGGTCCTGAATCTGGATTGACTCGTGATTCAATTGTAAACGAATGGAAATATAAAGATCATCCGATTCTTTTGGTTGATACTGCTGGTTTGCGTCGAAGTGCAAATATTTCAGATTCGATAGAACATCTTTCCGTGTTGAGTACTATTAAAACTATTCATATGGCACATGTAGTCGTATTAGTTATAGATGCTAAAACTATTTTAGATAAACAAGATTTAACTATTGCACGTATGGTTATTGATGAGGGTCGAGCTTTGGTAATAGCCGTTAATAAATGGGATATAATCGAAAATTGCAACGAAGTTATGCAACATTTAAAGGATCGATTATCTATATCTTTGCCACAAGTGCGTGGTGTTCCAATAATCACGATCTCTGCTTTGTTTGGAGAAGGTCTTGACCGTTTAATGAATGCGATAATGTGTATATATAAAACGTGGAACAAGCGCATATCGACTGGATATCTTAATCGATGGCTTAGCGATGTTATAGACCGTCATCCACCACCAGTCATTAAAAGTGGGCGTCGAATTCATTTACGTTATATAACTCAGGTACGAATAAGACCACCAACGTTTTCGATATTTACACAACGTGCTGAAGAAATTCCAGAATCATATAATCGATATCTTATTAACGATCTACGTAAGGAATTTGATTTTGCTGGTATTCCAATTCGTCTTGCATTACGAAAACGTCATAACCCATACGTAAATTAATAAATATTATTGATTATATTTGTTTAATAATTCAAAAAACACTAGTAAATCATCTTGCTAAAAAAATTTTTTATTTAAATTGTAGAAAATTGTCAGTATGTGACTCAAGTTACATTGTATTAAATAAAATTGAATTACTGAATGAATTGTTCTGTAAGAATTCGTTCTTCGAGATTACGCTCTGGATCAAATAGCAAATCAAAGTATGTACTACAATCTTCGTAAACCTTTACTTTAACAACATTACGTACTTCCATGTAGTCGGCTATTGCTTTAACGCAACGTTTTTCACTTTCTAGAATTTCAAATAACACCTTTGCTTTGTGTGATAGCAAAGCGCCTCGCCAACGTCTAGGCCGAAAGGCTGAAATTGAAGTTAGTGCAAGTATTTTAGCGCCCATTGGAATGATAGGACCGTGAGCCGAAAGATTATATGCTGTGCTACCTACTGGAGTCGATAATAGTACACCGTCACATATTAGTTTTTCAAGACGAACTTTATCATTGACATGAATTCTTATTTTGGCGGCTTGGCGTGTTTCTCGAAGTAAAGAAACTTCATTTATAGCCAATGCTTCATGAGATTGTCCGTCTACAGTTATTGCATTCATGATTAAAGGATGTAATCGAACAATCTCTGCACGTTCCAAACGCTCCATGAGATTATCTTCAGTATATACATTGAGCAAAAAGCCTATTGTGCCGCGATTCATACCATAAACAGGAATATGATTATAAATATGATCATGTAATGTTTCTAACATAAAACCATCACCACCTAGAACTATGATAGAATCAGCATCTTCCTGATTAACTACACCATAACGCTGGCGCAAACGTTTTAAAGCTTGTTGAGAAACGTCATTATCAGCAGCAACAAAAGACACTCTGGTAAATCTCATAAAAATGATCCTTACTAATAAATAATGCTACATAAATTCAGAATGTGGTGAATTTAGTTGAATCTTTATTATTTTCAAAACCTAGCTTTTAAAAAAATTATTAGTTTTTAACTATTACTTTTTGTATGTACTGTATAGATTTATTTACGATAAAACTTCATTCATGTAATTGCGATATACTATTATTAGCCTTTAAGTAATAATAGTTGACTTGTCATAATACATTATTAGCATAGAGAGGCGATTTAAATTAAAAACATTAGTAAAGTTTATTATTGTGAATAACTATATTAACATTAATATCTCTAATAATCGTAATGGCGATGTATTGCTAACACAACTATTGATATTAGATATTTTCTATTTTGTGATCATTGTTGGGCATTAATGCACGTGGATGTGCATCGCGATATATAGCAGTAATTTTTTCTGAATCAATTTCAGTATAGCGTTGTGTAGTTGATAGAGATGCGTGGCCTAATAGTTCTTGTATTGTTCGTAAATCACCACCATTTGATAATAGATGTGTAGCAAAGCTGTGACGAAGAGCATGTGGTGTAATTGTTTCTGGTAATCCGAGTAAAGCTCTAAGGTGGCGCATTTGACGTTGAACAACTCCAGGATTTAGTCGTTTCCCACGCGCACCTACAAATAAAGGATCAGACGATAATCCTTTATATGGACATTGTTCAATATAAAAGTCGATGGCTTTCACAACCTCTTGCAATAGCGGAACTAAGCGTTGTTTTTGGCCCTTTCCAGTGATCGTCATTATTTCACCAGTCGGTTTGTTATTACGATTAAGCGCTAATGCTTCACCAAGTCGCAAACCACAGCCATAAAGTAGTGTAAAAATTGCAGTATCACGAGCTGCCATCCAAGGTTTATTTTGTAGAGTTGCTATTTCACACAGTGTATTTATAGCTTCTTTGGTTGTTAATGTTTTTGGTAATGTATGAGATGGTTTTGGTGATCGTATTGCATTCAATGCATGATTGTGAAGTAATTGATTGTGATCAAGGTATTTAAAGAAACTACGTAATGACGAAATTGTACGTCTTATTGAAGTTCGTCCTAATCCTATTGTTAGTCGATGAACTAAAAAGCTACGAAAATCAGATGGTTTAAGAATTGAAAGATCGGTAAGACGAAGTTCTTTCCCTAGATGTTCTGAAAGAAATATAAAAAATGTGAATAAATCACGACTATAACCATCGATTGTATGTGTTGAAGCGCGTCGCTCATTTATAAGCCAATTACTCCAAGCAGTTACAGTTATCTTTAATTTGGGATCGTTTAGTGTAAATATCAATTTTTCTGTCGTCAAAATAATTTTAATCTATAAAAAAGAAGTTTAACAATGTATAAATAGCCAAATTTTTAAATTTAATCTATCACATATGCGCAATAATATGAACTATGGTTTTTAATTTGAATAAATCAAAAATGCAAAATGTTGTTATTTGTTTTAAAATGTTTTTAATTACTAACAATATAAATAAGATGTAGTTGTTTATTGTAATTCAATTGCTTATTTAAGTTAATTTCAATATTCAATTTCTATGAATTATATTGTTCATTTTTAACTTACTCTATTTGAAAGATTGGTTTTCAAAATTACTTATTTACATAAATAGTCTTACTGAACAATTACAAAATTTATCCGTTAATAACATTAATATCTTATTCGGAGACAATGCAGATCATAATCTTTTTTTTTGCGAAAGGCTATAATAAGTAGCTCTGCTAATATATTAATTTAAATGTCAATTACTACTGATGATTTTCAAAATCAATCTTCTGATGTATTTTTGTCTGGTGATTTAGTCAGAGTGCTATTACCATTACCTATAACCGGAACTTATGATTATTCCGTAGGTCCAAATCAACAATTACAAGCAGGTGATATTGTAGAAGTGCCTTTAAAGAATCGTCATATTTATGGCGTTGTTTGGGGCATTGCTAATGGCAATTTTGATAAACATCGGTTTATAAGTCGACGCTTGGATCTTTTACCGCTTCCTTTAGTGTCGCGTCAATTAGTCGATTGGGTTGCTACTTATACAATTTCGTCGCCAGGTAGCGTTCTAAAAATGGTGATGAATACATCGATTGTCTTTAAACCTATGCCGCTTGATCAAATTGCTCTAGTTACAGCAGTTCCTACACCAATAAACATTAAAATTACAGAAGCACGACGTAGAGTGTTAAATGTTGCTATCAAGCCACTACTAATGACTGAACTGATTCGTCAGTCTAATGTTAGTGCATCTGTGATTAGAGGATTGGTTAAGGCAGGCGCGATAAATCGTGTTGTTGTTTCACGAAGAATTGTAAATGCATTTCCTAACTGGCAACATGCTGGTTTTCCATTATCTAACGATCAAATGATTGTAGCAAGTAAATTGTGTTGTAAATTAGTCAATGAATTTTCTGTCAATTTACTTGAGGGAGTAACTGGATCTGGTAAAACTGAAGTATATTTTGAGGCAATTGCTGAAGTACTTAAACAAGGACATCAGATTTTAGTTTTATTACCTGAAATTTCCATGTCTTTACAATGGTTATCGCGATTTGAACGTCGCTTCGGCGCGTTACCAATCGAATGGCATTCGGAATTAAGCTTAACTCTACGTCGTGATTATTGGCACGCTGTTGCAAATGGTAGTGCAAGAGTAATAGTAGGCGCACGTTCTGCATTATATCTTCCTTATCCAGATCTTGGTTTAATTATTGTTGATGAAGAGCATGATGCTTCATTTAAGCAAGAAGCTGATCTTTATCATAATAATGTTATATATCATGCTCGAGACATGGCTGTAGCAAGAGCTTTTCTTGGGAAAATCCCAATTATTTTAGCTTCAGCTACACCATCACTTGAGACTCAAATAAACGTTAAGAATGGTCGGTATGGAAAAGTATGTTTATCTAATCGCTATGGTGACGCTAGTATGCCAAATCTTGATATAATTGATATGCGTCTTTATACATTGTCACGTCAATCTTGGTTGTCACCACCACTAGTAACGGCAATCGAAGATGCTCTATCAAATAGAGAACAGGCAATGTTGTTTCTTAATCGCCGAGGATATGCGCCATTAACGCTTTGTCGTAAATGTGGTTTTCGTTTAAAATGTCCACGATGTACAGCTTGTTTAGTAGATCATAGGCAAATAGGAAAATTACAATGTCACCATTGTGGTTATTTAATGTTTAAACCCACAACTTGTAATCAATGTAATGATGAAAATAGTTTTGTTGCTTGTGGGCCTGGCGTTGAACGTTTAGTTGAAGATGTTGCAGTTAAATTTCCATTTGCTCGAACTAGAATTATGACCAGTGACACGCCAAATAATATTCGTGCGGTCAGAGAATTGATCGTTGATATGGAGCGCTATGAGATTGATCTGTTAATTGGAACTCAAGTAATGGCAAAAGGGCATCATTTTCCACTATTGACGTTAGTAGGTGTGATTGACGCTGATCAGGGGATGGTTGGTGGCGATCTACGGGCAACTGAGCGAACTTTTCAATTGCTATCGCAAGTGTCTGGTCGTTCAGGGCGAGAAACTCACAAAGGTCGCGTTTTGTTACAAACATATCAACCTGAAAGCAAGGTGATGCAAGCTCTGATTTCTGGCAATAAAGAGCAATTTTATCATGTTGAAGCTGAAGACCGTCGAATTTCTAATATGCCACCATTTGGTAAGTTAGTGGCGTTAATTATCTCTGGATATAATCTTGTTGACGTTGAACATATTGCTATTCAATTGTTTCACTTAGCCCCTAAGTGTGAGAATATTTGTGTTTTAGGGCCAGTTTTAGCACCTCTTGCTATGGTAAATGATAGACATCGAATGCGTCTTTTGGTAAAAGCATCAAACACTATTAAAATACAAGATGTTGTTCGTCAATGGATCTCCAAGATTTGTCCTTTAAATGGAGTGCTTATTCAGATCGATGTCGATCCTTATTCATTTGTTTGATACTTATAAGTTTTTATTATGGAATTAACTTATAAATTATTGAATCTACATTTCAATTAACTAATAATTTTTTGATCTAGTAGTGAAAATTTCTTTAATTTGATATTATTTATTTAGGTAATTTCTTATTAATGTAATTCATTGATGTGATGAGACGGAGATTATATAAAGTGGTGTCTGAGACTATAAATTTAATTGCTGAACGATATTCTTTAGCATTGTTTGAGTTGGCTGAGCAGCAATCTTGTCTTGATGTTGTTGCTAAAGATCTAACAATGCTAAAGAAATTGATAACTGAAAACTTTAGTCTTAATCGGTTATTTAAAAATCCAATATCTAGACGAATTGAACAACAAAAAATAATAGTTTTCTTGTCTGAGATTGTTGAATTTTGTTCTCTTACTAAGAATTTTCTTGAATTAACATCGAAGAATCGTCGTCTATTCGCAGTTGATAGTATAATCTCTTTTTATTTGACAAGAATCGCTACTAAAAATGGAGATGTGAATATCATGATTACATCTGTTACGTTACTTACGGAAAAGCAGGTTGTAGATATCAGATCAGCAATAAGTAAGATTATTGATGGCAATATTATTTTAAATGTTGTTATTGATCCTTGCTTATTAGGGGGTATTATTATCAAATTTGGATCGCTAATAGTAGACGGTTCGCTTAAAACCAAGTTGCAGCGGTTACAACTTGCTATGAAAGGTATCAGGTGATGAAGATCCGCGTTGCGGAAATTTCTTCTGCACTCAAAAAGCAAATTGAAAATTTTGGTACTGAAATAGAAGTTGCTGAAATTGGAGAAGTTATTTCTGTTGGTGATGGAATTGCAAGAGTTTATGGCTTGGATAAAATTCAAGCAGGAGAGATGGTGGAATTCCCTTGTGGAATCAAGGGTATGGCATTGAATCTCGAATCTGACAATGTTGGTGTGGTAATTTTTGGCGATGATCGTATTATCAAGGAGGGCGATACTGTAAAGCGAACTGGTACTATTGTTGAGGTTCCTGTTGGTAAAGGATTGCTTGGTCGGGTTGTAGATGCGCTTGGTAATCCAATCGATGGTAAAGGCCCGATAGTTGCAGAAAAATTTTCGCGAGTTGATGTTAAAGCTCCTGGCATTATTCAACGAAAATCTGTTCACGAACCTATGTCTACTGGTATCAAGGTGATCGATGCTTTAATTCCTATTGGTCGTGGTCAACGTGAATTAGTGATTGGTGATCGTCAGACTGGGAAAACGGCTATTTTAATCGACATTATTCTTAATCAAAAACGCTTTAATCAAAGCGATGATGAAACACAAAAACTTTATTGTATCTATGTTGCAATTGGTCAAAAACGTTCGACAGTAGCACGACTTGTTAAAAATTTAACCGATAATGGCTCTATGGATTATTCTATTATAGTTGCAGCTACTGCTTCAGAACCCGCTCCTCTGCAATACTTAGCGCCATACTCTGGTTGTGCTATGGGTGAATATTTTCGCGATAATAGTATGCACGCTTTAATAATCTACGATGATCTTTCAAAACAAGCTGTATCATATCGTCAAATGTCATTGTTACTACGTCGTCCTCCTGGACGTGAAGCTTATCCAGGAGATGTATTTTACTTGCATTCTCGTTTACTTGAACGTGCGGCTAAGATGAGTGATGCTGCTGGGTCTGGCTCTTTGACTGCACTACCTGTGGTTGAAACTCAGGCTAATGATGTCTCAGCATACATTCCTACTAATGTTATTTCGATTACTGATGGTCAAATATTTCTAGAGACTGAATTATTTTACAAAGGTATTCGTCCTGCTGTGAATGTTGGTTTATCGGTCTCACGTGTTGGGTCTGCAGCTCAAATAAAAGCTATGAAACAGGTTTCAGGTTCGATTAAGCTAGAACTTGCTCAATATCGAGAAATGGCTAATTTTGCTCAATTTGCATCTGATCTTGATCCAACCACCCAGAATTTATTAAATCGTGGTGCGCGTCTTACAGAACTTCTAAAGCAACCACAAAACACTCCTATGCCTATTGAAGAAGAGGTAGTTTCTATTTATACAGGAGTGCATGGTTATCTTGATAAATTGGCTATTGTTGATGTAGCTCGTTTTGAATCGTCCGTTCTTGAAGAATTACGAGTAAATTACCCAGAAATTTTGCAAGATATTATAAGAGATAATCAAATTACAACAACTACAGAAAAAAAGCTTGTGGATTTCCTTGATACTTTTTCTAAGACTTTCGTTTAAGCACAATAATAAGACTTAAATAATGTCCAATCTTAAAGATCTTAGAGTAAGAATTATTAGTGTTAAATCAACACGCAAGATAACTATGGCTATGAAAATGGTTGCAGTATCTAAGTTGCGCCGTGCTCAAGTTGCTGTCGATCAAATAAAGCAGTATGTTGTATGCATGGAACGAATACTTGTGCGATTGATTAGAGATTATAGTGATTCTTCGAGATTGATTGTAGGTACTGGTAAAAATCTTGTTCATTTGATTATTGTTATTACCTCTGATCGTGGTTTATGTGGTGGCTTTAACGGATCAGTAGTTAATTCTGTGCGAGAGTTAGTGAATAATTTGCAAAGTTCCGGTAAGATTATCAAATTAATGTTTATTGGGAATAAAGGGCGTGATCAGTTGAAACGCGATTTTCAAAAATCATTTGTTGAAATTTTTGATAAAATTGAATATCAAAGTGTGAATATTGATAATGTTAATAGAGTTGGTGAAAAAATTATACAAATGTTCGAAGGTGGTGAATTTGATGTATGCACAATCATTTATAATCACTTTAAATCAGCGCTATCCCAGGAAGTTATTCAATATCAATTAATCCCATTTTTTGTAACAGAATTTTCAGAAGATTTTAGAAATGATTCTGTAGCAGTTTATGAATATGAGCCATCTGGAGAGGCTATTTTAGATAAGCTATTACAGCGCAACGTTACAATTCAGATATTTCGTATTATTCTTGAAAGTAATGCTGCCGAGCAGAGAGCTAGAATGATGGCAATGGATAATGCAACCAGAAATGCCGATGAAATGATAGATACTTTAACAATTCGCTATAATTGTTCACGTCAAGCAAAAATTACTACAGAACTTACAGAAATCATTTCAGGTGCTGAAGCTCTGTGATGATTTTGTTTTAGGAGCTACACGTAACATGACAAAAAATAATGTCGGTATTATCACTCAGGTAATGGGTGCTGTTGTAGATGTGCGATTTGATGTTATTTCTCCATTTATGCTTTCAGCTCTTCATGTCGAGAATAATGGGAGGACTCTTGTGCTTGAGGTAGCACAACATCTCGGAGAAAACGAAGTTCGTACCATTGCTATGGATTCGACAGACGGTTTGACTAGAGGTCAGACTGTAATTGATACTGGGGTTCCAATTTCTGTACCTGTAGGTCCTGAAACCTTGGGTCGTATAATTAATGTAATTGGTGAGCCTGTTGATGAACGTGGCCCAATCTGTTCTAAAAAGAAAATGCCGATACACCAAAAAGCTCCAGATTTTATTTCGCAATCAACTGAAACAGAAATTTTAGTTAGTGGCATTAAGGTTATAGATTTATTAGCGCCATATGTTAAGGGAGGTAAAATAGGTTTGTTCGGCGGTGCAGGTGTCGGAAAAACAGTGTTAATAATGGAATTAATTAATAATGTTGCAAAAGCACACGGCGGATTTTCAGTGTTTGCTGGTGTTGGCGAGCGTACAAGAGAAGGTAATGATCTTTATTATGAAATGATTGAGTCTGGAGTAATCAAACTAGATGGGCCAGGTTCTAAAGTGGCGCTGGTTTATGGTCAAATGAATGAGCCACCTGGCGCACGTTCTCGTGTTGCTTTATCAGGATTGACATTGTCTGAATATTTTCGAGATGAAGAAGGCCAAGATGTATTATTTTTTATTGACAACATTTTTCGTTTTACTCAAGCTGGTTCTGAAATTTCAGCAATGCTTGGTCGTATTCCATCGGCCGTAGGTTACCAACCAACGCTGTCTACCGAAATGGGTGTCATGCAAGAGCGCATTACCTCAACTAATAAAGGATCAATTACTTCTGTTCAAGCAATTTATGTGCCAGCTGATGATTTAACTGATCCTGCTCCAGCAACATCTTTTGTTCATCTTGATGCTACTACAGTACTGAGTCGCGCTATTGCTGAGTTAGGAATTTATCCAGCTGTTGATCCACTTGATTCTACATCGCGTATTTTGGATCCTGTGATTGTTGGAGAAAATCATTATCAAGTTGCACGTGAGGTGCAGCGTATTTTACAAACTTATAAATCGCTACAAGATATCATTGCTATTTTGGGTATGGATGAATTATCTGAGGAAGATAAATTGGTAGTTGCACGTGCTCGTAAGATTCAACGCTTTTTATCACAACCATTTCATGTAGCAGAAGTGTTCACCGGTAGTCCAGGTAAATTAGTATCTCTAGAAGATACTATTAATGGTTTTAGGGGGATTATCAATGGTGATTATGATCATATACCTGAATCTGCATTCTATATGGTTGGTACTATTGATGAAGTTGTTGAAAAAGCTAAAAAAACTGCAGCTTAATTTGAGATTAAATCAAGTATGGTAATTGAAAAGATTGAATTTGAGATAGTTTCTCTTGAAAGTATATTGATTTCCGAAATGGTCGATATGGTAGTGATTCCTGGATCAGAAGGCGATTTTGGTGTACTTTCACAACACGCACCAATGATTACTACGATACGTCATGGTATTATTGATATTTACAATGACGGTAAGGTGGAAGAACGTATTTCAGTTACTGATGGATTTGTTGAAGTAAACGAAACTAGAATAACTGTACTTGTTGAGAAAGCAATTAATATATCTAAACTGGATCAGGAAGCTATCGTCGAACAGATTAAAGTTACTGAATTACATAATGATGATATCCAGCAATAATAATGAAAGATTAGTTTGATTGTCAGATATCTGAACAAAATTAAATTAACACTTATTTAATCCTAAATATCATCTATTTTTTGTTCATAAAGAACAAAAAATTAACTACAAATAAAGATATTAATCTCCAGTTTGTATGCGATCGACCAATTGGCGTACTGTTGGAATAAATCCGTTAGCATAGAACGGATCACTAGAAAATAGATGAGCGCTATGTCCTGCAAACATTAGTTCGTTATCTGTATCACCACCATGAGCGATACTTTGGAGTGTTTTTTGAATACAGAAGCTTCTCGGATCGGCTTTTTTAGTTTTGATCTTTGATTTAGTTTGTGTCCAACCTGAAAATTTACATGCTGATAGACATCCAACACAATTTGTTTGATCACGATAAATCATTTTAGCGCGTTCAGGTGTTACAAAAATCAATGTTGAATCTGGAGTTCGTAAAGGTTTATTAAATCCATGTGTAATCCATATATCAATATTTATTAGATCGTTAGGTTTTACATAAACTATAGTTGATCCAATTGACAATTCTGATGTGTAATCCCCAATCATCTCTTTTGAATAAGAAACTTGATGATCTATTCGTTCGCATAATTCGTTTATGAAATTATTTTTAATTGATGATGAATAAAAACCAGTTGGACTAAAATTATGTAACAATACGTCTTTTGGTTTTAGGTTAAATAGACGGCTTTTCCAAGAATTTAAAATTGAACTTTCTTGAGTTAATAAAGAACGTGTACCAAATTGGAAAGCTAGTGGACCAACATCGGTATTATCTAAAAAATCAGTCCAATCTCTTAAATACCAAACACCTCCTGCCATAAAAATAGGTATTTCAGGAATTCCGAGTTGTCGCATTGTTGCGCGTAATTCAAGCACTCGTGGTAATGGCGGTTGTGGTTGTTTTGGATTCTCTGAGTTAGATAAACCATTATGACCTCCAGCTAACCAAGGATCTTCATAAACAACTGCACCTAACCACTCTGAGAATTTGTGATAAGTACGTCTCCATAAAGCACTTAGGGCACGTGCTGAAGAAATGATCGGATAATAATATACTCCATAAGATGTGACAATTTCAGCCAGTTTATATGGCATACCAGCACCACAAGTTACTCCATGGATCAGGCCCCTAGCGCCATCTAATACACCACGTAAGATGTGTTCAGCACCACCCATTTCCCACAGCACATTCATATGAATACATCCATATCCATCTGATTTGTCATGTGCAATTCTAGCTTGAGAAATACCACCACGAATTGCGTAACTTATTAATTCATCATGTCGTTCATTCCGAGTTTTGCCACGATAAATAATAGGTATAAATTTGCCATTTTCATCATAATAATCAGCATTAACGCCAGAAAAAGTTCCTACAGCACCAGCATTAGTCCAGGCTGCAGAACTTTCTCCTGTTGAAATAGCAATACCTTTACCACCTTCTACTAAAGGTAGAACTTCGCGACCAGAAATTATTAAAGAATTCAATTTGTTCACAATGACACCAATTCTATTGTGACTACTCGCGAATTTAAAAAGCAATTTGTAAAAATTTACCTATATCTAATTATATTTTTCTTAAATATCAGTAAATTTTTAATAAATAAAAACATATTTAGCTTGATAGAAAATACATGTTTTGGATTTGCAAAATCGCTCCATATATTAATTTATTAAATCTTCACCAGTATCTTGATTAACTTGTTTTAACGATAATTTTACTCTGCCACGATCGTCAAATCCAATGATTTTTACTTTGATAGAATCTCCAACATTTACAATATCGGTCACCTTTCCTATTCGTTTTGATGCTAATTCGGATATATGAATTAAACCATCAGTTGATCCTAAAAAATTTACGAAAGCACCAAAATCAGCAACTTTAACTACTTTTCCATTGTAAATACATCCAATTTTTGGTTCTGCAACGATATTTTTTATCCAATCCATAGCACGCTGACCTGCGTTGGAATTTATAGAAGCTACTTTGATAGTTCCATCATCTTCAATGTCAATTTTAGCTCCAGTCTGTTCACAGATCTCGCGAATTACCTTACCTCCAGTACCAATTATTTCACGAATCTTTTCTTTTGGAATCGAGAAAGTTACAATACTCGGCGCATTTTTGCTTATAGTTTCTCGAGAATGTTTTAATACTTTAGTCATTTCTTTTAAAATATGTAAACGACCGATCTTTGCTTGATTGAGAGAAGTTTTCATAATTTCTTCTGTAATTGAAGTAATTTTGATGTCCATCTGTAAGGCTGTAATACCAACTTCTGTACCGGCTACTTTGAAATCCATATCTCCCAAATGATCTTCATCCCCAATTATGTCTGTTAATACAATAAAATTATCGTTTTTCTTTATTAGACCCATAGCGATACCAGCTACTGGACGTGATAATGGGACACCAGCATCCATTAGAGATAATGAAGATCCGCACACAGTTGCCATTGAAGAAGAACCATTGGATTCTGTAATTTCAGATACAACACGTACTGTATATGGGAAAACCTCTTTTGTTGGTAAAATCGGATGAATTGCTCTCCAAGCCAATTTACCATGACCTATTTCACGACGATTTGGTGAGCCAATATATTTAATTTCACCAACTGAATATGGTGGAAAGTTGTAATGTAACATAAAACACTCTCGATATTCACCCTCTAGTGCATCAATTATTTGTTCATCTTGACCTGTACCAAGGGTGGTAACTACTAATGCTTGAGTTTCTCCACGAGTAAATAAAGCCGATCCGTGTGTTCGCGGTAAAATACCAACATCGATGCTGATTGGACGTACTGTTTTGGTATCACGACCATCTATACGAATGCCTGTATTAAAAATTTTATTGCGCATAATATTAAATTCTAGATCACTGAATACTCTAGATAAAATTGCTAACTCATCAGTATTATCACTTAATATTTCAATTGCCATGGCTTTAGCATTGTCAATCTTAGTGTGACGATCTTGCTTATTAGATATATTATAAGCATCTTCTATAATAGTAGAGATTCCACCTGCTATTAGTTTTTCATTAACTAAAGCTCTTTCTGATATTAATGAATTTAGAGTCCAAGGATCTTTAGCACAAAGTTCAGCTAATTCGATAATTGTCTTTATAATTTGCTGAAAGCTATTGTGACCAAAAGTGACTGCGCCAAGCATGACTTCTTCTGATAGTTCTTTAGCTTCAGATTCTACCATTAACACACCCTTGGTTGTTCCGGCTACTATCATTTCTAATGATGATTGAGTAAGTTGTTCATAAGTAGGGTTAAGTAAATATTGTCCATCGATATAACCTATGCAAGCAGCACCAATTGGACCAATGAATGGAATACCTGATATAGTTAAGGCTGCTGATGCTCCGATTATAGCAACGATACTAGGATCATTTTCTAGATCGTTTGATAACACTGTGCAGATTACTTGAGTCTCATTGTAGAAACCGTCGGCAAATAATGGACGTATTGGCCGATCGATCATTCGTGATACTAAAATTTCTTTTTCACTAGGACGACCTTCTCTTTTAAAGAATCCTCCAGGAATTTTACCAGTGGCAAATGTTTTTTCTTGATAATTTACTGTTAATGGGAAAAAATCGTTATTTGGATTTGACAACTTGGCTCCAACAACAGTACACAGCACCTTGGTTTCTCCGTATGTAGCTAAAACAGCACCATCTGCTTGTCTGGCTATCTTGCCAGTTTCTAAAATTAGCTGGCGATTACCCCAAATTAGTTCTTTGCGAAAATAATTAAACATAGACATGTAGTATTTCCTTATTTATGATAGCATTTAAATTCACTAGGTTATCCGTTTTATAAAACAGATAACCTAGTGAATACGGCTGTTGATAAATTGTGCTGATATAAGTGCGCATAACTCGAACGAATTTCACGAGCTATGAAACAATTTTGTCTATAGAGTATGTCTAGCAAAATTTACTTTCTCAAACCAAGACGAGTAATCAGTTGCTTGTAATTGGAAATATTCTTTGCCTTTAGATAATCTAGTAAACGTCGTCGATGACCAACCATAATTAACAAACCACGACGTGAATGATAATCTTTTTTATGTTCTTTAAAATGGCTGGTTAAATTATGAATACGTTCTGACAAAATTGCTATTTGGACTTCAGGTGATCCAGTATCAGTTTCTGTAATAGCATATTCTTTAATAAGTTCTTGTTTACGTTCAGCGCTGATCGACATTAATCACTCCGTTATTCAAAGATTCAATACACGTACTGGATATAATTCCACGTCATCAATACGAGCCAGCGCTATTAACCTGTTCTCGAATAGGGTTTGCACAGTGGTACCAGTTAGAAATAAATACATACCAGGATTTCGTTCCATAAGTTTTGATATTGGTATAGATTGTCCATTTTTTAAACGATGAGCTTCATCTGCTGTCAATACCAAAGAAGGAACATTATTTAGAACAGTCTCAACTGGAAGCACTAAATTGTCAAATCCTAATTTGTAATCAAAATTTTTTAGCATATCCAGAGAAATTGCGTTCAATTCATTAAACGAACCACAAATAGTCCTTCTTAATTCTGATACATATCCAACTGTACCTAAAGTCTTAGCTAAATCACGAGCTAAAGATCGTATATAAGTACCTTTTTCACAATTGATTTCAAATGTAGCCACCTGTTTACTTGCTTTTGTAAGTACAAAACTATTGATCTGTACGGTTCTTGATTTGATATTTACATGTTTCTTTTTTCTCGCTAAATCATAGGCACGCTGACCATTGATTTTCACTGCTGAATAGATCGGTGGTATTTGCTCAATCTTACCTATAAATTGATTTATAGCAATCTTAATTTCATCAATGTTTGGCCGTTTATTATTAATATCAATAATATCGCCATCACTGTCATCTGTGCTACGAGATTCACCCCAAGTAATATTACATCGATAAGTCTTGGAGCTATTCATTACATAAGCTATTGTTTTAGTTGCTTCACCAAGCGCGAGTGGTAATATTCCACTGGCTAGCGGATCTAAAGTTCCGCCATGTCCAATTTTGGCTACACCTGTAAGACTACGAACTTTGGTCACAACATTTGCAGAGGTAATCCCTAATGGTTTGTCAATAGCAATCCAACCATTAACAAGAATTTTCCGATTTTTATATATCACAACTTATATATCACAACATTATTATCCAATCATTTATCGAGAGAAGCTTGAATCATTTAGAATTTTACTACATGCTACATCATTTTGGTTTAATAATTAAATTAGACGTTAATTATTATCATCGATACATAAATTAGTAATCAAATCATTCCTTACTTTTGGATTGTGTAGAATTTCTTCGATTCTACTGACATTATATAACGTATTATCAGGGACAAAAATAAGATTAGGTACTATTCTTAAATGAACTAGCTTAGCAACTTTATGACGTATACAAGGAGTTAAATTTTTTAATTTGGTTAACAAGTCGGAAGCATCTATGCAACTTAATGGCGTAATAAAAACTGTTGCATTGCTAAGATCCCTATTAATCGTTACTTCAGTGACTGTAATAGAACGAGGATTTAAATTATCATCGTGAAGATTAGCATATTCCAAAACATTAGCAATAGCACGACGCAATCCCTCACCAACACGAAGCTGCCGCTTGCTCAGTGTTTGTTGTTTACAGTCCATAAATAAGTTCCATTGAATGATAATTTGACAAAAAACAATTACTTAAACAGTTGCGACAATCTCTTTTATTTCATAGCACTCAATAATATCACCTATTTTAATGTCGTTATAATTTTCGAATGATATGCCGCATTCGTAGCCTTCACGCACTTCACGAACGTTATCCTTAAAGCGCTTTAGTTGATCAAGCGTTCCTTCATGTATTACTACACTATCACGTAATAAACGAACCTTAGCTCCACGTTTAACCATACCTTCTGTAATTAAACACCCTGCTATTTTACCAAATTTGCTTATAGAAAATGCTTCGCGAATTTCGGCGTTACCAAGAAAGTGTTCTTTTAATATTGGTGCCATCATACTTGTTAGCATTTGACTAATATCATTTACTACATCGTAAATGATAGAATAATATCTGATATCGACATTATTGTGATGTGCTATATCACGAATTTGCGAGCTAGCTCTAATATTAAACCCAATTATTAGAGCGCTGAAAGCTTTTGCTAACGTGATATCAGACTCATTGATATTGCCAACCGCAGAATGTAAAACATGTGCTTTGATTTCATTAACATTTACTTGTTCTAAGACTGTAGATATAGCCTCTACTGAACCCTGCACATCACCCTTAATAATAACAGGAAGTTCTTTAATTTCACCACCAGTTATTTTAGCGAACATTTCTTCCAAAGTTCCGCGCGCACCAGCAATTACTCTGTCTGAACGTTTTTTATTTTGACGATAACTAGCTACTTCACGCGCTCTTATTTCAGTTTCAACAACAATGAAATCATCACCAACAATAGGTGTTCCTGATAAACCAAGAACTTCAACTGAAGTTGAAGGTGTAGCCTGTTCGATTTTGTTATTATGATCATCGATTAGAGCTCGTACGCGGCCCCACTCAGTTCCAACCACGAATATGTCACCTACATGTAAAGTTCCATTTTGTACGATAATTGTTGCTACCGAACCACGACCGTGTTCTACTTTTGCTTCAATAACAACACCACGTGCAATTTTGTTTGGATTGGCTTTAAGATCGAGAATTTCAGATTGTAAAAAGATCGCTTCTTCAAGTTTATCAAGATTGATTCGGTTTTTAGCTGAGATCTCAACATCAAGAACATCTCCGCCTAATTTTTCTGTAATAAGATCATGCTGTAGTAGTTTTTGACGAATGCTATCTGCATTAGCATTTGGCCTATCAATTTTGTTAATAGCTACGATTATTGGTACTTTAGCTACTTTAGCATGATGAATCGCTTCTATTGTCTGTGGCATAATACCATCATCTGCAGCTATTACAAGAATTACAATATCAGTTATATTGGCACCACGGCTTCGCATGGCAGTGAAAGCTTCATGGCCAGGTGTATCAATAAAAGTAATACGCCTATCTCCATGAAGGATCACTTGATATGCACCTATATGTTGAGTGATACCGCCTGACTCTTTTGACACTATATCTGTGTTACGTAGAGCATCAAGCAAAGAAGTTTTGCCATGATCAACATGACCCATAACTGTAACTACTGGCGGACGTGGAATCAAATTATCCTCAGTATCTATTTTTTTAAAAAGACCGATTTCAACATCTGAATCTGTAGTGCGTTTAGCAATGTGACCGAATTCTGAAATTACCAATTCAGCAGTATCAGCATCTATAGTTTGATTAATTGTTGCCATAACACCATTATGCATTAAACACTTAATTACAGCGGCACTACGCTCAGCCATACGAATGGACAACTCTTGAATTGTGATTGTTTCAGGAACTATGACTTCACGAATTATCTTTTCTGTAGATTTCTGTAGATTTTTTAATCGATCACGCTCGCGTGCACGCTTTACTGCAGCAAGCGAACGACTTCGTTGAGTACGATCATCATCGTTTAGTGCAACTGCAACAGTTATTTTACCTTCACGACGGTGCAATTTTATTCGTTTTACAGCTGATGATGGTTTGTGTGGGGCTTCTTGCTCTAGATATTTATCATGTCTTTTCTCAGTAACTGTTTTAATAGAAGTTACAATAGGAGTGTTATCTGAGCTGATTATATCAGGACTAATTTCTGACTTAAGATCGATCTCTTTGTTCTTTGCAGTTAAATTAGTTTCTTCAGAAGCTAATTGACTAATAGGTAATTCATTATCAACAATTGTAATTTGTTGTTGTAGTAATATTTCATTAGTTCTTATTGCTTCTTGTAGAACACGTATGCGAGTGGCTTTTTCATTTGATGTTAGGTTGTCATATTTATTAGAAGTGGAGTATTGCAGCAGTTCATCTTCATTTGAAACAGTATCTTGTTTTAATCTCAAAGATTTTAAACTATCTTTTACTTCGTGTAAAACTCCACCTACGTTTGTAACAAAAGTTCGTTTTTTACGAACTTCTACAGTTACTAATTTAGAACGTCCGTGTGAAAAACTCTGACGCACATGACCACTTTCCACAGTGTTTTTTAATTCAAGTTTGTTATGTGAAAATCTTAGTGGTGTTTTTTTGATAGGATCATTAAAATCTGGCATTATTTTGATTCATTCTTGCTTCTGCGAAAGTTATATTTATCATATGAAATCTTATTCTTATTTACACTAAGATAACGATTTTTTGTCATATTATTAGTTTTTATTATTCAAATAGTCTGCATCAGAACTAACACAGTTATAATAAAATTGCAAAGCACTAAATGTACTAATATACCACCAACTAGTTAATTTTGATTTCTTCTTTGTTAAACTTATCTTGATCATCAATTTGATCATCAAACCAATGGGCACGTGCTTTTATGATTATATCATTGGCCTCATTGAGACTCAGTTTATCAGAACCTATTATTTCTATCAATTCGTCATTTGCCAAATCGGCAAGATCATCTAATGTTTTAATTCCATTTTTACCTAGCTCTAACAACACATTGGATGGCAAATTAACAATTTTCGCTAGATCATCAGTTACGCCAAGCTCTTTACTGCATTTTATATCGTGTTTATCACGTTCTTCAAGAAAATCTCTGGCACGTTGTTGTAAATCATTAGCAGTAGTTTCATCAAAGCCTTCGATATCAATTAGGTTGTCTAATGGCACTAAAGCTATCTCTTCGACTGATGAGAATCCTTCAGCAATTAATAGACGTGCAATAACATCATCAACACTAAGTACTTCAATGAATAAATCAGATCGTAATTTGAATTCTTTAGTGCGTCTATTAGATTCCTCATCTTCAGTAAGAATATCGATATTCCATCCCGTTAATTGTGAAGCCAGACGGACATTTTGACCACGACGTCCAATAGCCAAACTTAACTGATCCTCAGAAACTATAACTTCTATGCGATTAACCTCTTCATCAAGAATAACTCTCGTTACTTCAGCTGGAACCAAACTATTTACAACAAATGTAATTGGATCTGACGACCATGGGATAATATCAACTTTTTCACCCTGCAATTCAGCGACTATTACTTGCACACGACTACCGCGTACTCCAATACAAGAACCTACAGGATCAATTCCAGAATCTCGACTTATTACGGCAATTTTAGCTCGTGAACCTGGATCTCTAGCAATCTTTTTGATCTCTATGATTCCATCGTATATTTCTGGAACTTCCTGGGTAAATAGCTTTCCCATAAATTGAGGATGTGTACGTGATAAAAAAATCTGTGGTCCTTTTGATTCTTGCCTAACGTCATTGATATATGCGCGAACTCGATCACCAATACGAAATGTTTCACGAGGAATTAAATTATCTTTAGTTAACAATGCTTCAGCACGACTGAGATCTATAATTACATTACCAAATTCTACGCGCTTAACTAAACCACTGACTATTTCTCCAATGCGATTTTTGAATTCGAAAAACTGATGTTGTCGTTCGATTTCATGAACTTTTTTAACTATTATTCGTTTTGCTGTATATGCAGCAACGCGTCCATAATCTATTGGTGGCAAGTAATCAATAATGAAATCGCCCAAAATAGCATTTGATTTTTTGAGTTTTGCATGTTCTATATCTATTTGCGTAGTTTCATTTACAACTGTTTCAACTATTTCCATAAAACGCAACAATTTAATTTCACCTGTTTTACGGTCAATATGAGCGCGAATGTCATATTCATAGCCGTATTTGGAACACCCAACTTTTTGAATGGCTTGTTCCATAGCTATCAAAATTTCATCACGATCTATACCTTTATCACGAGCAACCGCATCGGCGATTTGGAGAAGTTCGTTGCGTTGATATATTGTTTGTTCCATGAATCTGTTCTTAGTTCATTACTTTTCGTTAGTGCATAAGAAAGTATAATTAATGCTTGTTTTTAAAAGATATTGTTTACAACCAGCTAACAATTTTTACAAAATACAAAAAATATTATTGATAAATACGGGGGGCTTAGCGAAATTTTAGTTAAAAATCTACTAATATTATCTAAGTTTTGTCGCTTGAATTGATGTTAAAATATCTTCAAAAATCAATGATCCAATAATAAAGCAACACAATGATTATTTATAATCCGATAAGTGCCTTAATACAATAAACACTTGATTACAGATTAACAATAGAGAAATTATCCAATTCAAGGACAAGATGAAAATACTTAAATATTCCGTATTTCGATCATATTTGGTACATTATAAGCTATCAAAAATTACTTACAAGAAATTTATTATTTAAATAATAAATTTCTTGTTTCAATTTTCAATATAATGTTGATAGCGCAGAAAGATCGACTGACGACATTGCTCTTGAGCTTTTATTTCATAGCGTGTAATTGGCCAATCTTCACTCTTAACCAAAGGATTTTCGGTTATATTTTGAAAGTTTTTGTAATTTTTCATTTGATTTGTGATCCAAGCTTTAGCAATATTATCGTCTGTAGCAATGCGCAATTCGGCACCATCAACCATAAGAAGAGATAATTGATCAAGATTGTCATGGCAAATGAAACGTCGTTTGATGTGACGTCTTTTTGGCCAAGGATCTGGAAATAGTAAAAAGACACGATACAATGATGTAGGTGGCATAATTAAAAACAAGTGACGAACATCATTTGCAAAGATTCGAATATTTTTGAGATTTTGACGATCTATATAACTAAGCAAAGATGCTATGCCGTTTAAAAAGATCTCGCAACCAATAAAACCGATATCTGGATTAGCGCCAGCTTGCCAAGCTAAATGTTCGCCACTACCGAATCCAATTTCAAGCCATAATTCTCTTGTGTTAGAGGCAAATAAAGCCCACGGATCAAGATATTGATTAAGCTTTGGCTCTTTAATAGATAATTTTGGCAATAAAGTATCAATAAGAATTTTATTTTTAATGTGAAGAGGTCTGCCGCGACGTCTACCAAAAAACCTTAGATCTATACACATCAATGTGTAGCCATTCAACAAAATTATATTATTTTATAATTAAAAATAATAAAGTAGGATTTTCTTAAGAAAATTCTTTCTTAAGTCTATCAACTAGATCTAATTTTTCCCATGAAAATCCACCATCTGGTTCAACATCACGACCAAAATGACCATAAACCGCTGTTCGAAAATAAATAGGACGATTTAGATTTAAATGAGCTCTAATACCACGAGGACTTAAATCTACAAGCCCTTCTAGAAAATCTGATAATAATTTGTCATCTTTGTCATTAATGATCGTTGATGTTCCTAAAGTATCAACATTAAAAGATAATGGATTAGAAATACCTATACCGTAACTTAATTGAATAACACATTTTTTTGCTAAATTAGCAGCAACAACATTTTTTGCTAAATAGCGCGCAATGTAAGCAGCAGATCGATCAACTTTTGTAGAATCTTTTCCTGAAAATGCACCACCACCATGTGGTGCTGCTCCACCATATGTATCAACGATAATCTTACGTCCAGTTAGGCCAGTGTCTCCGTTTGGACCGCCAATCTCAAATTTTCCTGTAGGATTGACGTAAAAATTATTTTCTGAACACATCATACCGTCTGGTAGCACATTTACTACATGTTCGTAAACTATTTCTTTAATAGTCCCCTGATCAATATTTTTAATATGTTGAGTTGATACTACTATTGATTCTGCTTGTACCGGCCTACCATTTTCATATCTAAATGTTACTTGGCTTTTAGCGTCTGGGCCTAGTCGCCATTCCTTTTTTGAATGACGAGCGTCAGCAAGAGATTTTAAGATTTTATGTGAATAATAAATTGGTGCTGGCATCATTACATCTGTTTCGTCACAGGCATAACCGAACATTATACCTTGATCACCAGCCCCACCCATATCGACGCCACTAGCAATATCTGGAGATTGATTATGAATATTAATATCAAAATTAGCAAAATCCCAATGAAAATTTCCATATCCATAGCCAATGTTACATAGTGTATCATTTACTGCTTCTCTTAGATTTTCATGAAAGATTTCATCTTTCATTGACTTAGCGTCAGAAACTTTAATCTCACCAGCTAAAACGATGCGATCGGAAGTACAAAGCGTTTCTACAGCAACACGGGCCTCGTTATCGATCTTCAGATAAGTATCAACAATTTTGTCTGAAATTTGATCGCACACTTTATCAGGATGACCTTCAGAAACTGATTCACTGGTAAATAGAAAATTAGATTTTGACACTTATTACACTCTCCGAAATCAGACTTAAAAGTAATTCAATTTTCAATTGTAAATGAAATGTAATTTGTCGAAAAAACCAAATCTTGATATTCACCAAAATGTCTATTAGATTGATGTTTAATATTAAATGAAACATCTAAAAACTAAATAATTTATGCTCTTTTTTTGCAAACAGACAAAATTGCATTTTTACTAATTTTATTTCAGTATAGTTTGAAATGATTAAATTCTAGTTATTGAATATATCAATCATCTTTATTTAAGATAAAAGCAACTTTATATAAAGCATTAACTATAATTTTAAAACCATGCCATATAAATGGTTACTAGAATTTATTAAACGTACAGTTTGTTTATAACGTACATGTAGGTACAGTTCTTCATGTATTTTATGTTGATAATTTAATCGATTTGATTTTGATTTAAATTGGTTGTGTCTAATTGGCGTGCTTCATCAACAAGCATAATTGGAATACCACAACGAATCGGATATGCCAGTTTAGCTTTTTCACTAATCAACTCTTGATTTTTTTCATCATAGATTAATGTGGTTTTAGTTAATGGACAAACAAGAATTTCTAGGAGTTTAGGATCAATTTTTGATATTATATTCGTCATAATAAATTATTCCTATAAATAAATACTTGCTAAATAATGAATATTAATTTGATATAAATCAACATGATTCTATATCTATAGCTAAATGAGTGCGACAGATAAAATTAGACGCTTTATTATTAATATAATTTTAATTTTTATAAGTAATCAACTATAAAGTTTAGTGAACATTTAAACAATTAAATTAATAATACTTGAAAAAAAGAAAAATGTACTTACTATCTAAGTTTTGGTTTTATTATGATAGTTTGTGCGGGTATAGCTCAGCGGTAGAGCACAACCTTGCCAAGGTTGGGGTCGAGGGTTCAAATCCCTTTGCCCGCTCCAAGTTTTATATTGCTGGTACAATTTAATAATTCAGACTTTTGATGTATGTATGTAATTTTTAATCATTATATCTAATCTTTTAATTAAATGCATATATCAAGTTAAACTTGTTCACGACGAAAACAATTAACAGAGTGATCATTGAAAATTCCTATTGCCTGTAGCCATGCATAAACAATTGTAGGTCCGACGAATTTAAAATTTAGATCTTTTAATTCTTTAGAAATTCGTTCTGATAGTGCGATTTTTGTAGGAAAAATATCGTTATCACCCTTTAGTACTTTTCCGTCTGTGAAAGACCAACAGAAAGTATTGAAATCTTCGCCATGGTCAGCCATTTTACAATAAATTTTAGCTCCGCATATTGTTGCATTGATTTTGCCACGATGACGAATAATGTTGGGATTATTAAGCAGGAGCATAATGTCTGACTCGGAAAAACTAACGATTTTTATTGGATCGAATCCTGCAAAGGAATCTCGAAGTGCATTGCGTTTACTTAGCACTGTAATCCAAGAAAGACCAGATTGAAAGATATCGAGAATTAATTTTTCCCAAAGAGCGCGAGAATTGTGCTCTGGCACTCCCCACTCATTATCGTGATAAGAGCGCATTAAGTAATTATTACGAGCCCATACACAACGGTTATAATCATTCTTATAAGTCATTCTTAGAACTACATACTAAAATTATTCCCATTCGATCGTTCCTGGTGGCTTTGACGTAATATCATAAGTTACTCGATTAATACCATTAACCTCATTAATAATTCGATTAGATACACTAGTCAAAAATTCATTAGAGAAATGATAAAAATCAGCAGTCATTCCATCTATTGAAGTTATTGCTCGTAAAGTACATGCGTAATCGTAAGATCTACTATCTCCCATTACACCTACTGTGTGAACTGGTAATAATACAACAAAAGCTTGCCATATTTCATCATAGAGATTTGCATTTTGAATTTCATCAAGATAGATAGCATCTGCCTTTTTAAGAATATTTAAGCGATCTTTAGTAATTTCTTGACCAAGAATACGAATTGCTAAGCCTGGACCTGGAAATGGATGGCGTTTGGTAATCTTATCTGGCAATCCCAATTCGTGACCAAGAGTACGAACTTCGTCTTTAAATAACTCACGTAATGGTTCTATTAATTTGATATTCATTCGATCTGGTAAACCACCGACATTGTGATGTGATTTAATGGTTACTGACGATCCAGATGTAGTGCTTATGGATTCAATAACATCTGGATAAAGTGTGCCTTGAGCCAAAAAATCTGCACCACCTAATTTACGCGCTTCATTTTCGAAAATTTTTATGAAGTTTGTACCGATGATTTTACGTTTTTCTTCAGGATCAATTTTACCGATTAGTTTGTTGAAAAAAAATTTAGATGCGTCCCTGTGTATTAACTTTATATTAAAACAATCGCGGAAAGTGTTAATTACTTGATTTGCTTCATTTTGACGCATAAAACCATGATCTACGAATACGCAAGTTAATTGATCTCCAATTGCTTCATGTAATAATACTGCTACAACAGAACTATCAACACCACCTGATAAGCCACATATTACTCTACCAGATCCAACTTGATGACGAATTGCATCAATAGCTTTTTTCTTAAAAGCATGAATAGTCCAATTGTTTTGACATCCAGCAATATTGCATATGAAATTGCGTAATAATTGTATTCCGTGTGGTGTATGTGATACTTCTAGATGAAATTGTACTGCATAGAAACGTCGAGCATCATCTACAATAGCGGCAAAAGGTGAGCCTTCAGATGCACCAACAACACGAAAACCAGGTGGTAGTTGTGTTACTCGATCTCCATGACTCATCCATACTTGTTCTCTGTCGCCCTTGTTCCATACTCCATCAAATAACGCACAACTATCAGTGATATCGATGAAAGCTCGTCCGAATTCACGATTGTTACTTTTTTCAACTTTACCACCAAGTTCGATGCACATAGTTTGTTGACCGTAACAAATTCCTAATACTGGAACACCGTAACTAAATACAGCTTGTGGTACTCTAGGCGATTGTATTTCAACAACTGAAGCTGGACCTCCGGATAATATAATTCCTTTAGGATTGAATGTTATTAAACTTTCAAATGTTACTTTATTGAACGGTTGAATTTCAGAATAAACTTCATTTTCGCGCACACGTCTAGCTATCAACTGAGTGACTTGCGATCCAAAATCGATGATCAAAATACGATCTAACATTTATGAAAGATTTCCTTACAATAGTAATAATATATATATCTTAGATTTATATATTATTTCGTAAAATAAATTACGATTGCCTTCAAGAAACTTTGAATTTAATAATATAAAATTAACTAGATCTATTTTATAGAGCTTAATATAAGTTAAGTTAACAAATAGATATGTGGATGATAATATTAATTTATAAGTGTGTAATTGATGAAAACTACTTTTAATTAACAATTAAGAGCTAGAAAACATTCCAATTTTTTGATCTGATATGTAAGGATTAGTTTGTCGTTCTTGACCAAATGTTGAAAATGGACCATGGCCTGGAATGAAAGTAACATCATCACCGAGTGGCAATAGCTTAGTAACGATTGAATTAATCAAATCTAATTGATTGCCACGTGGAAAATCTGTACGACCGATCGAACCAGCAAATATAACATCACCTACAAATGCAAGTTTGCTTTTGTCATGAAAAAACACAACATGCCCTGGTGTGTGTCCTGGACAATGCATAACATTTAAAATTTGATTTCCAATAGTCACTGTATCACCATCTTCTAGCCAACGATTTGGAAAAAATGATCGATACTGGAAATTATCAACCATATTGCTATGTTCAGCAATTGTTTCAATCAGAAAACTATCATTGATATTAGGTCCTTCAATAGGAATATTGAGTCTTGTAGATAATTCAGCTACGTGACCTGCATGATCAAAATGACCGTGAGTAACTAATATTTTTTCAATGATTGGTTTATAAACATCAATTTTCTTTATAATTTTATCTACATTGCCACCAGGATCAATAACAGCCCCTACATTAGTTTCAGAACACCAAATGATCGAACAATTTTGAGCTAAATTGGTTACAGGAACGATTACAAATCGTAAGGAATTTTGTTGTATCATATGTGTGGTTCTTTTATTACAAATGTTTGATCATACAAAATACATTTTTAATTTGACGGTACTAACATTATTTAATTGTGCATTCTGTCATATTCTTTATGATATCTATACAATATTTCTACCTCGTTTTTTGATCCGAGTATTACCCCAATTCGTTGATGTAGACTCTTTGGTTTTAAATCAAGAATACGTTCATATCCTGTTATTGCCAAACCACCTGCTTGTTCGACTATGAAAGCCATAGGATTAACTTCATACATAAGACGTAATTTACCGCCATGATAAATGTTTTTGGTGTCGACTGGATACATAAAGATGCCACTACGACATAGAATGCGATGAACTTCTGCAACCATCGAAGCCACCCAACGCATGTTGAAATCTTTACTACGTGGACCATCAATACCAGACAGAGCCTCGTCAATATAACGTTTAATTGGAGGTTCCCAAAATCTTGAGCGCGATGCGTTTATTGCAAATTCATTAGCGTCTTTTGAGATCTGCATATTAGGATGAGTCAAGCCAAAGATACCAATATTTTGATCAAGAGTAAATCCATTGACTCCATTACCAGTAGTTAATACTAACATTGTCGACGATCCATAAATCGCATATCCTGCAGCAACTTGATTAATTCCAGGTTGTAAAAAGGCAACAAGAGTACTACAATTAGTATCATTTGGAAGTCGTAAAATCGAGAAAATACTGCCTACTGCATTGTTGATATCGATGTTTGAAGATCCATCTAGAGGATCAAATAATAGAAGATATTGACTAACAGAATCATTAATAACATGAATGTTTTCTAGTTCTTCGGAAGCAAGAGCGGCGTAATTTTTACTTTTGGTTACTATATGCATAAAAATCTTGTTGGATAATACGTCAAGTTTTTTTTGTTTTTCTCCATGTATATTTTTAGTTTCTTCCATTCCTAGATTGCCAAGTAGAGCGCCGCAGTTGACTTCATGAGAAATCATTTTGCATATAACACTTATATCTGTGAGTAAAGAAGTAAGTACGCCAGAACCTCCACATCGATGTTGCTCTTCCATCATGAATTGCGAAAGAGTAACTCGCCTATAAGGCATATTTCCTCCATGAAATAATAAGAACTATTTGTTCTTGTATTACTATTATTGTGTCAACTTATTTGCTTAATAAATAGTGTTAACAACATAATAAACAATTTTATTATACTGATTAATGTATAATCTAGTTTAAATATATATAGATTTTGTATTAATTTTATTAAGAAGTTAAACTTAATGCCAAAATAACGCTCATTTTTATGCAATATCAGTAAATATAATAGTTATTTATTACTAAAAATTTTATTAGTCTAACTTTTTGCTGATATTTTAGTAAGTATATCTTTAATTATTTTCTTAAATAAAATCCAAACCTGAAATTTCTATGTACTTTTTTGATCACTCTCAATGTTTTTAATTAATTTAACTTGATTTTTAGAAACCATTTTAAAATATAAAGATCAATAGAAAAATTGATTCAAATTGGTTTATATCTTATTGTTTATATAAATCTAAAGATATTAAATTAAAACTTATCTTCTAATTTTATAAAGAAATGAATTATATTCAATAAAGTTATATGATTCACCAAGACCGTGAATTTGTTAATTGTGATTTTATCTGTAACCTGTGTTGGTTTTAATGTTGGAAAATTTGAGTTCAGGTATTAGTTCTATCTTAGAACGATTGAAGAGACACAGCGTGTTATCTGAGGCCGAAATTTCAGATACGATGAACGAGATTCGTATAGTTTTGTTAGAAAGTGATGTTGCCTTATCAGTGGTCACGGATTTTATAAAAACAGTTAAAAAACGTGCTATTGGTCAAGAAGTGGTTCGCAGTGTAACGCCAAGTCAGATGATAATAAAAATTGTTCATGACTCCATAATCGATATTTTAGGTACTGCTGAAGAACTCAATCTGGCCACTAAATCACCTATTCCTATCTTAATTGTTGGTATACAAGGATCTGGTAAAACTACAACTTCAGCAAAGATGGCTCTACGTTTAAAAAAAATCAATAAGAAGAAAGTATTACTAGCTTCCCTTGATATTTATAGACCAGCTGCACAACAGCAATTGGAAGTTCTTGCTCATCAGGCTGAGATAAGTTCATTATCTATTCTGATGAATGAAAGACCATTAACTATTGCTAAGCGAGCATTGACGATTGGTCGTGATGAAGGTTATGATGTTGTGATTCTTGATACTGCTGGTAGATTGCATATCGATGATGTTTTGATGTCTGAAGTTAAGGAAATTTTCGATGAAGTAAATCCAACAGAAACGCTATTAGTTGTTGATGCTATGACAGGTCAAGACGCTGTCAATTTAGCAAAAGAATTTAATGAACAGGTTAACATTACTGGTTTAGTTTTGACTAGAGTTGATGGCGATGCTAGAGGCGGAGCTGCGCTTTCGATGAGATCAGTTACAGGACGACCGATCAAATTCTTAGGTACAGGTGAAAAACTTGATGCACTTGAGGTTTTTCATCCAGATCGTATTGTTAGTCGTATTCTTGGTATGGGTGATATCATATCGCTAGTTGAGAAAGCTACAGAAAATTTTGAAAAAGACGAAATAGAAAAATTATCAGCTAAAGTGGCTAGCGATAAATTTGATCTCGATGATCTAGCTACTCAATTTCGTCAGATTAAGAAAATTGGAGATCTTGACAATATTATTAATATGTTACCAGGAATTAATAAAATTAGAAAACAGATCGATTTTAAAGTTGATAGTAAAACAATAGATCGTCAAGAAGCTATTATTTTATCTATGACTAAAAATGAACGAAAGAATCCAGATATTATTATGGCAAGTCGTAAACGACGTATAGCTACAGGTGCTGGTGTTTCAGTTCATGATGTTGACAAATTGCTAAAACAATTCAAGCAAATGGTTTTCACAATGAAAAAAATTAAAAAAAACGATAATTTGTCATCATTGTTGGGTTTTTAATGTAGTAATGATTAATGAAAAATTCGTGTTGTTATGATCTGATATGTTGTTAATTAAATAATTAGCTACTAATTATCAATAATTAAGCAATAGTGAAGTTTGTTGTTTTAGTTTATCTTAATTATTAGTGTGATTTTAAATCAATGTTGCATTTTATAAGATACTTGGTTAGAAGTTAAAATTCGTGTAATGTTCTAAATTACGTTTTAACGCTTAAGATGTTTTATATGCTGGTGTCAGTATTTTTTTGTAAGATCATTTACTTACAATACTTCGAGGAATTGACATAATGTCTCTGAAGATTAGATTATCTCGTGGTGGAGCTAAGAAGCGTCCATTTTATAAAATCGTGCTAGCTGATTCACGTAGTCCTCGTGACGGTAAATTCATAGAGAGACTTGGAAGCTATAATCCAATGTTATCAAATGATCACAAACAACGATTAATTTTAAAAGAAGCACGTATCAAATATTGGCTATCGATTGGTGCTAAGTTAACAGATCGTGTTACTAGATTTTTTGCTGATGCTGGATATATTTCCACAAGTCCGCGACCTGGACAAAGTAAAAAATCGCAACCAAAGTCTAAAGCTCAAGAACGCTTAAAGGAGCGATTGGCTAAAGCTGTTACTGATGATGCTAATGTTGCTAGAGAATAAATAATGTTTAATCGTGTGTGTGTTGGTATCGTTTTAGGTGCGCATGGATTAAAAGGGGCAATTCGTATAAAAAGTTTTACAGATCGCGCTACCGATGTTGTTGCTTACGGTGAAGTAGAAGATGAAGTAGGGCAACACTTTCAATTAAGGTTGCTGAGTGAAGCCAAAGGCATAGTCACTGTCATGGTTGATGGTAAGACAGATCGTGATTCTGCTGAAGCTATGAAAGGTGCCAAGCTTTATATATCACGCTCTGCACTTCCTGTAACAAAGATTGATGAATTTTATTATCATGATCTAGTTGGAATGGCTGTTATCTTGGTTGATGAGACAAAGGTTGGTACGGTTAAAAGAGTTGTTAATTTTGGTGGTGGTGACATAATTGAAATTGTATGTTCACTTGGTGATATAATGCTTCCTTTTAATAAAGAAGTCGTTCCTGTTGTTGATGTCGCAAGAAATTTCTTGATGATCAAGCCTATAACTTTAATTGATAACTGTATTTAGTCTTTGCAAGAAAATTTGAAAGATGTAATGGAAGTTTCAGGAACTGAAACGAAGTTACCATGGACAGTTACCGTTCTTTCACTATTTCCTGAGATGTTTCCTGGTCCGCTTAACTATTCTTTAGCAGGACAAGCCCTGAATAAAGGTATTTGGAAAGTGAATTCAGTTGATATTCGTGCGTTTGCTTGTGATAAGCACAGATCAGTTGATGACATGCCATTTGGTGGAGGTTTTGGCATGGTTATGCGTCCAGATGTGATTGATATCGCGATTCGTACTATACATCGAGTTGGATCCTTGATTTATTTGACACCACGAGGTCGCTTATTAGATCAAGAGAAAGTTCGTAGCTTGTCTAAAGAACAAAGGATTACTATTTTATGTGGTCATTTCGAAGGTGTAGATCAAAGAGTGTTAGATGCACATGACGTTGAAGAAGTCAGCATTGGTGATTTTGTGCTTTCTGGTGGTGAAATAGCTGCTTTAGTGTTAATAGATGCTGTAGTGAGATTGTTACCTGGTGTAATTGGTAAAAAAGAATCACTTATAGAAGAGAGTTTTGAGTTGAAATTACTTGAATATCCTCATTATACTAGACCGAAAAATTGGGAAGGAAGAGAAGTGCCAAAAGTATTAGTATCTGGTCATCATGAGAAAATCCGTACTTGGCGTAAATGTCAAGCAGAGAATATAACTAAAGTGCGTAGACCAGATCTTTGGAGGCAATATGTTGTTGCCAAAAATGAAGAGGATTGAGTTATGAATATTATTCAGGAACTTGAAAAAGAACAGATTAATAAACTTACTATTACGAAGACTATTCCAGAATTTTCATCTGGTGATACAGTTAAAGTTAGTGTTAAAGTTGTAGAAGGTAATCGTGAGCGCCTTCAGGCTTATGAGGGTATAGTAATTGCGCGTAAGAACGGTGGATTGAATAGTTCATTTACTGTGAGAAAAATTTCTTATGGTGAAGGAGTTGAGCGTATTTTTCCGCTTTATTCTCCAAATATAGCTAAGATCGAAGTGATTCGCCGTGGCGATGTGCGTCGTGCTAAGCTTTATTATCTTCGCAAACGTCGTGGTAAATCAGCACGTATTTTTGAACAAACTACAGGTTATTCTGTAAAATTGAATATTGCCGAGCACGAAGCTAATCTTGTTGCTAAGAAAACGTCAGAAAAATCTATATCTTTAGAAAAAAAATCTACATCTGATGAGGATTAATATTATTATGCGTCACGTCCTTGAAAGAAATTATAGCTTTAGATAATAATTTTAGATGCGGAGTAGCGCCATGATTAAACCGCGTACTCTATTTGACAAACTTTGGAACAGTCATTTAGTTGATATACAAGATGGCGATCTTATATATATAGATCGACATCTAGTTCATGAAGTAACTAGTCCACAGGCTTTCGAGGGATTACGCAATGGTGGACGAAGAGTTCGTCGTGGAAAAATGACATTGTTGGTAGCTGATCATAATGTGCCAACTACTAATCGTTCTAATGGTATTATTGATATAGAATCTTGTGTTCAAGTACAAACGCTTGAAGATAATGCCAAAGCTTTCTGTCTTGAATATTTTGGAATGGAAGATATTCGTCAAGGAATAGTTCACATTATTGGTCCGGAACAAGGTTTTACGCTTCCAGGAACAACCATCGTTTGTGGTGATTCTCATACATCTACACATGGAGCGTTTGGTGCACTAGCATTTGGTATTGGAACTTCTGAGGTTGAGCATGTATTAGCTACTCAGACATTAATACAACATCCAGCTAAGAATATGCTTGTTCGTGTTGATGGTGTACTTCCTGTAAATGTAACTTCTAAAGATTTAGCGTTATACATCATTGGTAAATTAGGAACTGCTGGTGGTACTGGATATGTTATAGAATATGTTGGAGAGGTTATTAGTAGTCTTTCGATGGAAAGTCGAATGACAATTTGCAATATGACTATTGAGGCTGGAGCTAGAGCTGGGATAATTGCTCCTGATAAAACTACATTTGAATATTTACAAGATCGCCCTATGTCTCCAAAAGGTATCATGTGGCAAAATGCAATTGCTTACTGGAAGACATTAACTTCAGATCGTGGTGCTTATTATGATGCTGAGCTGTTTATTAATGCTAATTCTCTAGTGCCGATGGTAACTTGGGGTACTAGTCCAGAAGATGTATTGCCAATTACTGGTTGTGTGCCAGATCCCGTTGTTGTTGTTAATCCTAGCAAACGTGCTGCAGTTGAACGTTCGCTCATTTATATGGGCCTTATACCAGGAACTCCTCTGACAGATATTAAAATTGATGTTGTATTCATTGGATCTTGTACTAATGGACGAATAGAAGATTTTCGTGCTGCAGCTTCTATACTCAAAGGAAAAAAAATTGCATCTAATGTAAAATTATTGGCAGTTCCTGGTTCTGGATTGGTTAAGAAGCAGGCTGAAGATGAAGGATTGGATATTATTTTTCGCGAAGCTGGGGCGCAGTGGCGCGAACCTGGTTGTTCAATGTGTTTAGCTATGAATGCTGATAAGCTTGATGAAGGCGAACGATCGGCGTCGACATCAAATCGAAATTTTGAGGGTAGGCAAGGTCGTGGTGGTCGCACTCATCTAGTAAGCCCAATAATGGCAGCAGCAGCAGCTCTGACTGGTAAATTAACTGATGTTAGAAAGCTATAATTATTTAAAATGACTAGGATAAAATGAAATGGACAAATTTACTAAATTTACCGGTATTGTTGCTCCTTTACCGATTATTAATGTTGATACTGACATGATTATTCCAAAGCAATTTTTAAAGACTATTAAGCGTACTGGCCTTGGTAAGAATTTGTTCAATGAGATGCGATATACAAAAGATGGTCTTGAGATTAGCGACTTTGTGTTGAATAAACCTGCTTATCGTTTAGCATCAATTTTGGTAACTGGTTCCAATTTTGGCTGTGGTAGTTCACGCGAACACGCACCATGGGCTTTATTCGATTTTGGAATTCGTTGCGTGATAGCTCCTACATTTGCTGATATTTTTTATAATAATTGTTTTAAGAATGGTATTCTATTGATCAAATTACCACAATCTGATGTTGATCAGTTGATTTTTGACGCTAAAAACGAAGCTAGTCCAATGATTTCTATTGATCTAGAAAAACACGAAATTACTTGTCATGATGATATATGTATTAAATTTGAGATAGATTCATTTCGTAAGCATTGCCTCTTAAATGGTCTTGATGACATTGATTTAACATTACAGAAGAAGAATAAGATTGAGAGATTTGAAATTCATCATCATCTTGAACAGCCATGGCTGTGAAATAACTATCTAAATAAACATGCAAAAATTGAAGTCTTTGACGCGAATATTGAATATCAAAGCTATTTTTCTTTATAGGTTTTAAAAATGATTACCAAGAAACTTCTCATTCTTGCAGGTGATGGTATTGGTCCGGAAATTATGACTCAAGTGCAACGAGTTATTTGTTGGATGGCTAAAAAACGTAATATTACTTTCGATGTGAATGAAGGATTAATTGGTGGCGCTTCTTATGATAAATTTGGACATCCATTGACTGATGAAACTCTACAAGATGCTTTTGATGCTGATGCAGTTCTGTTAGGATCTGTAGGTGGTTATAAATGGGACAATCTTTCGTTTGATTTAAGACCAGAACAAGGACTTTTGCGTCTTCGAAAAAATCTTGAACTGTTTGCTAATTTGCGTCCAGCTGTAGTTTTTGATGCTTTAGTTGATGCTTCTAGTTTGAAGACCGAGATTGTTAAAGGTCTTGATATCATGATTGTTCGTGAATTAACCGGAGGTATTTATTTTGGAAAACCACGGGGTATTGAAATTCTTTCTACTGGCGAGAGGCGTGGTGTTAATACTCAAGTTTATACCACTGGAGAAATCATTCGCATTGCCGATGTTGCGTTTGATCTTGCTCAGAAGCGTGGTAATAAAGTGCATTCGATAGAAAAAGCCAATGTCATGGAATCAGGAGTTTTGTGGCGAGAAGAGGTACAAAAATTGCATGATACCAAATACTCAGCAGTTGAGTTATATCATATGTATGCTGATAATTGTGCCATGCAATTGGTTCGTAACCCAAAACAGTTTGATGTTATTGTTACAGATAATCTATTCGGTGATATTTTGTCAGATTGTGCGGCTATGTTAACAGGAAGTCTAGGTATGTTGCCTTCTGCTAGTCTTGGCAGCCTTAATGCTAAAGGTAAACGTCATGCTGTTTATGAACCAGTTCATGGATCAGCTCCTGATATAGCCAATAAAGACATTGCTAATCCTATAGCAACGTTATTATCCTTTTCTATGATGTTGCGTTATAGTTTCAATATGAGTGTAGAAGCTGATTTATTGGAACAATCAATAAAGAATATTCTTGATGCTGACTTACGTACAAGTGATATAATGCAATTAGGAAAGATTAAAGTATCAACTACTATGATGGGTGAATCTTTAATTAGTGAAATGAATAAACTTACATCATAAAATCTCTTTTGTTGTTGAAGGCAATAATTGTTAGTTTTGTCATTGATGATTAGTAAATAGAATGAATTTTATGTAAAATGTTAATGCAAATATATTTTACATAATTGCTAATATATGACTTTGTACAATGATAAAGTAGCTCCCATATTTGATTTAGAATCATATTTTTATGAAATGATAGATTAATCTATATTTTTCTTTAGAAAGAAATTAGTGCCTCGTACTAATAACAGTATATTATATCATAATAATGAATAGAATTTGGGTGTTGGCTGATGATAGACCTGGAAATGTTACTCAAGGTTTAGGCGTTGCAGAGGCACTTGCTGAGCCATTTTGTATTAGAAAAATTACTTATGACAAATATGGATGTTGGCCTAATCTTTTAAAAGGCGCTAGTTTATTTGGAGTAACAACATCTAGTCGAATGACTTTGATTCCACCGTGGCCTGATTTAGTTATCGGTGCTGGCAGAAGAACAGCTCCTGTTGCTCGTTGGATAAAACGTCATTCTATGTGTCGTATAATTCAACTGATGAATCCTGGATGGTTAGGTAGTTGGGATTTTGATTTAATTATTGTTCCAAAACATGATAGTCTAATGGATCGTTCTAATATTTTCCGTGTTCTTGGTTCATGTCATCGTGCATCATCGAAAGTATTGATTACTGAGGCCACTAAGTGGAGTGAGCAACTGAGTCATTTACCTCGACCATATCTTGTGGTATTGGTTGGTGGGGCAACGAAGAAACGTGATTTTAGCTCAGAGCTTGGATGTAAATTAGCCACTGGAATTTCTGATTTGCATCGATTTATGGGAGGATCGATCCTTGTTAGTACTAGTCGACGAACCTCATCTGTTTTGGCTAAAGTTTTAATCGATAATCTACCGCAACCAAATTTTTGCTTTTATTGGAATGATAAAGGTGATAATCCATACCTTGGCTTTATTGCACTAGCAGATGCTATTGTTGTTACTGGTGATTCGATGAATATGTGTTCTGAAGCTTGTGCTAATACTGTACCTGTTTATATTTTTAACCAATCTAACTTGATTAATAACAAATATAAACGTTTACATATGATGCTTTTTGCCGAAGGATATGCTAAACCACTCGGAGACGATTGTTCTTTTTGGATTCATACATCACTCAATGCTTCTGTTGATGTGGCAAATGAAATAAGAAATAGAAAATTAATTTAAACTGTTGATAAAAATGATGGATATTTTTTCTCTAGCACAATGTGCTGGTTATTGCACGTTTGTTTTTGGAATTTTGGCTTGTTGGCAGAAAAACGATCGTTATTTTAAGATTATAATTACCTTTACACGCGTATCTTATGCTGTACATTTTTTTCTTTTAGATAATCCATCAGCATGTGTTATTTCGTTAATTATAGGGTTACGATCATTGTTAGCTGCATACACACGCTCTCTTTTAGTAATGACATTAATGCTGGTTCTTAGCATAGTTGCTGGATGGTTTTTATCAAGAGAAGCTTTTAATTGGATACCAGTAATTGCAACCTGTATTGCGACAGTGGCTTTTTTTCGCATGAATGCTATACCAATGAGAATTACTCTATTGAGTTGTTCATTATTATGGCTAGTTAATAATATAATGAGCGGATCTGTTGGAGGTACTTTGCTTGAAGTAACTCTTGCTGTGGTTAATATTATAACAATTTTACGTATGTTACGAGAAGCCAAAAAGATTAAGTTAGAAATTCAAAAGACATAATTTTATATAAAGTAAAATTTAACTGCATAGGATTTTTACTGTACAGGATAATATTTCAAAGTATTTATCCATGTAATCCATTGGCTAGTGTTATTCAATGTTACAGTGAAATGAGATTGTTATATTATATATGTTGAATTTATAAAAAATATATTTAATAATTTTATTAAAAGAATCTTTTTAAAATTAAATTATTCACCCAACATACCTGCTTTCAATAGCTTAATATTATGAATGAAGGCTTTAATGTAAGTAGGTGCCACTCCATCTTGTTTAGATAGTGCTTCAGGATAGAGTTCGCCGCTTAGCTTTATATTACTTTCTTTTATTATTTGTGTCATTAGTCTGGAGTCGCTCTGATTTTCAATGAATATAGCTTTAACTTTTTCATCGCGAATTTGTTTGATCAAACTTGCAACTTGAGTAGCGGTTGGTTCTGATTCACTAGATATTCCCTGAAATGTTAAAAAAGTGATGTCGTAAGCGTCTCCAAGATAAGAAAGACTGTTATGATTAGTTATTACTTTTCTGCTTGGCATTGGTATAGAATCAATCTCTTTTTTAGCCCATGAATCAAGAGCACGTAGTTGTTCTATATAAAATTTACTATTTAACCTAATTTCATCAGCATCATCTTGATCTGCTTCAATCAATGCTCTTTCTATGTTGGTCGCATAAACAATAGCGTTTGTAACATTGTTCCAAGCATGTGGATCAATAACTGTTTTATTTTTAGCTATATTGTTAGTTATAGTGTGAATTCCGTCAGATACTATGATGATTTTTCCATTAGTTTCTGATGATATAAACAATCTGTTAATCCATCCTTCCAATCCTAGGCCGTTTACAAAAATTAGATTAGCATGCTTCAAAATATTAAGATCAGAAGGTTTTGGTTCATAAACATGTGGATCTTCACATGGGCCTATTAAACTATTTACTTTTACATGTGATTTACCTATCTGTTGAACCATATCTGCTAATACACTAAAACTAGTTACAACATTTATTTCTTTTGCTGAAACATATTCAAATCCAAATTCAAACCAGATAATGTTTAAAATGGCAAAATTAATCATTATTGTTTTTAACATATAGAATTCATTTTTATAAAACAGATCTATAATCGTTGTGGGTTTTTATATCGATTTAATCTATTAATATGATAATTACGACACTGATGAATAGCTAATTAACGCCATAATATGCTACTATTTATTTAGAAACTAAAAAAGTGATTGAACAATGAACTATCATAGCACACGTGGAAAAGATCGAGGAATTTCTTTCGATAATGTTCTTTTAACTGGACTTGCACGAGACGGTGGTTTGTTCTTACCAGAACAATGGCCAACTTTCTCTAAAGCTGATTTAATTACCTTAATTGGTTTACCTTATCATCAATTAGCAATTCGTGTGATGGAACCTTTTCTTAATGGAACTATTTGTGAGAGTGATTTTATTGATATAGTGACTGAAACCTATGCTGAATTCGATCATATTGCTGTGGCACCACTTAAGCAATTAGGTAATAATGATTGGCTTTTAGAACTTTTTCACGGACCTACACTATCCTTTAAAGACTATGCATTGCAATTACTTGGTCGTTTGTTCGATTATTTTTTAATTAAAAGATGTCAAAGAGTTACCATTGTTGGAGCTACTTCTGGTGATACTGGATCGGCTTCTATTGAAGCATGTAAAAATCGTACTTCTATTAACGTTATAATTATACATCCAAAAGGTCGAATTTCTGAAGTTCAACGTCGTCAAATGACGACAGTTATTGCGTCTAATATACATAATATTGCTCTAGACGGCACGTTTGATGATTGTCAAGATATAGTTAAGGCTATGTTAAATGATCAAATGTTTCGCGAACAGTTGCATTTATCGGTGGTAAATTCGATAAATTGGACTCGTATTATGGCTCAAATTGTTTATTATTTTGCTGCTGGGTTAGCTTTAGGCGCACCGCATGTTCCTATTTCTTTCGCTGTTCCGACTGGGAATTTTGGGAATGTCTATGCTGCTTTTGTTGCTAGGCGTATGGGATTGCCTATTAGCCAGTTGATTGTTGGTTCAAATTCCAACGATATATTGACTAGATTTTTTGAAACAGGAAAAATGAGTATAAATGCAGTTATTCCTACTCTTAGTCCTAGCATGGATATTCAAATTTCTAGCAATTTTGAACGCTATTTATTTTATTTATTTAATGAAGATGGCAAACGAGTTCTTGACTTCATGATGAAATTTCGTCAAGAAAGACAGTTTGAGGTTAGCGAAATTACAAAGACAACAATTAGTAATTTATTTCAAGGATATCGTCTTAGTGATAAAGAGACTATCGAAATAATGTATAAACTTTATCAGGAAACTGGAGAATTGATAGATCCACATTCTGCTATCGGTGTTGCCGCTGGTCGTCGTGCCAATAGGTGTAGTAAAATAACGCCTATGATAGCTCTTGCTACTGCACATGCGGCTAAATTTCCAGATGTTGTAGAAGTGGCAACAGGTGTTCGTCCGATATTACCAAAAAGATTGAATGATCTGTTTAATCTTCATGAACAATACGAGGTTTTGCCAAACGATCTTGAAATAGTAAAAGATTATGTCAAACAAGTTTCAGAGGTAAAGATATGAGCAGTCTTAGTAGCGTTAATTTGACTAAATTGTCAAACGGATTAACTATAGTGACAGATTGTATAGAAACAGTGGAAACTATATCTTTAGGGGTCTGGGTCAATGTTGGTACGCGTCGTGAAACAAAAGATATTAATGGAGTGTCACATTTATTAGAACATATGGCCTTTAAAGGTACTAAAAGACGTTCAGCGCGAGCTATTGCTGAAGAGATTGAAGCTGTTGGCGGTCATTTAAATGCATGCACTTCTCGTGAATACACTGCTTATTATGCCAAGATTCTTAAAGAGGATATTGATCTATCTTTAGATATTATTTCAGATATTCTGCAGAATTCAACTATCGATGCTGTAGAATTAGCCCGTGAACAAGAAGTTGTTGTTCAAGAAATCAATCAGGCTATTGATACTCCAGATGATATTATTTTCGATCATTTTCAGTCTACAGCTTATTCAGATCAAGCTATTGGTTTACCTGTGTTAGGAACTGTTGAGTTAGTACGGTGTATGTCACGTAATACTCTGTTTGATTATATGAAAAATAATTACAATACTAAATCAATGATTTTGGCAGTAGCTGGAAATCTGAATCATGATTTGGTAGTTACGTTGGCAGAAAAATATTTTACAGCATTACCGCAAAATAATTTTTCAACAAATGCTATTGCAGCTTACAAAGGTGGTGAATATCGTGAAACACGCGATCTAGAACAAGTTCATTTAGTGTTGGGATTTAATTGTATGTCTTACGATGATCCTGATTATTATTCAGCGTCTATACTGTCAACTTTGTTAGGTGATGGTATGTCATCACGGTTGTTTCAAGAAGTTCGAGAAAAACGTGGTTTGGTCTATTCTATTTATTCTTTCATATCATTTTATACTGACGGTGGTCTGTTTGTTATTTATGCTGGAACAGGTAAGAAAGAAGTAATCGAAGTAATTCCGGTAATTTGTAATGAGATTATAAAAGTTACTCAAGAAATAACGATTGATGAAGTACAGCGAGCACGAGCTCAATTGAAGGCATCAATTTTAATGGCTAGAGAAAGCACAGGCGTACGATGTGAACAATTAGCTCGTCAGTTTCAGGTCTATGGTAGACTGATACCTGTTGAAGAAATAGTTTCTAAGATCGAAGCGATTGATGTTAATGCAGTAGTTTCTGTGGCGCGTCGTATATTTGTTGGAAATCCAACTTTTGCTACCATTGGTCAATTAGATAATGTTGAATCTATTGATTCAATAAAACATAGATTAGAAATGATCTAAAACAACTATTGTTCATATAACTTGTTGCGCTCTAAAATTCATTGCGATTAAATAAACTTCGGAAGATTCAGCTCTGCTAGCCTGTGGTTTGACGTAACGAACACGTTCGAAGTTTTTTTTCATCAGATCGATTTGAGCACGCTCACCACCGCCCTTAAAAATTTTAACAATAAAAGTGCCATGTTGTGCAAGGACTTCGATTGCAAAATTTAGAGCAATTTCGCACATATAAAGTATACGATCATGGTCGGTTGATTTATGACCAATACTTGTAGGTGAAATGTCTGACAATACAACGTCAGCTGAGCTTCCTAGAGCATTTTTGATAATTTGTGGTGTTGAATTGTTTAAAAAATCGTGAGTTAATACAATTGCACCAGCAATTGGCATACATTCAAGAATATCTACGCTAATTACTTTACCACCATGTGGATCAAGTGCTTTAACTCTTTGTACAGCAACTTGAGTCCAACCTCCAGGAGCAGCACCAAGATCTACAACTCGTTTTCCAGGTCGTAAAAAATGAAAACGGTCGTCTAGTTGTATTAATTTAAAGGCAGCGCGAGATCGATATCCTAATCGTTTTGCCTCAATAACGAATGGATCATTCAGATGACGTGTAAGCCAACGAGTAGATGAAACCGAGTGATTGGTTGTTTTTCGTACAATTCTTCTTAGCATTCTTGTTCATGTTTTTGTAGGTTATCGATTGATTTTTTGTCATAATTGCTAGTTGAACATATCTGTAATAATTATAGTTCTATAAATTGATTAATATATTATCGATTTTAATAGCTTTTTATTTACATTATTTGGCGTGTTAAACTTATTTAATAAGTTGATTAATTTGAAGGCAAAACTCTTATGCTATTAAATAATCATGCGCTTGGAGTTTTTTATATATGATATTATAACATGTTGACACTGTAATGGTAAAGTTTTGTTGATTTTAACTTAAATACATACTTATTTTGGTGTTTAAAAATTGATGGGGGATCGTCTAGCGGTAGGACAGCAGACTCTGACTCTGCTTACGGTGGTTCGAATCCATCTCTCCCAGCCAAACTCTGTATAATGATTATCTGTAATAAATTTTAAGATTTCTAATCTATAATAACAATAACTATGATGTTAAGATTTTTATAACTTGTAAGTCAGATACAAATTTCAAATTTCAATAGCCTCTCCATTTAAGGCTTTGTTCATCTGGTGATTATCTAGTTGATTGTCCCATTTTGCTATAACCATTGTAGCAATTCCATTACCAAGTAAATTTGTAGCTGATCTCATTGAATCCATAAAGCGTTCAATTCCTAATAAAAGTCCTAAACCAACTAATGGAACATCTGGGAAGATAGATAAAGTACCAGCTAATACTACAAAACCACCTGCTGTAACACCAGCTACACCCTTTGAAGTTAGCAAGAAGATACAGAGTAATCCGAATTGTTGTGCCATGTTTAAGTCGATATTTGTAGCTTGAGCTATAAATATTGCACCCATTGTTAAATAAATATAAGAGCCAGCTAAATTAAAAGAATAACCAGTTGGTACAACAAAGCCAACTATTGGCACAGAACAGCCAGCAATTTCCAACTTACGAATAAGACGTGGTAATGCTGATTCTGAAGATGCTGTACAAAATACGAGGACTAGTTCTTCTCCAAGATATTTGGAAAATTTCCAAATACTAAATCCTGTTATGTATGCAATTCCACCTAGAATAACAACTATAAAGAATAAATTAGTTAAATAAAACAATGCAATTAACTTACCAAGTGAGATTAATGAGCTGATACCAAATTCTCCGATGGTATAACTAATAGCGCCAAAAACTGCCAATGGTGCTAATTTCATTATAATATTGACTATTGCAAAAATAACATCTGTACAACGATCGATCATATCAACGATTGGTTCAGCGCGTTTTCCTATATTTAATAAGGCAAAACCAACGAAAAGAGCAAACAGAAGAACCTGTAAAATATTACCTTGAGCAAAAGCGTTTACTGCGCTTGATGGAATAATATTCAAAATAAAATCGACCGTATTAAATGCCTTAGCATTAGTAGTATAGCCGGCTATCAAATTTACATCCAATTGCGTTGGATCAATATTCATTCCACTACCAGGTTTAAAAACATTAACAGTTATTAATCCAAAAGCTAGAGCAACTGTGCTTACTACTTCGAAATAAATTAGAGATTTAATGCCTATGCGACCTACTTTTTTAACATCACCTAATTTAGCAACACCTATACTAACCGTGGTAAAAATTAGTAAATCAACTATCATTTTGATTAATTTGATAAAACTGCCCGCAAGAATGTTAAGTGAGATTCCAAATTTAGGAAATAAAAATCCAACTACAGATCCAACAATAACGGCTACTAACATCTGAAAAATCAGACTATGATAGAAAGGTACGTCCTTAGACATTTGTCCTCATTTTATTTCAATAAAAATTTAATTTAATAAGAAAATAGTTTCTTTAGATATTTAGACTAGTTTGTATTGTTAGATATATCATTTTATCTGAGATTCAGTTATTAGAATTTCATATTTTTTAAATTAATTTAACGCTTATTAATATTAATTAATTATTTTTCATAATTGATATTTATTCCAATTATGATTATTTAATATGTATCTTATAGCTACGATACATAAGTACTTATTTTAATAAGATGAAACAAATCTATTTAATAAATTACGATATTTGATCATTTAGTAGTAGAAATTTTTAACTTACAATATTCTACGAATTTACTTGAAAGCTTGTAGATTAGTGCTTTGATATTGAAATATTCATTCATTACATATAACTACTAATTTCATAAGATAATATCTATAGAAAATATCATTCAATAATCATATAGAAGTTAAATTCATTAATTTAACTTCTATATGATCCAGTTATTTTCAAATAATTTGTTTAATTAAATATCTGTAAGAAGTATAAAATGAGGGTATTTTGAACAGAATTATAAAAATATTGATAGTTGTTTATTCTAAAAATGTCAAATCAATAAATAATTAAACATATCAAATTATAATGAAAGTCTAATAGTTATCTTTATTAAGATAACTTCATTATATAAATTTGAAGATTAAAATATTAATATTTTTTATAATGAAAAGGTAGATTAATAATATACATTTAAATAACAATCATTACTTGACTTGATATGATATTGACTTTTTGTTAAGAAAAAGTAAATTTAATCAATAAACTAATGTGAAATTAAACAATTTAGATAAGAAAAGCGTTGTAAAGCTTCTTTTTCTAAAGTGTATGTGGCTATTTCAATTTGATCTTGTAGTACTTTCATTAAAGTCTTACGTTCTATATTATCTGGTAAAGCTGGCAAAATTTCCAATGTTATTACACCTGGATAACGAAGAAAAGTTTGACGACACCAGAATAGACCAGAATTTAAAGCAACAGGAACGACTGGAATTTTTAGTGATTTATAAAGCATAGCAACTCCAGAGTGATAGGTGCCAGTAATTCCTGGAAGTTGGCGATGACCTTCTGGGAAAATAACAATTTGCTGTTGATTCGTTACTGCATGTCTAGTCATATTGATCATTAATTTGAGTGCTTTAATTCCACCATTACGATCTATTGGTATTTGCCCAGTTTTTTGTAAATACCATCCAATAATTGGTACAAATAATAATTCTTTCTTGAAGATATAAGCTGGATCAGTCAAAAGATGATGAAAGATCATAGTGTCCCAAATTGATTGATGCTTGGCTGCAATAATTACAGATCCATGCGGCAAATTATCAATCCCTCTTATTTCAAAAGACATTTGTAAAATCTTCCGTTGAAGAAAAAAACAAATTTTGATCCAAAATGTAGCTATATTTTGCATGGTATGTCGAGATGCAATAGCTAGTAATGGTAAACAAGAAATTGAAATGATTGTGGTCCAAGACAAAAAAATCAATTGATAAGCTAATGATCTTATAACTATCATGAAATATTCTCCTAATGGTCTATCAAATGACGCACTTTAGTGACTAGATATTTAATGTATTCAGTAACGATAAGATATGTTGTACCAGGCCATAACCACCATTGTTGCTTTACTTTATTTGAAAAAACAGGATGAGGAATAATTTTAACTTTTGGCATAACATGTTGAAATTCGGATAAGCTACGTTGCATATGATAATTAGCTGTAACTAGACGTAATGAATGATAATCCTCTTTTTTCATCCAAGTTGCAGTTTCTATGGCATTACCAGCTGTATTATAGGCAGTATGACCTAGAACAACACAACATGCTAGTTCATCAAGATTTTGATGTGATAATTGTATCAATTTATTGATATCGACACTTCTATAAACTCCAGAAATGAATAACTTATTGGCCATTTTTTGATGTAGAAGATCGAATCCAACATCAAGACGTTCAGATCCTCCAGTAAGAACTACAATTCCATCAGTTGGTGATGTATCATTAGCTGTTTGATTCATAATATTAATGGCATACCAAAAAAATCCAATCAACCAACTGACTATAAGAGTCAATGGAATTTGATAAAAAAGAAGGCGAATAAAAAATCGCACTCTAGAGTTTATAAACATATTATGTAAATTAGATCATAAATAAAATTTCTTTGTGTCATTATTAGAATAGCTATTTAATAGCGTTAAAACATAGAATATGACTATATCAACAACAATAAGAGATGATGTGAATGCATTTTAATGTAGCGAATCTTATCAGTAGTTAATTTTTTAATATATTAATATAAAGAACTATTTTAATTATGAAAGCATACAATAACTAGATTAGTATCACTAAAGATTAAAAACTATTTCTTGGTCGATTAATTAATTATTATAATTATTTATGCTCAACAATAACTATTGACTAGTTCGTAATGTTAGCGTTGTTTATAATGCACAATAATAAATATTGAATATTAATTCATAGTAAAATATTGCAAAACAATTTTTTTATAAAAAAACTATGTTAGTTATTTTTTTGAAAAAATATAACTTTGTTTTTAGTCGGTGCACAAAAAATTTTTATGGTTAATGTTTTAACTAAGAGATTTTAAATCAAATTTAATTGTTGGTTTATTCGATTAATGATTATTATTTGTCCAAATTGTAATACTAAATTCTATATTTCTGAATCAGTTTTTGGTATGAACGATAGATTTGTTAGATGTACTCGTTGTTCCCATAAGTGGAATCAAATATCAATAAATTCTAATATAAAAACAACACAGTCAAAAGAAACTCAAAATATTGAATCTAAAAGCATTAATGACACTCTGACTGAAGCAGATTTAGGTTCTAATTTAATATCAATAGAAAATCAAAATGAGAAAAATATTGAGTCTAAAGGCGAAAAAGATTTGCGTATCGAAAATCCACAAGTAATGATTCCTGAGCCGATTTTTGATTTATCGTCAGTTAAATCTATATCTTTTCAAAATAACGGTGTGATTGGTAAATGTTTGTTGTTGCTAATATTTCTGATAGGATGTGTCATTAGCGGGTTTTATTTTTTGCAAGATAGAGTAATAGATTATTGTCCTAGTATGGCTAAATATTATGAGGAATTAGGATTTAGAAACAAAATTGCTGACGATGTTGGTTTAATTATACAAGAATATAATTTTGAACGATTAGAAAAGGATGATAATGTTTCATTAATTGTCCGTGGTATTATTGCTAATACGACGAATCGATTGTGCAAAGTTCCACAATTGCGTCTAGCGCTTTACAATGATCAAGTGCTTCTTCAAGAAAAAAGCATAGATTCACCACAAACAACTCTGAATGCTCAAGAAACTATCGAATTTAATATCATTCTCGATCAACCGAATGCTGATGCTAATCGTTTTGAAGTGACTTTAATTGGAGCTAAATCTCCAATTAATATTTCAGATTTAAAAAGTGATTAGGCAGAAATTGATACTGCTTGTTACGTTTTGACATGACGATATATATGATTGATTAAATCTAGTAATTTTACATGTTAGTGAAATATAGATTACAACTAATTAAGATAAAAATGTTTCTTCATATTTGGTATAGATAGATATTGTTGATGGAATTTTTACTTATTTGAATTTTTTGATCGATCATAGATTTTTTCTGACGGTGTTGAAATAAGATCAGTAAGTTAGAGTAAATAATTAGTTATGTTTTTTATTGAATGAAAATGGATTATTTTAATGATATCTAAAAATGAGAGTCTTTTTCAAACTGCACGTGATGATGAAGAGTTTGTTTGTAAGACAGAAGATTGTCAACAAAGTAATTCTTCTACTTTTCGATTGGCGTATAAGGATATAGATTTTTTATTACGCGATGATCTACGACATGTGCGTCTTCAACTTGAATTACTAAAGCCTGATCTTTTATTGAAAGAACATGGTATCAGATCGACTGTTACTGTATTTGGTAGTGCTCGTATTTCTGATCCTGAAGTTGCAAAAAACAATCTTATTGAAGCGGAAATTGCTTCTAATTCCAATCCAGACGATATCGAACTTGATCACAATGTTAATGTAGCACAACGAGCGCTAAATAATGCGCATTATTATGAAGAAGCTCGACGCTTGGCTAAAATAATATCTATGATTCATAAAGAAGGAAAAGAAAACGAATTCGTTATACTAACTGGTGGTGGTCCTGGAATTATGGAAGCTGCAAATCGCGGAGCTAATGATGTTGATGCTAAATCTATCGGTCTTAATATTGTATTGCCAAGAGAGCAGATTCCAAATTCTTATGTGACACCTGATTTGTGTTTTCGTTTTCATTATTTTGCTTTACGTAAGATGCATTTTTTGACACGAGCCAAAGCATTGGTAGTATTTCCAGGCGGATTTGGTACGTTAGATGAAATGTTTGAAGCTGCCACTTTGATTCAAACCGGTAAGATCAAACGTATTCCGTTCTTACTTTTTGGAAAGGAATATTGGAATCGTGTTATTAATTTTGATGTAATGGTTAGTGAGGGTATGATTACAGAAACTGATGAAGATCTTTTTAAATTCGTTGAAACCGCAGAAGAGGCTTGGAATCATATCGCTAGTTTTTGGAATTTTCCTGTATGATTCCTATGAATAAGAATATTATTACTTTTATAGTAAAGAATTAATTGTAAAAAATTTTAGTGTCGAATTATTTGATTTAGGAATTGTTGCGTTCGCTCTTCTTTAGGATTATTAAACAATTCATCAGGAGTATTTATCTCAACAATCTGTCCGCTGACCATGAATACAACTTTATTAGCTACAGTACGTGCAAATCCCATTTCGTGAGTAACGCAAACCATAGTCATTCCCTCTTTAGCTAATTCGATCATTACATCTAGTACTTCTTTGATCATTTCAGGATCAAGTGCTGATGTTGGTTCGTCGAACAACATAATATTAGGATACATACATAAGCTACGAGCGATAGCAACTCGTTGTTGCTGTCCACCAGATAATTGATTAGGATATTTTTCAGCTTGTTCATGAATCTTTACACGTTCTAAATATTTCATTGCAATATCAGTAGCTTCAGATTTAGATATATGTTTTACACATATTGGCGCTAGAGTTAAATTTTCTAACACTGTTAAATGAGGAAATAGATTAAATTGCTGAAATACCATACCAACATCGCGACGAACTTTTTCAATTGCTTTTATGTCGTTTGATACTTCAGTTCCGTTTACTAAAATTGAGCCACTTTGATGTTCTTCTAAACAATTGATGCAACGAATCATTGTAGATTTGCCAGATCCTGAAGGGCCAGCAATAACTACACGTTCACCCCTTTTTATATTTAGATTTATATTACACAGAGCTTGAAACGTCCCATACCATTTATTTACGTTCTTAAGTGAGATAATTATTTCATCTTTTAACATAAATAATTTCCATTACTTACTATACATGTTGATATCTAAGCGACGCTCAAGATACTGACTATATTGCGACATTACATAAGAGAATACAAAATAAATCAACGCTGTAACTAAGTAACCTTCAATATAGAATCTTTGCCATTGCGGGTCTGAAAGTGCTACTCGAGTGCTTGATAGCAAATCATAAAGACCTATAATTATGACGAATGACGTATCCTTAAATGTAGTAATAAACTGTCCAACTAAAGGTGGAATTATTAAACGTAAGGCTTGTGGTAAGATTACTAATCGCATTTTTTGCCAATAAGTTAAACCAATTGCATCAGCTGCTTCGTGTTGTCCGCGTGGAATGGATTGCAATCCACCACGTACAATTTCAGCCAAATAAGCAGCTGTAAATAAAATTATACCTAATTGCGCTCGTAGTAATTTATCGATAGTAATGCCTTCAGGCATGAGTAATGGAAACATTATTGATGACATGAACAGTACGCTGATCAACGGCACACCACGCCATAGTTCAATATAAATAATGCAAAAAGTTCGTATTATTGGTAATTTTGAACGTCGACCTAATGCTAAAAGAATGGCCAAGGGAAATGACAAAACAATGCCAGTTACTGACAGAATCAGCGTTAATGGAAGCCCTCCCCATCGATCAGTAGAAACGAAAGGTAGATTAGCAATACCCCCCCACATAAGAGTTGCAATAATAGCTAATGTGAGTGCCAATAAACTACTTAACCAAAGTTTCCAGAAACGCGGATTAGCAACGATTAACATTATAGCTATAAATAGCAGAATCGCAACAAAAGGACGCCATTGTTCTTCATATGGATAAATACCGAATAGAATTAATCGATATTTATCAGTTATCAGTCCCCAACAAGCACCGCCATTAACTTGACACGCTATTGGATTATTCACCCACGTTGCTTTTATTAAACTCCAATTTACTAATTGTGGCACAAAAAACCAAAGTATACTAAAGACAGTAATAGTTAAAATACTATTGCCAAAAGAACTGAACAAATGTTGTCGTGCCCAACCGATCGATTCTTTCAATAGAATGCTAATAGTTATGCTGTGTGGCAAGAATGTTTTTGCCACTATTAATGTCCTCCACGTAATGCAATTCGTTTATTATACCAGTTCATAAAGAATGAGATACTCAAGCTTATTATTAGGTAGATACTCATGATAATAAAAACGCCTTCGATCGCCTGACCTGTTTGATTAATTGCAGTATTGGCTATACTTACTAGATCTGGAAAGCCTATGGACACAGCTAAAGGTGCGTTTTTTACTAAATTTAGATATTGATTGGTTAGAGGTGGAATAATAACTCGTAAGCTTTGCGGTAAAACAACTAAACGTAATACTTGAATGTTTGATAGACCAAGAGATAGAGCGGCTTCAGTTTGACCGTAAGAAACTGATAGAATGCCACTACGTACAATTTCTGCAATAAAAGCACTTGTATAAATTACTAATCCTAATAATAAGGCGATGAATTCAGGACTGAATGTAGTTCCTCCAGTAAAATTGAATCCAACTAAGTGAGGTATATCGAATGAAAGTTTTGCTCCAATCATTAAAAATACTAGAGACGGTAAACCTATGATTAATATTAAACTAATCAATAATATGGGAAAATCTCGTCTATCTTTTTTTTGATGCCAATGTGACCAATATCCAATGCCTATGCTTAGTAACACACTAGCTACTAATGTTAATAATACAATTAAAGAGTTAATGTCCCAAATTAAAGATGGTATATGTATCCCTCGATTTGATACAAAGATTCGATCAAATAAATTGAAAGCAACACGTGTTAATGGTAACGAGATGGTGATTATTGAATAACAAAATAGTAACAGTAATAATACTGGAACATTACGTACTGCCTCGATATAAGTTGCTGCCAACCGAACAACTATCCAGTTGCGTGACAGGCGTGCTATTCCTATGATGATTCCTAAGATAGTAGCTAAAACTATACCTATAGTTGCAACTCTGAGTGTATTTAATAAACCAACTTTAAATGCTCGCAGATAAGAATCTGATGGTTTATAATTTATCAAATGTTCACTAATACCGAAACCAGCTTCACGATCAAGGAATTTAAAGCCAGTTGCAATATTTCGCGAATCAAGATTAGTTAATGTGTTTGCTACAAGAATCCAACCGATGATTAATACTGTCATTACTAACAATAATTGATATATAATTCCACGAAATCGTTCACTATTCCACCAACGATGAAATTCCGAAGAAGAGATTTTAAATAAATCTGAATTTGGCATGATGAATTGCTAGCGAATCAACACTGAGTACATTAATCCACCATTATTCCATAGATTATTTAGACCGCGGTTCAGTTTTAATTTAGAATCTTTACCAACATTACGGTCATAACTTTCTCCATAATTACCAACTTGCTTGATTATATTATAAGCCCACCTATCATCTACGCCTAGACTTTTACCAATTCCAGGAATTACACCAAGAAGTCGCTGAATATTAGGGTCTATACTTTTCAACTGTTGATCTACATTATTTGAGTTAATTCCTTGTTCTTCAGCTGAGATCATTGCTTGAAATGCCCATTTTACCAAATTAAACCATTGATCGTCTCCGTGGCGTACTGCTGTTGCTAGAGGTTCTTTGGAAATTCGTT
>JAITNJ010000036.1 GCA_031290545.1 Rhodospirillaceae bacterium | reverse complement strand
TTAGAGCATCAAATACTCAAGCAGCATTGGTTGCTAGATGCGAATCAACATCAAAAGAAGGAATGTTGCGATTAAAAGATATATTAATATATCAACTAGCTGAATCTGGATTAAAGATTAAATTATAATTTCATAAATATTAATTTACATCTTTGTTATTTAATAAATTAATAACAAAGATGTAATAATATATTTAGTTATAATATATTTGTATTATTTCGAATTACTTATGAGAATGCTATGATGGTTTATGTTGAATAGTTTTTGCTAACTTCAATTTTTAAAAATACAATTCTTATTGTTTAAATTTTATAGTCATTTTTTGCATAAATTATATTTATAAGTTAACAGTACAAAACTGTTAGCTTATATGATTTTCGATTAGCTCAATCCATTCAGCTTCGCTAAGAATTTGAATCTTTAGATTCTTAGCTTTTATTAATTTTGATCCAGAATTAGCGCCAGCTACTATGTAATCAGTCTTAGTTGAAACAGATCTAGTTACTTTGGCTCCAAGTTCGCGAGCACGAGCTTTTATTTCGTTACGACTAAGAATCTGTAACGATCCAGTAAATACGATTGTTTTGCCATAAATTGGAGAGATGTGTTGAGAAGGTACAGAATAATCTGTAATTTGCTGTAATTGTTCTACAAGATCGTTTAGAGCTTGAAGATTATGTTTTTCTTTGAAAAAATCAATAATATTGTTAGCGATGCTAATACCTATCTGATCAATTGATATTAATTGTTCCCAAATCTCACATTCATGATCATTGCTGGCAATTAACATTGAATTGTACCATGTTTTAAATGATCGATAGTGATGTGCTAATAGAAGCGCCATCGTCTCACCAATTTGTCGAATTCCTAGACTATAAATAAAGCGTTCTAATGAAATTATCTTGCGAACTCGAATTGCATTAAATAACTTATTTGTTGATTTTTCTCCCCACTTAGGTTGGTTTATTAGTGTTGGATTTTTTTCTAAACGAAAAATGTCAGCTGGACTATTAATATATCCGGCATGAAATAAAAAATTAATACTCTTCTCTCCCAATCCTTCGATATCAAAAGCATTTTTTGAGGCAAAATGTATTAATCGTTCTACACGCTGAGCATTACAAATTAAACCACCAGTACAACGACGAATAGCTTCTCCTTCAGGTTTTGTTGCATTACTACCGCAAACTGGGCAAATAAATAGTGGTATAAAAGGGTGTGAATCGGCAGGACGTTTTGTTTTAATTACTGATACTACCTGTGGAATGACATCACCAGCTCGTTGAATAATTACTGTATCGCCAATGCGAATATCTTTTTTTAGAATTTCATCTTCATTGTGTAATGTTGCTCGATTGATTACAACACCACCAACTGTAACTGGCTTAAGAATGGCTAATGGTGTTAGTGCGCCTGTACGTCCAACCGATATACTTATTTTATAAATGATAGTTTGTACTTGTTCTGCTGGAAATTTATGAGCTATTGCCCAACGTGGACTGCGACTGATTTGACCAAGACGGTTTTGTAATTTGAAATCATTAACCTTATAAACAACTCCATCAATATCATAAGGTAATAAAGTTTTTTTATCTTTAATAGTTTTATAAAACTCTAAAATATCTTCGATTCCATAACATAAGCGTGCTAGATTATTGACCTTAAATCCCCATTCATTAAGACGAGCAAGAAAATCCCAGTGAGTGTTTGCAACATTTTCACTGGTTTCTCCCAATGCATAACAGAATAAACTAAGAGGACGACTTGCAGTAATTTTTGGATTGAGTTGACGCAAAGATCCTGCAGCTGCATTACGAGGATTTGCTAATAAATTCTTGTCTCCAGCTACTCTTCTGGCTTCATTCATATTTATGAAATCATTACGTAGCATATAAACTTCACCGCGAACTTCAAGAATATCCGGAACTTTTCCAGAAATATGTTGCGGAAGATCTTTTAATGTTAGAAGATTTGCCGTAACATCTTCGCCAACTGAGCCGTTTCCACGGGTTGAACCTTGCACGAAACATCCATTTTCATAACGTAAGTTGATTGATAGACCATCGATCTTTGGTTCAGCAACTAATTCTATCTTTTCTGTATTTGATAAACACAAAAAATGTTTAATACGTGCAATAAATTCGATGACATCTTCTTCTGAGAAAGCATTATCAAGAGAAAGCATAGATTGAGCATGATATACTTCATCGAATTTTTTAATAGGATTAGCGCCAACTCTGTATGATGGACTGTCTTTACGAATAAGTTCAGGAAATCTTGTTTCAATGGCAATATTACGTTTGCGGTATATATCGTACTTTGCGTCTGAAATTGAAGGAGCATCAAGTTGATAATAGTAACGATCATATTTGGCAATACTTTTTGCCAGCTGCTTTAATTCGATTTTAGCTTCTGAAATTGTTAATTCGTTGACAGGAATATCAATGTGAATTGAGTCATTATTATCCACTCAGATTACACCTAAAAATTACTTTTAATCACTTGTTGATGTCAGCAAACTAGTAGCAGCTGCGCGAGCCTGATCTGTAATCTTAGCTCCAGCTAACATTCTAGCTATTTCTTCTTGCCGTTCTTCTTTATTAAGAGCAAAAACTCGAGTTAAGATAGTATCTTCCTCGGTTACTTTTTTTACATATAAATGATTAGTACCTTTAGCTGCTACTTGTGGTGAATGAGTAACTACTAAAACTTGATGAAAACCAATTGCTAATTTAGATAGTCGTTCACCTACAGCAGTAGCTACAGCGCCACCAATCCCATTGTCTATTTCGTCAAAAACTATAGTTTGTACTGATGTTTTTAGTGCCAGAACTACTTTTAATGCTAGTATAAAACGCGATAGCTCACCACCAGAGGCAATTTTTGCTAATGATCCGTATGTAGTTTCTAGATTGGTTGCAACTTCGAAAATAACTCGATCAATACCTGTTTCATTCCAAGCTGTCTCATTTAACAAATCAATTTTAGTTCGAAATGTTGCCTTATCAAGCTTTAATGGTTTTAGTTCTTTTGCAACGGCTGTATCTAAACGTTTAGCTGCTCTTTTTCGTAAAAGAGAAAGTTCTTTAGCATGATTGTAATAGCAAAGTTTGGCTTGTTGTTCTGCAATTTTTAAACGTGAAAATTCGTCAGTATTGTTAGTGATTAATTTTAATCGATTGGAAAAACGATCATTTAGAGAAATTAAATCATCTACTGTAACATTATGTTTACGTGCAATTGCACGTAATAAAAACAATCGTTCTTCAATTTTTTCTAATATTTTTGAATCTAATTTTATAGAAGATGAGATCTTTTCTAATAAATTTTGTGCTTCCTCAACCTCTATAGAAGCACGATCTAGTGCGGAGATAACAGGATCTAATATGTTGTCAGCGTATTTAGTAACTAATTCAAGAGCATGTTGGGCATTTCTAATATTTTTTGCAACATCACAATTATAACAAAGAGATTGTTGTGCAATATTCATACCATCGAATAATTTTTCTCCATTCATCATGATAGTTCTTTGTTTTGTTAATATCTCTTCTTCTCCAAGTTTTAAATCGAGGTTTGTTAATTCTTCGATAGTATAACGAATAAAATTTTCTTCTTCTTGTGCTTTAATTAATATAGCCTCAAAATCAATGCACATTTTGATTGAATTCTGCCAAGCTGTCCAACTTTGATGAACAGAAGTAATGTCTATGTTAGCAAAAGCGTCGAGAGTAGGGCGATGAGTACTTGGATCTAGTAAGCCATGACTTTTTAATTGATCGTGTATTTCTACTAAATTATCACCTAAACGACGCATTAAATTAATACTGATTGGATGATCATTGACAAAAGCTCGCGATCTTCCGTCAGTCGATATTATCCGATGCATAACAAGATTAGTGGATGATTCTAAATTTATTTCATTTAGAATCTGTAAAACAGGATGATCTAAAGGTATAGAAAATTTAGCAGTTACTGACAGTTGATTGGCCCCACGTCTTATTAATCCTTTTTCTGAGCGTGCTCCAAGTGCCAATCCCAGAGAATCTAGGAGTATAGTCTTTCCAGCTCCAGTTTCTCCAGTTAAAACAGACAAACCTGATAAAAAGTTGATATCGAGATGATTGATAAGAACAACATCACGGATCGATAGGTCTGTCAGCATAATCGATCAAATACGGTCTATTGAACCAACTATCATCTTTTTTCTTCTGATTTAATTTAAAATCATTTTCTAATTCAACAGCTTTGATCAATTTATAACTATTGGAATACCACAAATCTCCTGGATAATTATGACCAAGAATTGCTGCTATTTTTTTCGCTTCATCTGACAAACCTAAAATTTCGTAACATTCAATCAGACGATATAAGGCTTCAGAAACATGATTTGTATTTTGAAAATCGTTAATAACGTTACTATAACGATTAATTGCTGCTAGATATTGTTTCTTAGATTCGTATTGTCGACCAATTAACATTTCTTTTCCTGCAAGATGATCTTTTACTAAATCTAATTTCAATCTAGCGGCACGTGCATATGTACTATTAGGAAAACGATCAATTAATTCTTGTAGAGATTTAAAAGCAAGTTCTGCTGATTTCTGATCACGTTCGACGTCAGGAATTTGTTCGTAATAACAAAGTGCCTTTAAATAATAGGCATAGTCAACATCCTTATTACCAGGATGTAATTGAATGAAAAAATTAAGAGAATCTATAGCGTCATCGAATTTATTGAGTTCATAGTAAGCATATGAAACCATCAGTTGTGATCTTACTGCCCACTTTGAGTAAGGATGTTGTTGTTCAACAGTGCTTAATTCTTTTATAGCTTTGGTATATTCTTTGTCAATCATTAGATCCATCCCGTAGTTATAAAGTTCTTCGACGGGCTGTTCCACATAATCAATATCTGAATCTTTATCTGAAGCACATCCTATAAAAAATGGTATAATGATGGCCAAGATTGTAACGGTAGCGGTAGTTCGAACATATGACAGAATTGACATTACTTTATTCTTAATTTGAGTATTAACATTAAACAACGGGATTGTATCACAATCTATTCATGAAATCGATAATAAGTTGAGAGATTAAGAAGTAGCCACTTCTAAAGAACGTACGGAGTAAAATTTTTTTGTAAATTTTACTTGTGCATCAAGTTCGACTGTAGTCCAAGAATTTTGATTATCAAAAAGTGCATTTAACAAGCGATTATGCATGGTGTGTCCGCAACGAACACCATGAAAACGACCCAAAATTTGAGCTCCAGCTAGAGATAAATCTCCCAAAGCATCAATTGTCTTATGACGGACAAATTCATCATCATAACGCAAACCATCTTCGTTTAAAATTTTTTTACCATCATATGAAATTATTACAGCATTATCTAAAGAACCACCTTTTCCTAAACCAACAGCCTTCATGTCTGAAATTTTTTGTTCAAAACCGAATGTTCTTGCGCGACTTATTTCAGTTTTGAATGAATTACTATTCACATCAAGAATACATTCTTGATGACTAATCAATTCACTAGGAAAATCTATTTCAACATGTAAAAAAAACCCATGATCTGGAAGCAATTCTGCTGTTCTATTTCCATCTTGAATCTTAATAGCTTTTAATATTTTAAGTACTCTACGAGGTACCAGTTGTTCTTCAATGCCAGCACATTCGATTAAAAACGTGAATGGTGCTGAACTGCCATCCATAATTGGAACTTCTGTTGAATTAATATCGATAACTACATTATCGATACCCATTCCAGCTAAAGCAGCCATTAGATGTTCTGTTGTATGAACTGAGATACCATTAGTATTTGCTATACAAGTGTTAAAGCAAGTATCAGAAACATTAGACCATAGGGCAGGAATTACAGTACCGCCACCAACTATATCGATACGACGAAAAACTATACCAGTATTTACATTTGCTGGTTGCAAAGTTATGGTAGTTTTAACTCCTGAATGTAATCCTATACCAGTACAACTAATTGATTTTTTTAGAGTCCTCTGCTGAGTTACTAAGGGTGCAGAAAACAGACTAAACGCATCTTTTTTGAATTTATTCAACGAAGAATTTCCAAGAGACACGCTTGTGCTGTACATATACTATACTTTTAAGTAATGTTAATTATTCTTCCTCGTATTACAACGATTAGTTATTTGATTCAAATCAATTATTGTTACAAATTATTACAATAACAAGAATTGATATATAAACCATCTATACTTACGTTAATGATATTTCTAGTGATTAATTTTACTAATACATTTTTAGTCAAAAAATACTAGATCAATAATAATTTGTTTTTTGAAGATTAATTCCTATCGACGTAGGAATGTCGGAATTTCTTGTAAATCTTCATCTGTATATGAGACTGATATTCGATCATCTTTGCTGATTCGATGTGATTTGATAGCTGGTTGTTGTTCAACAGCTGTTATCTCAGTGTTATTTGTTTGTTGAAATAAATCAGGAGTTTTTGTTGTAGATTTTTTGCCATATCCGAATAGACGTTTGAAGAAACCATCATTATGATGTTCTTCTTCTTCCATCTGTAAATGTTTGTTGGCATGCACTAAATTGGTATCTGGATTTGTATCTTCACGCTGTAATACAGGTGAATCTATGTCTAAATCTAGACTATCCTGATTTTGTAAAGGTGGGTTGCTTGATTCATGATAAAGATTATCAAATTCTGGTTCAATAAAAGATTTAGGTGGTTCAATTTCTTGAGCAGTATCTGTGTTTTTAACAAAATCAGTTGATTCGCTAGTTATAATATCAGTAAATTGTTCTTCTGTCTTATTCACTGATATTAATGATGCTTGATCTTGATTGACTGCTTTGATGCCAGTAGCGACGATCGATACTCGTATTTTACCATCGAGTTTTTCATCAAGAGCTGTTCCAAATATAATATTTGCATCTTGATCAACTTTGTCTCTTATTAGATTAACTGCTGCGTCTACTTCAAACAGAGTTATATCGGGACCGCCAGTGATGTTGATCAATACTCCATTTGCATCTTTTATTGAAATATTATCAAGTAAAGGGTTGTTAAGTGCTAATTCCGTAGCTTCTAGCTCTCGATTTTTTCCTTCAGCTTCACCTGTTCCCATCATCGCTTTGCCCATTCTACTAATGATTGTTCGAATATCTGCAAAATCAAGATTAATTATACCAGGCATAACCATTAAATCAGTAATTCCGCGAACACCAGAATAAAGTATATTGTCGGCCATTTTGAAAGCATTAGCAAAAGTAGTTTGTTCATCAACAATGCGAAATAAATTTTGATTTGGAATGATAATTAAAGTGTCTACATATTGCGATAGCTCTTCAATTCCTGATTCTGCTATACGCATTCGATGCTTTCCCTCAAAATCGAATGGCTTGGTTACTACACCGACTGTTAAAATTTCATGTTCTCGTGCTGCTTTAGCAATAACAGGAGTTGCTCCGGTACCGGTGCCTCCACCCATTCCTGCAGTGATGAACACCATATTACTTCCATGTATATGTGAAATGATCTCTTCTAATGTTTCTTCAGCAGCAGCTTGTCCTATTTCTGGGCGAGCTCCAGCGCCTAATCCCTTAGTTATTTGAGATCCTAATTGAATTCGTCGATCTGCTCGTGATTGCGTTAATGATTGTGAATCAGTGTTGGCTACGATAAATTCAACGCCATCGAGATTTGATTCTATCATGTTATTAATGGCATTGCCTCCTGCTCCTCCGACGCCGATAACGGTAATATGAGGCTTCAATTCAGCACTACTACTAGAATGTAAATTAATCATCGAGTCATCTCCACACTGATCTTAGTACAGATAAGTTATCTTATTATTCTATATTAATATTGTTAGTTAAATAATTTGTTTTTAAAAAATCTTATTTAACCATGATGCTAGGCTATTAAGTTTTCCAGTATCTTTCAAATTTATATCACTTGTTGTTTTCATTATTGATCCTTCCGCTGAAGAGTGTAGTAATACATATCGCATTAGTCCAACACATGTAGAAAAAGATGGTCCATTAGTAGTTTCTGATAAACCAAGTATATTGAGCGGACGACCAATACGCACTTGTTTATTTAATATGGTTGATGCGAGATTGCAAATACCCTGTAATTGAGCGCCACCACCTGTTAAAATTATTCGATTGTTTGCTATTTTATCGAAACCACTAGTTGTAATACGTTCACGAATCGATTCAAAAGTCTCTTTAAGTCGTGATTGGATGATTTTTATCAGCATTGATCGTGTAATTTGATTTACAACACCATCTTCCTCTTCTCCGATAATTGGAACATCTAAGGTCTCATGATCGTCAGACGGTGATGATAGCGCATTTCCGTAAAGTGTCTTTATACGCTCGGCATGTACTAATGATGTTGATAAGACTCTCGCAATATCATTAGTAACATGAGCACCTCCGATTGTAATAATATCTGTATGTATAAGGTGTCCATTATGAAACATGGCGATTTTCGTGGTACCACCGCCCATATCAATGCAAGTTACACCAAGATCTCTCTCATCATTAACTACACAAGCTAATCCTGATGCATATGCTGAAATGACATGTGTCTCAATATCAAGGTTACAACGTTGAACAACTGTTGAAAGATTGTGTATAGATCTTGAATTAGCACTAATCAGATGAAGAGTCATGCTCAAGAATTCGCCAGACATACCATGTGGATCATTAATCTTTTCATTATTATCAATAGTAAATCCTATAGGAATAGAATGAATTAAGGATTGATCTGTAGATTGTGCCATGTAATTGTGACGCGCATAATCAAGTATAGATTGAATATCATTGTCGTTTATTTCATGTCCAGAGATGGTTTTTGTAAAATCTATGATTTGAGAAGTTGGCTGACCGCTTGAAATATTGATCACAACGTCGTTTATTCGAATTTTTGCCATTTGCTCTGCACCTTCGACTGTGGCACGAATTGAAGTTTCAACTTCATTCATATCGACGATTGAGCCGTTACGTATTCCATGTGATACTTGATTGTTGAATCCTAAGATATGTAGCGATCCATCGCTAATAACTTCTGCTATAAAACAGCACATTTTTGTAGTTCCAAGATCAAGCGCTGTAATCAATTTATGGCGTAACTTTGTTTTTGACATTCGATCCTCATGTATTCTTTTCATGATGAGATTCGTTTTTATCTTTAATGACATCACGAGAACGTAAAATTAATCGATCAGGTAATCGCATATCAATTAAAGCTATTTTTCGTTCAAATATATTTTGTTCTTTCTCAAGTGTAGCTAATTCATGCCAAGCAGCAATTGGATTATTTTCTGGTAGTCGAATGTCGATATTGCCATTGTCGTATTCAAGAGTGATGTTCCAACGACGATTGCTTACCCATTGTATGATTTTAACATGTTGTTTTAATGTTGGTTCAGTATCTAAAAGATCAAACACTTCGGAGGTATGATCTGATGCTCCTTCACCTACCATAAGTGGCAAATCAGTGTATTCTTCTATTTTTTCATTGATCACCTTACCATCACGATCGACTAAACAATATTTTCCACGATTTTGCCATATTACAATCGGATTGTATTCATTGATCAACAAATTAATTTCGTTTGGTAATCTACGTTCTATTATTACACTTTTGATTCCTGAAATCTTTTCAAGACGTTGTTGAATCGCTGTTAAATCGATATCTAAAATTGGATCATTACGATTAATACCCATTGTTGTAAGTAATTGTTCACGTGATGTTCTATTGCGCCCTACTACGAAAATTTCTTCAATACGAAATCCAATTTGTCTAGATAGATCAATTGCATAATTTCTAGTAGTATTTTTAATGTACTGTATTATTTCAGAATGAACACAAAATATTATAGTGCCAGTTATCATTAATATAAGTATCATACATTTATAAAGTAATGATTTAAACCAACCGCGACGTTTCTTTTTATATTTGATATTTCGACTATCATTATTTACAGTTTTTGACGAACGTTTTCTTGATGTTGATGATAAATTCGAACGATCATTTATATCAATGATGGTATCACTCATCCGTCGCATTGAGCGTTCTCCACCATCCATGTTACTAATTGAGTGAAATTGATTCCTGAATAAATAGCTTGTTCTGGTACTAGAGAAGTTAATGTCATCCCTGGCTGAGTGTTGACTTCTAACAAATAAAGCTTTCCTTGTTCATCTTCAGTATCGTCGTAACGAAAATCAGCTCTACTTATACCTCTACAACCCAATGTTTGATGAGCTTTGATAGCAGTCTGCATAGCCTCTTTATAAATTTCTGTTGGTAGCGGAGCAGGAATTATATGTTTTGATTTACCAAGCGTATATTTTGATTTGTAATCGTAAAATTTATGTTCAGAAATAATCTCTGTAACGGCTAATGCTTTGTTTCCCATAACGCTCACCGTTAGTTCACGACCAGGAATAAAGCGTTCAACTAGAACAAGATTGCCGAATGACCAATTTTCATCTTTAAATGAAGTCTTATCGTCAGAAACGATGTAAATTCCAACAGAAGATCCTTCATTGAGTGGTTTTATGACATAAGGTCGAGGTAAAACGTCATCAATAAGCACTTGACTTTTTTTTACTATTTTCCAGTCTGGCACTCTAATTCCAACAGAAGCAAAAATACTCTTAGCTATTGGTTTATTCATAGACAAAGCTGAAGCACAAATACCTGAATGTGTATAAGGAATATTCATTATATCTAGAATACCTTGAATTGACCCGTCTTCTCCAAAACGTCCATGCAATGCATTAAATACAACTAATGGTTTTTTTGCTTCGATAGTATCTATTAATGTTTTTAAATCACGATTAACATCGATAGTTGTAACAATATAGTCAGTTTTTTCTAGGGCTTTTGTTACTGCTATACCACTTGCTATCGATACTTCTCGTTCAGATGAAATTCCGCCCATTAGTACTAAGACGTGTTTATTTATATTTTTCACTTACTTAACCTTATACCGATTCTACGAATTTCCCAATCTAGCATGATTCCTGATTTTTCAAAAACACGACAACGAACATCTTCACCTAGATCTTCAATATCAGTAGCATTTGCTACTCCAGTATTGATAAGAAAATTACAATGCTTTTCTGAAACTTGAGCACCGCCTTTGCGCAATCCACGACATCCAGCTTGATCGATTAATTTCCAAGCCTTGTGATTCTTAGGATTGACGAATGTTGAGCCTCCAGTACGTGTTCTTGGCGGCTGACTATCTTTGCGCCTAGAACGAATTTTTGCCATATTTTTTGAAATCTCTAATTGATTTTTGATATGACCATGCAAGACAGCATCTATTAAAATCCAATCATCTGGTATTGTTGTATGACGATAGCTAAAGCCAAAATCAGAATTATCAATGTAATGTAATGTGCCAGTACGATCGATAGCGCGTGCTGATATTGTAATATTTTTCATTTCATAACCATATGAACCTGCATTCATACGTAGAGCGCCACCTATAGTACCTGGTATATCTGATAGAAATTCTAAATCACATATTCCGGCATTTAATGCAGTAGTAGCTACAGTTAAATTTAATGTTGACGCTCCTACTGTTAGGTAATTATAATCAAATTTGACATTAGAAAAATTACATCCTAGACATATAATGATACCTGGAACTCCAGCATCGCGCACCAAAATATTAGATCCACCACCAATAACGACGATCGGAATATCTTTTGGTGTTGCTGTTAAGAAATTTGTTAAATCTTCTAGATCTACAGGTTTGAACATTATTTCAGCAGGACCACCAACACGAAACCAAGTAATCGAAGCCAAATTAGCCTCGATCTTTAGACTGCCACGAACAAGTGGTAATCGTTCGATTAAAGAAATGCTATGTGTCACGGTGTCAAGACTCTAATAAAGAATGTTTGGTGGTTAATGCATTAAGTTGAGCTGGAAGCTCATTAGCCAAAGTAGAAATGTTACCAGCTCCTAAACAAACGATTAAATCTCCTGATTTAGCGAGTTCATATAGTAATATTGGTAATTCTGCATGAGTTGAAATAGCAAATACTTTACGATGACCACTGGCTATTAATCCATTAACTAAAGAATTTTGATTAATTCCTTCAATTGGTTGTTCTCCTGCTGAATATATATCAGTAACGATTACTATGTCAGCATCGTTGAAACAATTACAAAATTCATTAAATAATCTTTGCAAACGACTGAATCGATGTGGTTGTACAACAGCGATTACATTTCTTGTTGTAATTTGACGTGCAGCTTGTAGTGCAGCAATGATTTCTACTGGATGATGACCATAATCATCAATAACTACTATGCCACAGCTTTCACCTGTTTTAGTAAAACGATGTACTACACCAGTAAAATTGCCTAAACTAGATCTAATAGTTTCATCATTAATGCCTAATTCATTAGCTACTGCGATGGCAGGCAATGAATTAAGGACATTGTGATGGCCATACATAGGTAAACGTACTTTAGAGATAGTGCGACTTGTATCATTAATTCTATTTGCAATTATAATATCATAAATTGCACCACTAGAATCAATAACGATATTAGTTGCTCTAACATCAGCTTGCAGATTGAGACCATAAGTAATGATCTTGCGATCAGAAACGCGTGATATCAATGATTGGACTTCTGGATGATCACTACACATAGTTGCAAACCCGTAGAAAGGAATGTTTTCAACAAATGTGAGAAATGCTTCACGAAGATTATCGAATGAACCATAAAAATCAAGATGTTCTGGATCAATATTTGTTATTACTACTATTGTAGCAGGTAGTTTAATGAATGTACCATCAGATTCGTCAGCTTCAACCACTACCCAATTGCTATCACCGATACGAGCATTAGTTCCGTAAGCGTTTATAATGCCACCACTAATGACAGTTGGATCGAATCCTGCAACATCAAGTAAAGTTGCTATTATAGAAGTAGCTGTTGTCTTACCGTGAGTACCACCTACTGCAATTGCCCACTTAAGACGTATTAATTCAGCTAGCATTTCAGCGCGACGAACAACAGGAATTAATCGATTACGAGCGGTAATTACTTCAATGTTATCATTTTTAATTGCAGATGAAATTACAACAACACGTGCATTACCAAGATTTTCAGCCTTATGACCGATATGAATGGTAATTCCATGTGTACGTAGGCGATTTATATTAATATTTGTACTTATGTCAGAGCCCTGTACGGTATAACCAAGATTGTTCATGATCTCGGCAATTCCACTCATGCCAATACCACCAATGCCTATAAAATGAACAATTCCAATGGAAAGTGGTGTGAATATCATGAAGTATTCTCAGATTTTATATTTTGTGCTAGATCAGCCAAACGAGCAGAAGCGTATGGAGCTCCAATACTACGAGCAGAAGATGCGGCTTTGATTAAAATATCTTGTGATGTAAACAGAGTGAGTAAACGTGATTTTAAGTTAATTGCATTGAAAGATTCTTGCGGAATTAACCAACCACCAGCGTGTTTATCTATTGAATAAGCATTTATTGTTTGATGATCATCAATGGCATATGGGTAGGGAATTAATATCGATGGTCGACCTAATATTGTCAACTCAGCAACTGTTGATGCGCCAGAGCGAGCTATAACTAAATGAGCATTTACTAATCGTTCTGGGATATCATAAAAAAAACTTTCTACTGTTGCTTGAACGCTAATTTTTCTATAGATCGAACGTACATATTCAAGATTCTCTGGGCGACTCTGTTGAGATATAATTATACGATTACGAAGTTTATTTGGAAGTAATTCTATAGCTGATGGAACTACTTCTGACATAATAGCCGATCCCTGTGAACCACCTAATACCAAGATATGAATCGATCCTTCTTTTGTTAAAATAGGATAATCTTTATTTCTTAAAGAGATGATCTCTCTTCTAACTGGCATTCCTGTTTGGACTACTTTTTTTTGATAATCTATTTTGATATTATTGACTTTATCGAACGAAGTGGCAATGCATGTTGCTCTAGATGCAAGCAATCTATTAGCACGTCCAAGAACGGCATTTTGCTCATGTAATAATGTTGGAATACCATAAAATGATGCGACTAACATTGCTGGTACTGAGGAATATCCACCAAATCCTATAACAACTGCAGGAGATAATGTTCTGAGCAATAATTGCATTTGTAAAAAACCGATGCCAAGCGCTCCAATAGCACTAAGGCGTGCAAAAAATCCTCGTCCTGAAATACCACTAGCGCTTATTTTATATCTAGTTAAATCACTTAAAGTACCACAATACGTCATACCACGACGATCGGTGATTAATGCTAATTTGAGATTACGATTTAATAGTTCGACGGCCAATGCTTGAGCTGGAAAAATATGACCTCCAGTACCACCAGCAGTTAATAAAAATAAATCACTCATTATGATTCATTACAATAACGCTTACGAGTCAAAGACAACATTATTCCCATTCCAAGGGCTAGGGATAACATTGACGAACCTCCATATGAGATAAAAGGTAATGTCATGCCCTTTGTAGGGATTAAATGCAGAGTTGATGCCATATTGATAATAGCCTGTAAACCAAATTGTACTAATATCCCTGAAGTGGCGAGAAAAACAAAAAGATTTTCTTCGGTCAATATGCGAGTAAAACTGCGTATTATGATGAAAGTAAAGATACCAACTATAATTAAACATAAAATTAAACCAAACTCCTCACCAGCAACTGCCATAATAAAGTCTGTATGAGCGTCTGGCAAAATTGTCTTTACTCTACCTTCTCCTGGTCCGCGTCCAAAAAAACCTCCGTGATTAAAAGCATGTAATGCTGTAGTGATTTGATAATTATCACCGATCGATTTGTCGAAAAATTGATCTATACGATTGGTTACATGACTAAAAGTAAGATAAGCACAAATACCTCCAATTAAACCAACTGTTATAATCATTAAGATCAAAATTAGTGGAAGTCCAGATATTAAGAATTCAGTAAACCAAACAGCTGATATTACTAGCGTCATACCGAAGTCAGGTTGCAGCAATAACAAATAAGCAACTAACAAAAATAATCCGAAAGAAATTAGATTACCTAAAGTTTTTGATAAGTGTTGTTTTGAAAATAACCAAGCAATAATTACAGCAAATGTAGGTTTAGCAAATTCTGATGGTTGTATGGAGATACCAGCAAATGTAATCCATCTTGTTGCACCCTTAATTTCTTGTCCAAAAAATAATGTTGCTACCATTAAGATAATGGATATTAGAAAAATTATGAATGTTAAGGTATGAATATTTTTTAGTGTAATTAACGAAACACCAAAAATAACTAGTATTGTCAATGGTAGTAATGCTAATTGATGAAAAATGAAATAAGAGTAGTTTGCGCCGATTCTCTCAGCAACTGACGGACTTGCTGTTAAATTTAAAATTATACCAATAGCGATCAAAAGTATTATTGCTATTAAAGTTAAAAGATCGATAGTCCAATACCAATTGCTGATTAAAGAAGTGTCGGTACGTTTAAAAATGGTCATATACTTCCTCTTTTACCTGGCAAAGATAAAACCATTTTTCTAAAATAATCACCACGATTTTCAAAACTTGTAAATTGATCCCAAGATGCGCATGCTGGAGATAGTAATATTACAGCATTTGATTTTGCGTCAGACATAGCAGCAATTCGTGCCATAGTGATAGCTACATCCAAAGTTTGACAGTGTTTGAAAGGTACCTTGCCATTTAATGTGATGGCAAATTCATCGCTTGATTCTCCAATCAGAAAAGCTTTAATAATACGAGAAAATAGTGGGGCAAGATTTGTTATTCCCCCTTCTTTAATTTGTCCGCCGACAATCCAATAGATATTTGAATAGCAAATAAGAGCTTTTTCAACTGCATCAGCGTTTGTTGCTTTACTGTCATTAATATAGGTAATATTATCTATTACAGCTATTATTTCTTGTCTGTGAGCTAATCCAGGATAACTTTTTAGGGCATCACAAATGATATCATCAGAGATTCCAGAAATACGTGTTGTTGCATATGCTGCACATGCATTTTGCCAATTATGAAGACCCTGTAAGTGTTTTAAATCTCTAAGATCTATAACTGATTTTAATAGTCCATCACAATTATCGATTAAAATATTCTCTTTTACTGAAATACCGTTTTGTATTTGATTTTTGATCGAGATTGGCAATGATAATTTAATATTAGTATTATGAATGTTTTGAAAGGTTTTATAAGAAAAAGCATCATCAATACTAATTATAGATATACTATCAGATCGCATATGATTGAATAGGCTTGCCTTAGTTTTTGCGTAATCGTTCATATTATTGTAACGATTTAGATGATCTGGGGTTATATTTAATAGAATACCGATATCGAATTTTGCCGTATTTAACAGCTCTAATTGATATGACGACAATTCAAGAATATAAGTTCCATCGCTACTAAGTTGTGGCAAATCAAGCGCAGGTGTTCCTAGATTTCCTCCAATTGCAGCACTTAGTCCTGCTGTTTTTAAAATGTGACCAATAAGAGCTGTAGTAGTAGATTTACCATTAGTACCAGTAACTCCAATAAATTTGGCATTTTGGTTTGTTGCGATTAACAGATCTATGTCACAGACTAGAGGTATATTCATTTTGCGAGCTCTAATGGCGATAGGATGTGATCTGTGCGGGATTCCTGGGCTCCATACCATCAGTTGTAGTTCTGACAAATCATAAAGCATCATATCTACGATTGTCATACCGTCTATATTACAAGATAGGCGTACTTCTGGATTATCATCCCATCCTATAATGCTAGAGCCACTTTTAACTAAAGAACGAGCAGCCGATGTTCCAGACTTTCCAAGTCCAATAACTGCAACTTTTTTATCTTTCAAAAAAGGAACTGGCAACATTCTTTTTTACTTACCGCAATTTCAATGTGGAAAGTCCAATTAAAGCCAAAATACCAGAAATGATCCAAAAACGAATTACTATAGTTGATTCACTCCAACCCTTTTTTTCAAAATGATGATGAAGCGGTGCCATTAGAAAGACTCGCTTGCCAGTTATTTTGAAACAAGTTACTTGAATAATAACAGAAACTGTTTCAATAACAAAAAGACCTCCTACTATAGCTAAAACGATCTCATGCTTGGTTATTACACTTATTGCTCCTAATGCACCACCAATTCCTAAGGATCCGGTGTCTCCCATAAAAATAATAGCTGGTGGAGCATTAAACCATAAAAAACCTAGACCTGCGCCAACTAGAGCACCGCAAAATACAGATAACTCACCTATTTTTGGTATGTAGTGTATTTGTAAATAATTTGAAAATACTGAATGCCCAACAATATAAGCAATTATTGCAAAAACGCAGGAGATAATTATCATTGGGACTGTTACCAATCCATCGAGACCGTCAGTTAAATTAACAGCATTAGACGAGCCAACAATAACAAAAATAGCAGCTATTATATAACCATATCCAAATTGAATTATTGTGTTTTTGAAAAATGGTAAAGTTATTGCGTGAGACAGTTGTTCAGGTGATAGTGCTATGATAATTGTTGATGCAATGATTGCTATTATGGTTTGTCCAATTAATTTTAATTTACCAGAAAGTCCCTTAGTGTTGTTTCGTTTAATCTTTAAAAAATCATCAAAAAAACCTATCAATCCGTAGCTAATAGTAATTAATAAGACAATCCAAACATAACTGTTGGCCAGATCTACCCATAGTAGTGTTGATATACTTAATGTTAAAAGAATAGGGATCCCACCCATAGTTGGAATTCCTTGCTTAGTCAGTAAGTGATTTTTTGGTCCATCAGTACGTATTGGTTGACCACAACTCTGTTTTTTGTGCAATAAACGAATGATCGGAGGACCAATAAAAAAGAAAACTAGAAGTGCTGTTAACACTGCACATCCAGTACGGAATGTCAAATATTTGAATAGATTAAAGACGCTGATACGATCTGCAAGCGGAAACAATAAATTATATAACATGATCACAGCTTATTTTTGTAAAAATTAATAATCATTATTAATAATGAATTCTATGTTCTAGTGGCAATTTTGTGTATTTTTTGTAGTGCTACTTGCTCAATGGTTTTAATAACAGTTTTCATTACACTATTTGAAGATCCTTTGACCATAACTACATCACCAGATTTCAATATTTTTATAACTAACAATGCAATTTCTTTTGAATTGTTAGCGTGACATTTTTGTTGATCTTGTGGTAGTGCTTCATGTAGATGACGCATTAATGAACCGGCAGTATAAACAAGATCTATTTGATTTTCGATAATGGATTTAACAAGAGAAATGTGCATACTAGGAGCATTTTTTCCTAGTTCTAGCATATCACCGAGTACAACTATACTTCTTATATTGTGACATTTTTTAATTGCACCTAGAGTTGTGATAGCTGCATGCATTGAAATAGGATTGGCATTATAAGTTTCATCAATTATTTTAATAAATCCATCATCCCAAGATAGTATTTTTTGATTACCTCGACCTTTTGGTGGATTCATTTCAATTAATGAGCTAGCTGCTACTTTTAGATCAACTCCGACGGATCTTGCAACAAGTAATGCTGCCAGACTATTGTTTATCCAATATAAATTAGGAATATTGATTTGATAATTAATAGTGTCACATCCGAATGAAGCTGATATGAGCGTTGTATTAGAATCTATTTTAGAGTCTAGCAACTTAGCATCAGAATCAAGATGACTACCAAAGCTTATGATGTTGGTAATTTTAGCTATCATTGCTGCTTCATATAATAGATGATAATACTTATTATCACGCGGTAAAACGGCAAAACCGTTCGGCTCAACTCCTTGGAAGATTTCTGCTTTGGCTTTTGCAATTTGTTGAGTTGATTGAAATTGTGCTATATGCACGGCTTCAACAGCAGTAATAAGCGCAATATGCGGACGTACCAAATTAGTTAGTTGTGCGATTTCTCCTGCATGATTCATACCTAATTCAAACACTGCGAACTTGGTTTTTTTTGGCAATCTTGCCAATGACAATGGAACGCCTAAATGATTATTAAGGTTTTTCTGATTTACATAAGTCGATCCGGAAGTACCAAGGGCTAGTTTAAGCATTTCTTTAGTACTGGTTTTACCAACACTACCTGTAACAGCTATTATTCGTGCATCAGATCTATTTCTAGCTGCTTTTGCTAAAGAAACTAATCCGATCATAGTATTTTTTACTAGAAGTAGAGGTGCATCATTGGATACGTTCGCTGGAATTTTATGTACCAATGCAGCAACAGCGCCATTTTTCAAAGATGTAGCCACATGATCGTGACCATCATGATTTGGTCCTAGTAGCGCAATAAACAAAGATCCTGCCTGTATAGTACGGCTATCGATAGAAACATCAATTGCTTCCCAGCAAACAGATCCTAATAATTGTCCATTTGTTGCAGATGAGGCTTCATGACTAGACCACAGTGCTGTATTCATATTCTCTCTGTTATTATTCGGCGCACCTGTTTTACATCGTCAAAAGGTATGATACGATCTTCGATGATTTGTACTGTTTCATGCCCCTTACCGGCTATTACTAATAAATCACCAAGTTTTAGTGAATTAATAGCTAAACGAATAGCATCTTCACGGTTTTCTACTTCGATAGCATCTGGACAAGACTTTATTATTTGTGCGCGTATTGTTGCAGGATTTTCATTTCTAGGATTGTCGTCGGTAACAAATACTTGATCTGCTAAAAGTTTAGCTATATTACCCATCTTTGAACGTTTTTCTATATCACGATTACCACCACAACCAAAAACTAATAAAAGACGGTTCTTGACGTGTAGACGTAATGCTTTTAATAGATTTTCTAATCCATCTGGTGTGTGTGCATAATCTACATAGATTTGGGCACCTTCATGTGTTGTTGTTACTTTTTGCATTCGACCAGGAACTCCATGTAATTTTTCAAGAGTGGCAACAGCCACGTCTTGTTTAATACCAGTAGCTAAAGCCAATCCTAATGCACATGCAATGTTTGAAATTTGAAATGTTCCAGCTATCGGTATATTCAATTTATAAAGCGTTCCCATAACGACTATTGAAATATTTTGACTATCACCAACAGGTGTGACTTTATTTAATCGAATATCTGCTTTGGAATTGTTACCGTAGGTGATAATAAGATGATCACGGTTTTTGCATAATTTAATCAATAAATTAGACATTTGTGAATCTATATTTATTATAGCTATTCTTTCTTTTGGCATTATTTCGTTAAACAGGCGACTCTTAGCCTGCATGTAAGCTTTCATATTATTGTGATAATCGAGATGATCTTGTGTAAGATTTGTAAAAGCAGAAACATTTATATCAACTCCATCTAATCGAAATTGATTAATACCATGACTAGACGCTTCTAGCGCTACATGTGTAATTCCACCCTTTTTCATTCGATCCAAATTGAAATGTAGTGTTATTGGATCTGGAGTAGTTAATTTACATGATCTGAATATATTATCAGGCTCGATCATACCAATAGTTCCTATGCTTGCCGCCATTAAACCAGCCTGTGTCCAAATTTGACTAATGAAATTAACAACTGAAGTTTTCCCATTAGTTCCAGTTACCGCAACGATAACTTTAGGCTGACATGAATAAAAACGAGAAGCTATTAAAGATAAGAGTTGTCTCGGATTTTTATCTTCAATAAAAATTGCACGACTATCTGTTTTTATATTTTCTTTTGATGTAAGAATAACTTTTGCTCCACGGGACAGTGCTTCATCAATGAAGTTAATACCATTGGATTTACTTCCCCTTAAAGCAACAAACAAATATCCTGGTTTTACGACTCTAGAATCCATAGCTATGCCAGAGATTTCTAAATCAACATCAGTGTCTAATAACTCATTTAGTTTTAGCAAAAGACACCTCTAATTTTGTTGTAAATGGAAAGTTTCTTTAGTATTAAATGATTCCATTTTAGATGGAATGAGTCCTAGCAATGGTCCGATTTGAGAAATAATACGACCAACAGCAGGTGCTGCTGTCCAACCGGCTGTGGCAAACCCATAACTTTCTTTGTTTCCTTTAGGTTCATCGATCATTGCAAGAATTGCATATTTAGGATCTGACATTGGAAAAGCCGCAATGAAAGATGTTAGTAACGATTTATGATGATATCCACCAATTCCGACTTTTTCAGCAGTTCCTGTTTTACCTCCGACGTCATAACCGAGCACGCTTGCATTTCTACCTGTTCCCTCTAAGACTACCATTCTTATTAGATCGCGCATGATTTTTGATGTTTCTGATTTTATAACACGTTGACTTTTTATTGATTGATTATGCTCATGTTTTAAGAGAGTGGCAGGATGCAATAAACCACCATTTACTAAAGTACTAATACCGGTTACTACATGAAGTGGTGAAACTGCAATTCCATGACCATAGGAAATAGTCATAGAATTAATTAGACGCCAAGGATTTGGTATTAATGGTGAGCTAACTTCTGATAGTTCGATATCAGTTTGTCGCATCATTCCAATTTTAGACATAAAAGCTATTTGTTTTTCGATACCAAGATCGATAGCCATGCGAGCAGAGCCAATGTTTGATGAAAATTTTAATATTTCTGGTACTGTTAATGGATGATTTTTTTGTTTGTAATCACTAATTTCAAAACCTGCAATTTTGAGCTTATTAGTAACATCATATTTGCTTGTAAGCGTAGAAGTTCCAGCATCAAGAGTTGCTGCTATATTGAATATTTTAAAAGTACTGCCCATTTCATAATCACCGAGACTGGCTCGATTGAACATTGCGTCAGACGTTGCTAAAGTTAGATTATTTGGATTGAAATCTGGTAATGAAACCATTCCTAATAATTCACCAGTATGAACATCCATAACTATTCCTATTGCACCAATTGCATGAAATTCAGAAATAGTTTTTATTAGTTCGTTTCGTAATATTGTTTGAACTCGAATATCTAATGATAGATGTAATGGATCACGACAGGAATTTAACTTATTTTCAAAGGTTTTCTCGATTCCAGCAATACCCTTATTATCAATATCAGTTAAACCAATAACATGAGAAACAAGCTCATTTTGTGGATATATTCGCTTTTCTGCATTTTCGAAATAAAGACCTGGAATACCAAGCGCATTAATTTCATATTCCTGATGTGGCAAAAGATTACGGTGTAAATAAACAAAACTTTTATCTTCTTTTAGTTTTTCTAATAACTTATTGATATTAATATCTTTTAAAATATGCTTGATCTTTTGTGCTACTTTGGTTTTGTCATCAATTTGATGTGGATTGGCGTAAAGTGATACCAATGGTAAGCTAGTTGCTAGTAAGGTGCCATTACGATCTAAAATGTCTGCACGACGAATAATCTTAGATTGATTATTACTGTCATTTTTAATGCTAATGTACTTAAATATTGTAACATCGATTAATCTCAATGAAATTACGAAAAAAGCTAAAATGAACATGACTATTGTAAAGACTAGACGGCTGCGATTCATCGAAGTTGTGCGTCTATACATGCTACTGTGATTAATGTTGTTAGAATTATGATTGTAAATCATACTAATGATCGTAGTAAATGCTGATATAGGGCATTTTGATATACATCAGCTAATTATTTGAGTATCGATAAATGTAACACCTATTAATAATGTTACATTTTATCCAATGTCGAGTTTGTAACTGTTGTGGCAATTTTTTGAGTTTGTTTTAGTGTAAATGTGATCTTTGAGGTCTTTTTGACCAATGGTATTGATGAAATTTTTTCTATAGATTTATTACTTGGTGATATATTACCAATGTGTGATTCTTTCATTGGGATACTAGCTATTGTAGTAATCTGATTTAGTTTTAGTGAATGCAGTCCTAGATGACGCTCTGCTTGAACACGTAATCTCGATGGATTGTTGAGATAGTCCCATTCAGCTTTTAATACATGAATTGATTCTTGTGCTTCGGCAATATTTCTTTTTAACTCTGAGAGCCGTTGTTCCTGAGTTTGTACTTTATATTTAAATATGAATAAATTACCACCAGCTATGATAGCGAAAGTAATTGAAATAATGAAGATTTTCAACATGATTATCTCTTTTAGATTATGAAGAAGACCACGCTGGCCATGACGTGCGTTCAGCCAATCGTAAACGCGATGAACGCGCACGAACATTTTCGGCAATTTCTTTAAAACTTGGAGTAATAGGCTTCTTGGTTAGTAAACGAAAACTTGGTTTATGAATGGCCAATGGAGGTGGTGAGTATCTATTCGTGTGAGCCTCACTACAGCTTCGTATCTTTAGAAAATTCTTCACAATTCTGTCTTCTAGCGAATGAAAGGAAACAATAGCAAGTCTACCTTTATTATTTAAAAGTCGTTCTGCAGCAAGTAGACCTCGGCTAATTTCTTCTAATTCATTGTTTACTGCAATACGAAGACCTTGAAAAGTACGAGTTGCTGAATCTATACCGTTTTTTGTACGAGGAACAATCTTATGAATCAAATCAGTTAATTGACGTGTTCTGGCGAAGAGCTGAGTTTTACGACTATTTACAATGGCACGTGCAATGCGATTAGAATATCGCTCTTCACCAAAGTTCCAAAAAATATCAGATAATTCGGATTCTGATAAAGAGTTAACCATATCAGCAGCACTTATTCCTGTTTCTTCCATGCGCATGTCAAGAGGACCGTCTTTTTTAAAAGAAAAACCACGTTCTGCTTTATCGAGCTGTGTTGAGGAAATACCCAGATCTAAGGTAACTCCATCGACTTTATTGATGCCACAATCATTAAGAAGTTGATCCATATTACCAAAACGTCCAGACAAAATTGTCAAACGACCGTTATAACGCTTTGCTAGTTCTTTACCAAGAATTATTGCTGAAGGATCACGATCAATGCCAAAAACACGACAATTAGCTGCGTCGAGTAAAGCGCAAGAGCAACCACCAACACCAAAAGTTCCATCAACAAAGATCTCGTCGGTCTTTGGGGTTAGACCGACGAGAGTCTCAGACAATAAAACTGGAACATGAGGTGATATTTGTAGCATCTATTTGTTCTCTGTTGCATGCAACGTGATTTTTGGTCGATTCTGCAATGCACGATTGCGTGCTTTTTCAGTATGAATTTTAAGTGCTATTGGTTCCCAAATTTGAAATGTACGTCCTTTACCAACGAAAGCTACTTGTTCTGTTATATTAGCATGCTCTCGGATTTCTTTTGGTAAAACGACACGTCCCTCAGAGTCCCAAGTTAGGTGATGTGCTGATGAGAAAATCAATGTATTTATATCATCTTGTTCTGATGAGAAAAAATCTAATGTTGTGCTAGTAACTAATTGTTCTAAGAAGTCACCACAGCATCCGTCAATTGCATTCGCAGTAAATGACGGATAAATGAAAATGCCTTGAGACATCTGCATAGTTACAGTAGTACGAAATGACGCTGGAACTGAAACACGTCCCTTGATATCGATTTTGTTGAAGAATGTGGATACGAATAACGCCATTAACGAGTCCTAATTACGAGTAATTAATTTATATTTGATATTAGATATCATGGGAAATCATGGGCGTCAATGACATTTGATAGTAAAAAAATGGGAGATTTAATTTTTTATAATATTTGATGTAACTGCTAAAATTTAGCATAAATATAAAATATATATATTCTATTTAGTAGATAGAAAAGGATGTAAATCTATTATGAGAAGATCGTTCTTCATTTGTTCTAAATGATTATTTATAAAAAATATTATTAAAAATTTTGAAATAGAAATTATTAGTGTCAGATGATCTATAAGCCGGATTCTGTTCACCGCACAAAGCGGATAGACGACTATTCATCTAGGACATTAGTTACCTAATATCTCATGCGACCGACCCGGACGGTAATGCAGAAATGCATCTGTATTTATAGTACAACCATCCCTATTTAGTCTTGCTCCCGGTGGGGTTTGCCGTGCCACTCCTATTACTAGGAGTGCGGTGCGCTCTTACCGCACCATTTCACCCTTACCGAAATTATTAAATTTCGGTGGTTTGTTTTCTGTGGTACTTTCCCTAGGGTTGTCCCTGCCGGATGTTATCCGGCACCGTATTTCTGTGGAGTCCGGACTTTCCTCCTTATAAAAAGGCAGCCATCCGAGCATCTGACACTAAATTAAGATTAAGTAATTCGACTGATCTATTCAAGTAGTGATTGTAAATTTATTTACAATATTATTGAAAAATATTCATCATTGATAAATCGATAGCTAATATCAATTATACATTTGATGTATTAATCCAGTCTTTTAGTTTTTGTTCCATGTTATCAAACGCTTCTCGTAAAGCTATGTTGATATTTTCATTAATATGAGGTTCCTTAGGATCACGATTTACTATAAGTTCATAGCCAGGTACAGTGACATTAATTGTTATGTGAAATGGTTTGTGATGTAGCTTGTTAGTATTTTGATGTTGAGTTTCAATTTTCACACGACATCGAATTATATTGCGATAAATACGTTCAAGTTTAAATATTTTCTCATGAATACGTTTTTCAACTGCATCAGAATGATCAATGCCATGAAAAGTAATTTGTGCAGGAATCTGCATTTAGATCCTCCATTTTTCATATATGCCACTAGTGAAATTTTAATTTCAAACTACATTATTAATACTAATAATACTTAATATAAGCTTTTTTGTTTAATAAGACTGTATTTACAATAAATTTTATTTATATCATGAATCCTAAATTTTATTAATCTATGGTAAAGTTTATCTAATTTTATAAGCTACTTTTATTAATTTACTACGAGGTTTATCTTATCATGGCTGAAGAAAAACTTAATTTTCAAGCAGAAGTTAGCAAACTTCTTAATATTGTTATTCATTCACTTTATAGCAATAAAGAAATATTTCTTAGAGAATTGATTTCTAACGCTTCTGATGCTTGCGATAAGTTACGATATATTGCATTGACTCAACCAGATATCCTTGAAAAAAATACTGAATTTCGCATTATTTTAGAGCCTGATAAGACATCACGAATCTTGTCAGTATCTGATAATGGGATTGGAATGAATAGAGATGATTTAATTGATAATTTGGGAACTATTGCCAAATCTGGCACAGAAGCTTTTTTAAATCAATTAACTGGAGAAGCAAAAAAAGATATGGGATTGATTGGTCAATTCGGAATCGGTTTTTATTCTGCTTTCATGGTTTCTGAAAAAGTTGAGGTTATTACAAGAAAAGCTGGTGAAGATCACGGATGGCGATGGATTTCTGATGGCAATGGTGAATTTACAATTGATAAGGAAGATATCCCAATTGAACGTGGTACCAAGATTTTGTTGCATTTACGTAAAGATAATGATGAATTTCTTGATGGATATCGATTGCGTACGATTGTTAAATCTTACTCCGATCATATTACATTACCTGTGATGCTGATTGAAGATGATAAAAATGAACAAATTAACAGCGCATCAGCACTATGGACACGTCCAAAATCTGAAATTACAGATGAACAATACAAAGAATTTTATCATCATATAGCACACGCTGTAGATGAGCCATGGTCTATACTTCATTATAAAGCAGAAGGTGCAATAGAATATACAAGTCTATTGTTTATTCCAAATCAAAAGCCATTTGATATTTTTCATCCAGATCGTAAACAGCATATTAAATTTTATGTTAAACGCGTCTTTATTACAGATGACTGTTCTGAATTGTTGCCATCTTATTTAAGATTTATTCGCGGTATTGTTGATAGTCAAGATCTGCCGCTTAATGTTAGTCGCGAAATGCTACAACATAATCAAATGTTAGCAAAAATTCGTACAGGTCTGATTAAACGGGTATTATCAGAACTAAAAAAGAAAAGTGAAGACGATGAAAATAATTATCAAATTTTTTGGAAAAATTTTGGTGCTGTTTTAAAAGAAGGTATTTATGAGGATTTTGAACGGAGAAATGAGATTCTAGAATTATCTCGTTTTGTCACTACAGCATCTGATGAGCCGATTAGTCTCAACACTTATTTATCAAGAATGAAAGATGGTCAAGAAGCTATATATACTATTAGTGGTGATGAAATTGAATCTATAAAGAAAAGTCCTCAGTTAGAAGGATTTGTAGCAAAAGGCATAGAAGTATTATTGTTAACTGATCCTATTGATGAATTTTGGCCAGGTGCGATTTCTTCTTATCAAGAAAAGCAATTTCGTTCTGTTACTTATTGCGCTACAGATCTATCGAAAATTAAGAGTAATGAAAATGTTGATGAGGTAAAAGTATCTGAAGGTGATATGACATCTTTGATTAATATATTTAAACTAATACTAACGGATCATGTTAAGGATGTACGTAGTTCAAATCGTCTCATTGATAGTCCTGTTTGTTTGGTAGCAGAAGATGGTGATGTAGGATTACATCTAGAGCGTATTTTACGTCAACATACACAGACGGCTGATAAGAAAAGAGCACTACGTATTCTTGAAATTAATCCATCTCATCCACTGATTCGTCGTTTAGCTGATAGCGCAACTTCAGATGATGCAATAAACAAATTAACAGATTCTGCTTGGTTATTGTTCGATCAGGCTAGGATTATTGAAGGTGAAGTTCTGTCTGATCCAATGTCTTTTGCAAATCGTCTTTCTAAGATTTTGGAAAAGATTAGCTAATTGATTATTAGTAAATTAATAAACATGATTTTGTTTAAAAATTCTTTATCCAAGTGGGTGGGCTAAACATTCGAAAACATCACCATCAGGTTTGATTCCTCGAATATGTCGACGATGCCACAGAGCAAAGAATAATAGACGCCATGCCATTTCTAAGTAATGACGATCATGACTAGAGAATATAGAAATGACTTTATTGACAGAAGCAATCTCCATAATAGCTGGGTCATTAGCCACTAATGGTCCTAGTTTTTCGCCATTCATAAAAATCCAATCATTGACAGGTACAGTGAATCCCTTTTTTCTAGAAAAGGCTTTAGAATTGCACACATGTTTTTTTAACCAACGACGCATCAGATATTTTCCAAGACCACGATTTAACTTTAAATTTTGAGGTAAACCAAAACCAAAATTGCTTACAGTTTGATCTAACAATGGTGTTCGACCTTCTAAACCATGGGCCATTAGACAACGATCTAGCTTAATTAACAGACTGTGTGCTAGCCAATCGGTGAAATCGATAGCTTGGGCAATTTGTAACTTACTGCGACCAGGCAAAGTATTAGTTATTTCAGATGAAGCAATACCATCACGCCAATTTTTAGGCTCTTCAAATAAAATATCACGACCAGAAAAGGGACCAGTTCGTCTACGTTGTCTACCCATTAACCACCAAGGGCGAATTTGTCTTTTGTATCGACTATAACCTGCAAAGATTTCATCACCACCTTCTCCACATAAGATTACCTTTACATCTTTAGCAGCTTCACGTGCCAGAAGATAAGTAGGTATGATTGCATAATCTGCGGTTGGATCATCAACACAAGCAACAATTTTGGGTAAATAACGCAAAAAATCGGAAGACGTTACTTCTACTTTTATATGGTGTGCACCCATAGTTTTGGCTAATTTATGTGCTTCTTCATATTCATCATGCACAGTAGTCTTAGGAAAACAAGCAGTGTATGCCTGAACTGGATTGGTATTGAGTCGTGTCATGCATGTAAGAATAGCAGCGCTATCAATACCACTAGACAAAAATAGACCATATGGCACATCGGATCTTTGGTGAACATTAATGCTATCCATTAGAATATTATCTAAATGACTAAGCGCTTCTTCCTCACTTATTTGCAAAGTACCATTTTTAGGAAGAGCATCAATCATTTTGCTCGTCCTGATCTGCCCATCTGCTAAACACAACGTTTCGCCTGGGAGTAAACGACGAATTCCAGAAAAAATAGTTTCTTTTCCTGTAGTAAATTGTAATTGTAACAATTCTGAAATTTTGTCTCTTGATGGTTCTGCCTTGATCAAACCTGCCGCAATCAAAGCTTGCGGTTCAGAGGCAAATGCAAAGCAATTAGGTGTTTCTATATAGTAAAGTTGTTTAATACCAAAAGGATCTCGAGATAGTACTAAGTTTTTATTGTCTAAATCGTACAAAGCCAAAGCGTACATGCCACGTAAATAATGTGCTGTATCGAGGCCGTATTTATCATAAAGATGCAAAATTGGCTCACAATCAGATCGTGTTTGTAAATGTGTATTTGATAGTAATTGTTTTCTAAGTTCGATGTCATTGTAAATTTCACCATTTGCGATTAGGGCACAATTACGCGAATCGAATAAAGGCTGATTTCCTGAGATTAGATCGATAATAGCTAATCGTGTGTGAATAAGACCGACATTATTTTTTATATAACGTCCAGTACTGTCTGGACCACGATGTAATAGAGCTTTTTCTAAACTATTGAGTAAAGTAATATCTGGAGTTTTGTTATCAACAGTCATAATACCAGCGATACCGCACATCAATAGATCATTCTTTTAAAGAAATTGATATAATGATTTATTACTGCATCACGGCTAAAATTATCTATATAATAAGCATGTCCTAATTGTGATATTCTGTTAGCCAATGTTGGATTAGTAATTACTCGATTTATAGCTATAGCTAATTCTGATACTTTCTCAGATGGAACTAAAATTCCTGTTTTTTCGTTTTTAATTAAACCAGATGGTCCAGTTGTGGTTGTAGCTACTACTGGTTTTTTATAAAACCAACCTTCTAAGATTACATTACCTAGAGGTTCGATTCTAGATGGGCAAACCAGACAGTCAGCTGTGACCAGTAGTGATCCTATATCGTTTCTCCAACCAAGAAAATGTACGCGCTCAGCAATTCCGAGGCTAATAGTCTGAGCTCTGAGCTTATATTCTAATTTACCTTCTCCAGCTAACCACAAATGAGCATGTGGTATTTTAGACATGGCATTGATCAGAACATCAAAGGCTTTGTCAGAATGAAAGCGACCAAGAGCTAAGATCACCGGTGCATCTGATGGAGTCTGCAAACTGGCTTTGTCGATTGAAAATGATTTATTTTCATCCACGAAATTAGGTAGATAACTTGTTTTTTCTCGCAACCAACCACATTTGATCAAATAATCAATGATTTCTTTAGTATTAGCTATCAGATGATTACATGATTTATAGTATTTGAGATCATAGTATCCACCAAATCGTGCTACCCAGATAAATGAACCTTTAGAACATACAGAAGTAGCTCTGCTCATCCAAGTTAATACAATATCTGGAGTAAACTGATTTATATATTTTTTTAGTAGTAATTTACTGATTATATTACCAGAATAAAAAAATGGCATCTCGATCGGTTTGACACCACCTTCTAAAAGATCGTGCATGCATGGTGCATTGCGACGAATAATTACACATTGTGTAATATCGGTCTTTTTTTGTAGTGCAATGCAAAGTCTAGAGAAAAAATTCTCTGCCCCACCACGTTTATCACTTCCCATCACCTGCATAATTCGCATATCAAATTCCTAGGTGATATGTAATTAACTACATAATATTATTAATACAATTATACTCTATTTTATTTAATACAATGAAACAAACATCTTTTTGTCGATAAAAATTAGTTAGATAATAAACAATTTAGAATATAGTAGCACATTATTGATTTAGAATTCCTGTCGGAGATGTTATGCAAATCAAAGAAGCTCTTACTTTTGACGATGTACTTTTGGTGCCTAGTGAATCTAGTGTATTTCCGTCTCAGGCTGATACTCATACACGCCTTACAAAAACTATTGAATTGGGTATTCCATTGGTTTCAGCTGCGATGGACACTGTTACCGAGAGTAGATTAGCTATTGCTTTAGCACAAGCTGGTGGAATTGGCATTATTCACAAAAATCTTGATATTGCGGATCAAGTCGAAGAAGTACGCAGAGTTAAGCGTTTTGAATCAGGTATGGTAGTTAATCCAATAACTATTAATTCTGAACAAACATTAGCTGATGCAATGAAATTAATAGATGAACATAAATTCTCTGGTTTCCCAGTTATTGAAGATTGTTCTGGTAAATTGGTAGGTATTTTGACAAATCGCGATATACGATTTGCTATTAATTTCAATCAACGTATTTCAGAGTTAATGACTAAAGATGGATTAGTAACTGTTTGTGAAGGTGTGTCACCACAAGAAGCTAAGCGCTTATTGCACAAACATCGTCTTGAAAAATTACTTGTAGTTGATAATGATTTTCGTTGTATTGGATTGATTACTGTTAAGGATATGGAAAAAGCTCAGACTTATCCGATGGCATGTAAAGACAATAAGGCTCGTTTACGAGTAGGTGCTGCTGTTGGTGTTGGTGGCGATGGTATGGCTAGAGTCGAGGCATTAATTGCCGTTGATGTTGATGTATTGGTAGTTGATACAGCGCATGGTCATTCTAAAAGTGTAATTCAAATGGTTTCTGAAATTAAGAAACGTTTTGGTTATATTCAAGTGATCGCTGGAAATATCGTAACACCAGATGCTGCACGTGCTTTGATTGATGCTGGAGTGGATGGTCTTAAGGTTGGTATAGGTCCTGGAACCATATGTACTACACGTATTATAGCTGGTGTTGGTATGCCACAATTGTCGGCAATTTTTGAAATTGCAGAAACAGCTAATATAACTAATACTCCAATTATTGCAGATGGTGGTATTAAATTTTCTGGAGATATTGCTAAAGCTATTGCTGCAGGAGCATCATGCGTTATGATCGGGTCTTTATTTGCAGGGACAGAAGAAAGTCCTGGTGATGTATTTCTTTATCAAGGTAGATCTTACAAAAGCTATCGTGGTATGGGCTCGATTAGTGCTATGTCGCGTGGATCAGCAGATCGTTATTTTCAGCAAGATATTAGCGATAGTTTAAAACTTGTTCCTGAAGGTATCGAAGGTCGTGTTCCTTATAAGGGAGCAGTAAACGCAATAATTAATCAGTTGGTTGGGGGGTTGCGAGCTAGTATGGGTTACACAGGAAATTCTACTATTTATGAAATGCAAAATAAATGTACTTTTCGTAGAATTACCTATGCTGGATTACGTGAAAGTCATGTACATGATGTTATAATCACTCGCGAAGCTCCAAATTATCGTCATGAATGATAATTTATATTAAACTAATTACTATTTTAAATAGCGCTATAAATTTATAATGAGTGGAATTTATAATAATGTCTGTACCGTTACTTCGTCCATTTTTAGGGCTTCGTCCTATTGTTTCAAAAGTTGCTGAGGTTGTTGCACCTCCTTATGATGTTCTTACTAGTGAAGAAGCTAGAATCTTGGCAAATGGTAGGCCATGTAGTTTTCTACATATTTCTAAACCAGAAATTGATGTTCCTATTGGAACAAATGTCTATTCTTCAAGTGTTTATGCTAAAGCATCAGAAAATTTGCGACGTATGATTGATGCTGGTGTATTATATCAAGATCCTGCTCAATGTTTTTATATATATCGCATAGAAATGGAAGATCATGTACAAACTGGTATCGTTGGTGCTTGTTCAATTGTGGCTCTTGATACAAATCGAATTCGTAAGCACGAATTAACTCGTCAAGAAAAAGAGGATGATCGGTTTCATCAGATCGATGCTTGTAATGCACAAACCGGAGCGGTTTTGCTAGCACATAACAATAGTAATGATTTAATGGCAGTTATTGCTAAAATAACCTCTTTATCACCTGCATATAGAGTTATGGCAACCGACAATAATATTCATAGTTTGTGGTGTGTAAATGTAAAGAGTGACATTTCTGTAATAATCAAGACTTTTGATGAAATGTCAGTTCTTTATATTGCTGATGGCCACCATAGATCGGCAGCTGCTTCGCGAGTTGCCTTGAATCGTCGTACTCTTGGTGCATCTGCCGATGCTCTTAGTCAATCTTTTTTAGTAGTCAGTTTCCCAATTGATGAGATGAAGATTTTTGAATATAACCGGGTGGTTCGTGATCTCAACGGTCTTTCTTATGAAGATTTTCTTACTAAACTTGAAACTAATTTCATAGTTGAAGTTGTATCGTCTGATCAAGCAAAACCAAGTTCACCTCATAATATTGGTCTTTATCTACAAAAACGATGGTATAGACTAATACCTAAATATATGATTCCTGATGATCCATTGGCACATCTGGATGTTAGTCTACTTAACGAGCAATTGTTGGCTCCAGTATTAAATATCAATGATTTACGAAATGATGAGCGTATTGATTTTGTTGGAGGTAAGAGGGGGCTTAGTGAATTAGAACAACGCGTAGACTCTGGAGAAATGGCAATTGCATTTGCTTTATTTGCTACACAAATGGATGATCTAATAGCAGTTACTAATACAGGTAAAATGATGCCACCTAAATCCACATGGTTTGAACCTAAATTGGTTGATGGATTGGTTTCCTATTTACTAGATTGAATTCTAGTTTGTTTTAACTTACAGCTTTCATGATATTTAAAGAAATAAATATGAATAAGGTCGTTATTGTTGCAGGACCTACGGCTTCTGGCAAATCGACATTAGCCATTGCTATTGCCGAGGCTTTTAATGGTGTTGTTATAAATGCCGATTCTATGCAAATATATGATGCTCTGCCTATTCTAACATCAAGACCATCTATTGATGATGAAAACAGAACACCACATCGACTTTACGGAATTCTTTCACCATTAGAAATTTGCTCAGCAGGACGTTGGAGCAAATTGGTCGTGTCTACTTGTAAAGATGAATGGTGTGAAGATCGACTTCCTATTATAGTTGGTGGAACTGGACTTTATTTAAGTGCTTTAATTAAAGGATTATCGCCAATTCCTGATATTCCATCTGATATTCGTAAGAGCACAAGAGATCGTTTTAGAGAATTAGGTAATGTGGTCTTTCATTCAGAATTGGCTAAGTTCGATCCTCAGATGGCAACTAAACTACACCCTTCAGATAGCCAACGTTTAATAAGAGCTTGGGACGTTTTAATGGCTACTGGTCGTTCTTTAGCGCAATGGCAGACAGAGTTACCAGTAATACCATTATCAGCACGATTTCTCATATTTGTTTTTTTTCCACAACGAGATTGGTTGTATTCTAATTGTGATTATAGATTAAAAACTATGATTAAAAATGGTGTCTTAAGAGAAGTTCAAATTTTTCTTGACCTTAATCTTAATTCAGATTTACCAATTCTACGGGCATTGGGCGTTGAACAATTTAGGGAACATTTAAATGGAAAAATATCTCTAAATGATGCAATTACAGCAACACAACAAGCAACACATCAATATATTAAACGACAAATAACTTGGTTTAATAATCAATTAGTTGCAGATTATATAATCGATACACAGTCTAGTAAAAGTCTTGAAGATGTAATCTTTCCAAATATTCGTAAATTCTTATTGAGCGGTACCTCATAATCAGTGTCCTTGTTGCTACTTTTATTTGTCTAATGTAGTATGTAGAAATTAAAATGTGATGTAGAAAGCAATAAAGGAGCTAACTAATGAGTGTGAGAACAATGACTGGATCAAAATTAATTCTCAAAGCGTTAATCGATCAAGGTGTTGAGGTTATTTTTGGATATCCTGGTGGTTCTGTACTTTCACTCTATGATGAACTTTTTAGACAAATTAAACTTCGTCATATTTTAGTACGTCATGAACAGGCAGCAGTACATGCTGCTGAGGGGTACGCACGTTCTACTGGTAAAGTAGGCGTAGTTTTGGTTACTTCTGGACCAGGGGCAACTAATACAGTTACTGGATTGCTTGATGCTTTATGTGATTCTGTACCTATAGTTTGTTTAACTGGACAAGTTACAACTTATCAGATCGGTAATGATGCATTTCAAGAAGCAGATATTACTGGCATCACTAGGTCATGTACTAAACACAATTATCTGATTAAAAATGCCGACCATATTGCTAGAATTATACATGAGGCATTTTATGTGGCACGTACTGGTAGACCAGGTCCAGTTGTTGTTGATCTACCGAAAGATATTTTAATAAGTGAGGGTGTCTATATTGAACCTGGCAATGTAAAACATAAAAGTTATAATCCTCAATTTAAAGCTGACATCAATACAATAGATAATGCGATATCATTAATAGCTGGTGCTAAAAAACCAATTTTTTATATTGGTGGTGGCGTGATTAATTCTGGAGAGATTGCTAGTCAATTATTAATTAAGTTTGTACATATGACTGGTTTTCCATGTACTCAGACATTAATGGGTTTGGGGGCATTTCCAGGGTCAGATCCATTTTCATTAGGTATGTTGGGTATGCATGGTACTTATGAGGCCAACTTAGCAATGCATGGAAGTGATGTAATAATTTGTGTAGGAGCACGATTTGACGACAGAATTACAGGTCGATTGGATGCTTTCTCACCAAATTCTAAAAAGATTCATATAGATATAGATTCGAGTTCGATCAATAAAAATATTATTGTTGATATTCCAATAATTGGTGATGTGGCTTCTGTTCTTAAAGACATGATTGAGATCTGGGAATCCAGACAAATTCACATTGATAATCTGGCATTGGAAGATTGGTGGACACAAATTAAGAAATGGAGAACTAAAGATTGTTTGCGATTTATTCAAAATAACAAAATGATCAAACCACAATACGCTATTCAACGTCTATATGAAAAAACACGCGAACTTGATACATATATTACAACTGAAGTTGGGCAGCATCAAATGTGGGTTGCTCAGTTTTACAAATTTGAAACTCCATGTCGTCTATTAACTTCTGGTGGTTTGGGAACAATGGGTTATGGCTTGCCATCTGCAGTTGGTGTACAGATCGCACATCCAAATTCATTAGTTATTGATATTGCTGGTGAATCTTCGATTCAGATGAATATTCAAGAAATTGCTACTTTGGCGCAATATAATTTACCAGTTAAAGTATTTATTATTAATAATCAATATATGGGCATGGTACGTCAATGGCAAGAAATGCTTTATGATAAGTGTTATTCAGAAAGTTATTTCACTTTGTTACCAGATTTTGTCAAACTAGCCGAGTCATTCGGTGCTATTGGTCTTCGTGTTCAAACGATTAAAGAATTAGATAATGTGATTGATCTAATGATAGCTGTTAATAGTCCGGTGATCGTTGATTGCTGCGTTGATCCAATGGAAAATTGTTTTCCAATGATTCCACCAGGATCAGCTCATAATGAAATGATATTTAATTTTTAAAAATTAGATCTATTGTTTTAATAACGGAGAAAAACAATGGTTTTGAAAAAACAGGAAATTTGTCATCATACTATTGCCATTTTAGTAGACAATGAAGCTGGTGTGTTGGCTCGTGTAATAGGAATGTTTTCTGGTAGAGGTTATAATATTGAAAGCTTAACAGTTGCTGAAGTTGATTCACAAAAACAATTATCTCGTATTACTATAGTTACATCAGGAACCCCTATGGTGATCGAACAGATCAAAGCACAATTAGGACGTTTAGTTTCTACTCATAAAGTGTCTGATCTAACTATAGAAGGAACGTCGATATCACGAGAGCTTGCTCTAGTAAAAGTTGTTGGAACTGGAGAAAATCGTGCTGAATCTTTAAGGATCGCTAATATCTTTAGAGCTCATACTGTAGATTCCACTAACAGTTCTTTTATTTTTGAGATTACAGGCACACCTGATAAAATTGATGCCTTTGTTCAGGCAATGAAACCACTAGGATTGATCGATATTTCTCGCACCGGTATTGTAGCCATTATGCGTGGTCAAACATTATCTCCTTAATCTCTTTCTAAGAATTAAAAAAGACGTATATTATTTATTGTCTTTTTTTGAATTAATAGGTTCAATTTTAAGTGGTACAAAATGAGTACCAATCTCGCTTTGAATTAACAATAACACCGATTTTCGATTAGCTTTACGAGCTAGTTCAATTTTAATGGCAAAATCTGCTGGGGATTTAACAGCTTCTTGTGATACTTCAATAATTAAATCTCCCTCTCTAATTCCTTTTTCAGCTGCAATTCCTGATGGCTTTACGCTGGTAACTACTATTCCTTTGGCTTCTGTACTGAGATCGTAACGTTCACGTAATGATGGTGATAATGAGGACACAGATAGTCCTAATGCAGTTATGTTAGAATGAGAAACCTGTTTTGGATCAATTTTTTCAATGGCTACTTCTTGTTGTTCTGCACCGTCATTAAATTCCCCTACTATTATACGAGTTGTTAGTTTTTTACCATTACGCCAAAATACTACTTCAACATTTTTATTAATTTGTGTTTCGGCTACTACAAGAGGAAGACGTTGTGTTCCGTTAATATCGTGACCGTCAAAACGAAGGATCACATCGCCCTTTTTAATACCACTTTTGCTAGCTGGGCTATCCGAATCAACTTCTGCAACAAGAGCACCACATTGTAAGGAACTACATTGCTCTTTCAGACCTAAACTTTCTGCAATTTCATCATTTACTGATTGAATGCGTACACCTAACCAACCACGACGTGCTTTTCCGTATTTTTGTAAGTCAGCGATTATAGGCTTAGCAAGGTTGGCTGGAATAGCAAAACCTATACCAACAGAACCGCCAGAAGGTGAAAAAATTACAGTATTGATACCAATTACTTCTCCTTTTAGGTTAAGTAGTGGACCACCTGAATTGCCATGATTAATGGCAGCGTCTGTTTGTAAAAAATCATCATAAGGACCAGCATTAATATCCCTTGCTCTGGCAGAAATAATACCAGCAGTTACCGATCCAGACATTCCGAATGGATTGCCAATCGCCATTACCCAATCACCGATCTGTATATCATCAGAATTTCCAAAACTGATTGCCTGTAATTTGTTTGGTGTGTTGATTTTTAATAAAGCCAGATCAGCTTTAACATCACGACCAATAATTTCAGCTCTGAAAGATTGGCCGTCTTGTAGGATTACAGTTATTTCATCAGCGGCATCAATAACATGATTATTAGTTACTAAAAAACCTAATGGATCAATTATGAAACCAGATCCTAGTGAAGTAATTCGTCTTTGATTAGAATCTGAATTTCCACCACCATTAGGTGGTTTATCCATGAAATTTTTAAAAAACTCATCAAAAGGAGATCCATGTGGAAATCGTGGAAAGTATAGGCCGCGCTCTGGATTTTTCAATGTTTGTGCAGTTGAAATATTGACAACAGATGGCAGTCTTAATTTAGCTAAATCAGCAAAGCTATCTGGTGCTGTAGTGGCATGAGCTGATATAGAAAAACACGTTATTGCTGTACAAACTAATATTATACGTTTAACTAAATAAGAAAATTTGTTTGCAAAACGACTCTTAACGCTTATAGATCGATTAGTTATCAATCGAATTGACTCCATGTTTTATATAAAAATCAGCAATGGTAGTGGTAGTCTTTATCAATAGGTGATCAAATTTCTACATATATGCTATTATCAATTTTTATGGCTTAGTAGGTGCTGAGCGGAAAAATTTAAAGAAATCAGAGTCTGGTGTCAATAGATATGTTGTTGTACTACTACTCAAAGCTTCCCTGTACGCTGAAAGAGATCGATAAAAAGCAAAGAATCCTGGATTAACTGAAAATGCTTCAGCGTAAGCTTTGTTTGCCTCGCTATCGCCTTCACCACGCAAGATTTGAGACTGGCGCTGTGCTTCTGCAAGAAGGATAGTACGTTCTCGATCAGCTGATGCTCTAATTTGCTGTGCTCGCTCATAACCCTGAGCTCTAGCTTCTGCAGCTTCACGTTGACGCTCTGACTCCATTCTACGATATATTGCTTGACTAGTTTCTGATGGCAAATCAGCTCGTCGAATTCGAACATCTATCACGGAAACACCTAAAGTCTTAGCTGTTTCACTAACTTGTTGTTGAATTTCATGCATAATCTGTTCACGTTCTGCAGATAATACACTTGGCAAACTAAAATTACCTAATACTTGACGTAATGAATTATTAACTATTTCTCTGATTCTTGCTCTAGCACCATCTTCAGTTCGTACTGCTTGATAAAATAATAATGGATTTGAAATACGAAAACGAGCGTAAGTATCAACCTCAATACGTTTTTGATCTGCAAGAATTACCTGTTCAGCAGGAGGATCTACATCAAGTAGACGATTATCATAACGAACTACATCTTCAATGAAAGGTTTCTTGATATGTAATCCAGGACCTTTGATTGGGTTTTTTGGATCTGCTATTGCTCCAAAACGTAATACAAGTGCTTGTTCAGCTTGATGAACGGTAAACAAAGAAAAATTTGCAAGAATTGATAATGTCAGTACAGTTACGATAGTGATTCCGAAAGCAATGCTACGATTCATCGATTTGCTCCATGATCAGTAGAAGATGTAGGTATTGTAGCCTTAATTTTGTTTAATTCTGGTAAAGGTAGATAAGGAATAAAATTCTTTGCCTGTGAGTCAATAATTACTTTAGTAGATCCCTTTAAAACATCTTCTATAGCATCAATATAAAGACGTCTTGCTGTTACTTCTGGAGCTGATTTATAGGTAAGATAAACAGAGGTAAACCGTTTAGCTTCACCTTGGGCAATATTAAGTACTTGCTCTCTATAGGCTTGAGCGTCTTGAATGATTCGTTCGGAATCACCACGTGCTTTTGGTATAATATCGTTACGATAAGCTTCAGCTTCATTACCTAAACGTTCTTGATCAGCTTTAGCTCGTTGTACATCGTTAAAAGCATCTATCACTTCGTGTGGAGGATCGGCTTTTAATAATTGAACTTGTGTTATTTTGATTCCAGCACCATAAGAATCTAGTAACTCTTGCATGCGAGCTCTAGTTAAATCACCTATTGATTGTCTGTTTTCAAACAAAGGTGCACGAATCGGTAATTGACCAATAATCTCACGCATCGCAGATTCGGCTACAACCTTTACTGTTCCTTGAGGATTTCGAATATTGAATAAATAATTCTCTGGATCATTTAACCGATCTCCAATTTTCCAAAATACAGAAAAATTAATGTCGATTATATTTTCATCACCTGTTAACATCAGGCTTTCTTCAACTGTATCGCGTCCAGTTGTTCTGCGATTATCATTATTTGTTGAGCGATAACCTAATTCGATTCGATTTATATGGGTTACGGCAGGTGTAATTACTGTTTCAATCGGGCTTGGCAGATGATAATTAAGACCTGGTTGAGTTAGACCAATAAAACGTCCAAAACGCAAAACAACCCCAACTTCATCCGGATTAACTTTATAAAACCCAGTTGCTCCCCACAGTGCCAATGATACTAATATAATAAAAATAATAACACGACCGCTATCAAAACCACCACTCATAAATTGATGCAGTTTGTTTTGACTTTTTTGTAATAATCCATCAGTTCCTAATGGTTCTTTACCATTATTATTTGAATTTCGTTGTCCTTGCCATCCACCCCAAGGCCCATTATCATCACCATTTTGTGTAGGCATGATCAAAAAATCCTATTTTCAAATTTTGACATTATTTTGATCCGTCTTGATACTCTATTTCAAATGATTTTACTAGATTATTTTCTATAATTAAC